>JBHHVZ010000049.1:0-20343 GCA_046756245.1 Parvularculaceae bacterium
CTAGGCGGGCTTCCGAATAAAAAGGTGCGGGGACAGCACGCTGGGCGCGCCGTCCCCGCCGGGGCTGGTTAACCATACCTGGCTAGAGTTCCTCGATCGTAACCGATGTGTGAAGCCGGGTCAGCGCCGGATGATCGATCGCACTGACGAAATCCGCGGTGAGATGTTTTGCGCAGGCGGCCTCCATCTTTACATAATCAAGCGGGCGCCGGCCGGGCGTTGCACAAAAACGTTCCGCGCGCGCTTCGAGGCGGTGATAAAGCCGCTCGACGCCGGCCTTCGTCTCAAGTTCGTAGCCTTTGTAGGAGAATCGTACGACATCGGCTCTGGCCGGCGCCGCTGCGGCTGCAGCGAGAGCGAAAATGGAAAGTAGGGGGACGATTTTTGAAGGCATGGCGAGTCACTCCTTGATAAAGCGTCAAACTCGCCCTCTGATGAATTGCGCTGCCGACCGGTGTAGATTGATTTCAGTTACGTGCGCCGGTTCAAGCGTTGCGCGTTTTTATACTGGAAAATAAGTGCGCAGGATTAAAGCCGGCCGATCGCGCAACCGGAGCGATTCAACGCAAACTGACCGACATTTCCGTTGGAAAGGACGAAACAGATGATCTATCGCGGTAGCTGGGCTTTGGTGACTGGAGCCTCCGCTGGTATCGGCGCGGCGTTCGCCCGGTCGCTGGCGGTCAAGGGCGCGAATGTGATTCTTACGGCGCGCAGGCGCGACCGGCTCGACGCGTTCGCCAATGAACTGAATCGCGACTACGCTGCAGAAACGCGCGTTTTTCCTGCCGATCTCGCCGACCCGGCCGCGCCGCAGCAGATAATGGATGCGCTGGCTGCTGAAGGGTTGCCGGTCGACATCCTCATTAACAACGCCGGCTACGGCCTGCCGGGCTTTTGCGCCGACTCGCCCTGGGCGGCGCACCGCGATTTTCTGGAAGTCATGGTGACCGGTTACGCGCATTTCGTCCGCCTGGCGCTTCCCGGCATGCTCGAGCGCGGTTTCGGGAGGATTGTGCAGGTTTCATCCGTCGCAGGACTGATGCCCGGTTCGTCGGGACATACGATGTACGGCGCGTCGAAGGCGTTTCTCGTTTCCTTTTCCCAGTCGCTGGCGGCGGAATGCGCGGGATCGGGCGTCAATGTTTCGGCGGTTTGCCCCGGCTTCACCTATTCCGAATTTCACGACGTCAACGATACGCGCGCGATCGTCTCGAAGCTGCCGAAATATATGTTCATGCAGGCGGAACCGGTGGTCGAAGGCGCGTTGCGCGCGGTTGAGGCCGGCCATGTGGTCTATGTGCCCGGCGCCTGGAACAAGTTCATCGTCTGGTTCGCCAAAGCCCTGCCGCGGCCCTGGGCGGCGTCGCTGATGCGCGGCCAGTCGGCGAAGTTCCGCGCCGGGGCGAAAGAATAAGAGCGGAATAGCCGTCGCCTACTCCGCCGCTTTCGCCTGAGGGGCCGGGACCCTGTCAATTTCGTAGGCCGCCATCGCCGCAAGCGCGACAATGTCGCTTACGCGCGCGCCGGTTTGACAGATCTGCACCGGCTTTTCGAGCCCGATCAACAGCGGACCAAGCACTGTGGCGCCGCCGATCTCGCCCAAAAGTTTCGACGAAATCGCCGCGGAGTGCACGCCCGGCGTGATCAGAACGTTCGCCTCGCCGGTTAACCGCGAGAACGGATAAACCGCGCGATAGCGTTCGTTCAGCGCCATGCGCGGCGTCATCTCGCCTTCATATTCGAAATCGATGTCGCCGCGCCCGTCAAGAATCTGAACCGCGCCCGACACGCGGCGAGAATGCTCCGTATCAGGATTGCCGAAATTCGAATAGGAAATGAACGCGACTTTCGGCGTGTAATTGAGATGATGGGCGGCGTGCGCCACCTGCACGGCGATCTCCGCGAGGTCCTGCGGCGCCGGCAGTTCAGTGATGTGGGTGTCGGCGATGAACAGCGTGCGTCCCCTTGCAAGCACAATCGAGACCCCAATGAGCCGCTCGCCCGGCCGCGGATCGAGCGCAAGCTTGATGTTCTCGAGCGCTACGTCGTAATGGCGGGTGACGCCCGTCACCATGCCGTCGGCGAGCCCATGCGCGAGCATGCAGGCGCCGAATACGTTGCGATCGGTGTTGACGAGACGCTGGGCGTCGCGCGCCAGATAGCCGCGCCGCTGCAGGCGTTTGTAGAGATATTCCGTATAGGCCGGGTTGTGGGTCGACAGCCGCGCATTGTGGATTTCGAATTCCGCATCGTCGGGAAGCCCCGCCGCGCGCAAGCCGTACTTGATTTCCTCTTCGCGGCCAATGAGAAGCGCCTTGCCGAGTCCCTCCTGCTGAAACGCGTAAGCGGCGCGGATGACGGATTCCTCCTCGCCCTCGGCGAAAACGATGCGCCTGGGCTCCTCACGCCCGCGAAGCGAACTGTAGATTTTCTGCAGAAACGAGGCCGACGGGTCGCTCCGCATGGCGAGGCTTTCGGAATAGGCCGCCATATCCTCGATCGGCTTGCGCGCCACGCCCGTTTCGGTCGCCGCCCTGGCGACGGCCGGCGGGATGGTGGAGATAAGCCGCGGGTCGAAAGGCGTCGGAATAATATAACCGGGCCCGTATTTGAGGCGCTTGCCGTAGGCCGAGGCGACTTCGTCGGGCACGTCCTCGCGCGCGAGTTTCGCCAGCGCCTCGGCGCAGGCGATCTTCATTTCCTCGTTGATGGTGCGGGCGCGGGCGTCGAGCGCGCCGCGGAAGATGTAGGGAAAGCCGAGAACGTTGTTGACCTGGTTGGGATAGTCCGACCGCCCGGTGGCGATGATCGCGTCGTCGCGCACGGCCTGAACGTCTTCGGGCGCGATTTCCGGGTCAGGATTGGCCATGGCGAAGATAATCGGGCTCTTCGCCATCGTCTTGACCATATCCTGGGTTACGGCGCCGCCGACCGAAAGGCCGAGCAACACGTCGGCGCCGTCAACGGCCTCGGCCAGCGTGCGCTTGTCGGTCTCTACGGCGTGGGCCGAGCGCCACTGGTCCATCCGTTCGGTGCGGCCCTTGTAAATGACGCCCTTCGAGTCGCAGACGATGGCGTTTTCATGCGGCAGGCCCATCGCCTTGATGAGACCGATCACCGAAAGCGCTGACGAACCCGCGCCCGAGACCGCCACTTTGATCTCCTTGATCGACTTGCCGGTGATGTCGAGCGCGTTCAGGAGCCCGGCGGCGGCGATGATCGCCGTCCCGTGCTGATCGTCGTGAAAGACGGGGATGTCCATTTCCTCTTTCAGGCGCTGCTCGATCTCGAAGCTCTCCGGCGCCTTGATGTCTTCGAGATTGATCCCGCCGAAAGCCGGGCCGAGATATTTGACGCAGTTGATGAAAGCTTCGGGGTCTTCGGCGTCGACTTCGATGTCGATGCTGTCAATGTCGGCGAAGCGCTTGAAGAGGACGGATTTCCCCTCCATCACCGGCTTGGCGGCGAGCGCGCCCAGATTGCCCAGGCCGAGGATCGCCGTGCCGTTCGAAATGACGGCGACCATATTGCCCTTGGCGGTGTAGTCATATGCGAGATCGGGGTCTTCGGCGATCTTCTTGACGGGAACCGCGACGCCGGGGCTGTAGGCCAGCGACAGATCGTGCTGCGTCGCCATCGGCTTGGTGGGAGTGACCTCTATCTTGCCGGGCTTGCCGCCGCGCGTGTGAAAATCAAGCGCTTCCTTGTCGGTGAATTTCGTCGAAGTGTCGTCCATGATATGCGCGTTCCGCTCGGCCGAATTTTGAGTATGAATGAAACCCTGCTGTAAGCCAGCGGCCCGCCTGTCGCAACGATTTGTTTCGATGCAGATTTATAATGACTATCGTCGGAAAACGGCGCCCGAAAAACCGGCTTCCGACATCTGGCGAAGGAGCGTTTTGTGGGCCTTGCGCCGAGAATAATTCGAAATAACGATTTGGCGGCGCTGACGACAAACGCCGTAGGACGATTAATCTGTCGCGACGTGGATAGTTTCGTTTTCGTCGCCACCACCGGACGGACGGGAACCCAGTCGCTGAGCGCCATATTTTCAGCGGTCGAAGGGTTTCGCGCCTTTCACGAGCCCCATCCGATCATGAACGGCGCCGTGCTTGAGCGCGCCGGCGCGGGCGATGCGCAATTCATCAAAAATGAGTTCTTCCGGTTCAAACTGCCGGGCGTTTACTGGCGGGCGAAATTCTCGAAAGGGTATTTCGAGTCAAACCACCTGTTCATAAAGACCTTCGCTGACGAAACCGCTGAGGCCTTGGGAGACCGGCTCAAGGCGATCTATCTCTTTCGCGATCCGGACGCGGTTGCGAGCAGTTATTTCAACAGACATCCGCCGCAGGGCGCGCCCGGCGCGAATGCGGCCCAGGATCCGGATATCTGGGTTTTGCGTCCCGATGCGAAGACGAACCTGCTCGACATGGCGGATCTGCTTGAACGCCGCGATCCCCGCGAGCGTCATTATCTGCGTTTCGTCTGGTACAGTTTCGAGACCGAGGCGCGGGCGACCGATTTTCATCTGCGCCATCCGGAAATCAGAATGGTTGCGCTCGACACCGCAGACCTCAACAATCTTGAAAAGCTCAAAGCGCTGTTTTCGGACCTCGATATCCCCAAACCCGCCAATCTCGAGGGTCTTGTCGGAACGCGCGCCAACGCAAGCGCACGGAAGCCCGCCCTGCCAGCGGGCGTCGATCCGGCCGCATCGGCGGCGTTTCAGGCGGCGTGCCGGTCGCGGCTGGATGCGCTGGGGCTGAGCTGGCCCGGCGGGCCGGTAGACTGAACGGTTTGCGCGTCTTGTCCGGGGCGTCTGAGACGCCTAGATGGGCAGTAGTCGAACGGGCCGAAAACAAGAGGAAGGCCGCGTCCATGTTTATCCAGACCGAAGACACGCCGAATCCGCAATCGATGAAATTCCTGCCTGGCGCGGCGGTTTTGGGCGAGGGCGCGCTCGGCATGGATTTCCCGACTGTCGAAACGGCCGCCGCCTCGCCGCTCGCCGCCGTCCTGTTCGAGATCGACGGGGTCATGGGCGTTTATCTGGGGTCCGATTTCGTCACTGTGACCAAATCGGAAGCAGTCGAGTGGATGTACATCAAGCCCGCCTTGCTCGGCGCGATCGCCGATCACCTGAGCGCAGGCTTGCCGGTAGTGTCGAAAGACGCGGCGCAGCCCGCGCCGGCGGCCTCGGCGCTCGACGATTATGAGGGCGAGGATCGCGAGATCGTCGAGCAGATCATCGAGCTTATCGAAACGCGCGTGCGCCCGGCGGTCGCCGCCGACGGCGGCGACATTGTCTTCAAGCATTACGAACCGCGCACCGGCGTCGTCTTTTTATCGATGCACGGGGCCTGCTCGGGCTGCCCATCCTCGACCATGACGTTAAAGGCCGGCATCGAGAACCTTCTCAAACATTACGTGCCGGAGGTCGCGAAGGTCGAACCGGTGATGTGAAACGCCGTTTTCTCCGGCGCCTGTTCTTATTCGACCCGGCCGCCCGGCCGGTTGACAAGCTGAAACGGAGGCACGCCATGTCGGATAATGTCTACGCCGTCTCGAAAGTCGTCGGCACGTCGAAACAGTCGATCGAGGACGCCATCGAAAACGCCGTTTCGACCGCGTCGAAGTCGATCAAGAATCTCGACTGGTTCGAGGTGAAGGAGACTCGCGGTTTTATCGACAATGACAAGGTCGCTTATTACCAGGTTTGTCTCGAGCTCGGTTTCCGGTACGAGAAATAACGGGCGGTTTTGCGCTGGCGCATCTCTTGAAGTCTCTTTTCGCGGCGGCGGACTCAGCCAAAGATAATGCGCGCAGCGACCGGCGCTTCATGCAGCCGGGTGCGATGACCCGGCCCGGTAAGGGTCAATTCGTAATCGGCTAACGGGTGGATTGAATGTCCGACAAGATCATCAACGACGAAGCCCTCGACATCATTTTTCGCACGGCGCGCACGCGCAACGGGTGGGAGGACCGGCCGGTTTCGGAAACGCTCATTCAAGCGGTCTACGATCTCATGAAATGGGGGCCGACCTCGGCGAACTGCTCGCCGGCGCGTTTTGTGTTCGTTACCTCGAAGGAAGGCAAGGAGCGCCTGAAGCCGCATCTCATCGAAGGCAATATCGCCAAAACCATGGCCGCGCCATGTTGTGTCATCATCGGCTGCGACATGGCGTTTTACGAACGCCTGCCGGAACTCTTCCCGCATACGGACGCGAAAAGCTGGTTCGTGGGAAACGAGCCGCTCATCGAGACGACGGCGTTTCGCAACGGCACGCTGCAGGGCGCTTATTTCATGATCGCCGCGCGCGCGCTCGGGCTCGACTGCGGCCCGATGTCGGGCTTCGACAATGACGGCGTCGACAGGGAATTCTTCAGCGACGCGACGGTCAAATCGAACTTCCTGTGCAATATCGGCTACGGCACGGATGAAAACCTGTTCCCGCGCAGCCCGCGGCTGTCTTTCAACGACGCCTGCAGCTTCGCCTAGCTCATACCAAGCTCTCGCTGACGACCTGAGATTCCATTTAAAGGTCGGCATTGAAATAGAAGGCTTTTTCTCCAGAGCCCATGAGTCGCGGTCAGCGAGAGCGTCGCATCAGTCGCATTCGGGACAGGGGTCCGCGTTGTTCGGCGTGATAGCGCCAGCCGCCGTGGCGGTTGCGATAAGGTCGGCGATCGGATCGCTCCCGCCGGTCAGCACGCGGGTCCTGAAATTCTCCCAAGGGAAATGCGCGCCCGGGTCGGTGCGCCGCTCGGGGTCGAGTTTCGCGTGGCTCACCACGTGGCGCAGATTGGGATATTTCGCCCAGGCGTAGCGCACGATCTGCGCGGCCATGTCGACCTGCCAGTCCGAGAAAGCGTCGGCGACGACGGCCCGGTTGACGATTTCGACGCCCAGCGAGAAATGATTTGTCCGCTTGTTTCCGGCCCAGACGTCAGGATGGGAAACGGCGTTCCTGACATGCCAGGCCGCGCGCGCTTCCGGCGCGCAGGCCCAGGCGAAAGCGCCGTGCTGCGCTTCATCCTCGTCGGGCACGAGCCAGTGAAAGCTCGCTTTTCCGGCGCGCATCACCGACACCGCGCCTTCGGACGACGCGCCCGCCGTGGCGTGGATAACAACGGCGCGCACGCCAAAAATAGGGTCGTAAATGCGCCGCGAGGTCGACCCCGCCCAGGTTTCGCGAATGCCGGGATACCATTCTTCGGCGAGCGCAACAGGTTCGGGCCTGTCGTCGGGAAAGAGATCGAACTGGTATTGGCGGGGATCAGGCATTATCAGCTCCCTTTGCTTTGGCGCGCAGCCTCGAACCGCGCATAATCGAATTCCTCGCAACCGGTTGGAATAATCGCGTCATGATCACCCTCGGTTTCGATACGGCGCTTCAGTCCTGCTCGCTCGCCATCCTAAGGGACGGCGTTGTGCTGTCGGATAAGTTTTTGCCGCTTGAAAAAGGCCATGCGGAAGCGCTGGCGCCGTTGGCGGCGTCAGCGCTGGCGGAGGCGGGGATGGCCGTTTCCGACCTCGACCGGGTCGGCGTTGTGGTCGGGCCGGGCGGGTTCGCAGGGGTGCGGGTGGGGCTCGCTTTCGCCCGCGGCCTGGCGCTCGGAACCGGCGTTGCGGCGGTTGGCGTGACCAGCCTTGAAGCTCTCGCCGCCGCGGTCGAGGACGCGCCGCAGGGCGGGCTTGCAGCGGCGGTGATCGATGCGCGCCGCGGCCAGGTTTACGCCGGCCTTTACGGGCCGGGCGGCGCGCCGCGGCTTGCGCCTTTTGTCGCCGACCCTGAAATAGCCGCGGAGAAACTGAAGGCCGCGGCCGATGGCGCGTTGGCGGCGCTGGTCGGTTCGGGCGCCGGGCAGGTCTCGGCGCACTTGCCCGATTGGCCGGCCTCGAATGCGCCGGCGCAGATCGACGCCAAAATCGTCGCGCGCCTCGCCGCCCGCGCGCCGCTTCCCGACGGACCGCCGGCGCCCCTCTATTTGCGCCCGCCCGACGCCCGCCCGCCCGGGCGGTCGGCGCTCGCAGGGCTCAGTCAAGCATGACCATGTGGTGGGTGCGCGAGGCCGGGCCCGGCGATGCGGCGGCGATGGCTGAGATTGAGGCGCAGGCCTTTGGTCCCGCGGGCTGGGGCCGCGAGGCGTTGCACGGCGGGCTCGATGCGCCGCATGTGACGGCGCTCGTTGCGTTCGTCGGCCCGGACGGTCCCGTCGAGGGGTTTGCGCTGTGGCGCCGCATCGCCGACGAAGCCGAACTTCTGACGATCGGCGTTCTGCCTGCGCGCCGCCGCCGGGGGGCGGGACGGGCGTTGCTCAGGCGGATTCTCGACGGCGCGCGGGCGTCCAATCTCGAGCGAATTTTTCTTGAAGTCGACGGCGCCAACGCCGCTGCTTTGACCCTATATAAACAGGAAGGCTTCGAGCCCGTTGGCAGGCGGAAACGCTATTATCGCGACGGGGCTGACGCTGTCGTCATGCGTAAAACGTTATAACAGCGCAATCGCGGGGCTTAAAGTCCAAACTCAATTGTCGCGGCCAGCGAGATAATGGAGTTTTGGGCTCTCGCGCTTGCATCGCGCGCGCGGCGCATGAAGTATAAAGCGCCCCTTTCTGGAGGACCGATATGGACCGGCTTGAAAAGATCTGCGCTGATAAGGGCATGCGGATGACCGAGCAACGCCGGGTGATCGCGCGGGTCCTGTCCATGGCCGACGATCATCCGGATGTTGAAGAAATTCATCGGCGGTCGTCCGAAATCGATCCGAAGATTTCCATTGCGACGGTCTATCGGACCATGCGGCTGTTCGAGGAAGCCGGCGTGGTCGAACGTCATGACTTTCAGGACGGCCGGTCGCGTTACGAAGAAGCCCAGGAGGATCATCACGATCATCTGATCGATTTGCGCACGGGCGACGTGATCGAATTCGTCAATGAAGAAGTCGAACAGCTTCAGCGCAAGATCGCGAAAGAACACGGCTTCAAGCTTGTCGCCCACAGGCTGGAGCTTTACGGCGTGCCTTTGGACGAAAAAAAAGGCTGATCCGCGGGGCGGATTGGCAGGATCTGCCGAAATCAGCTCACGATTATTGATTTATTAAAGTAAACTGCCTAGTGTAACCGCGCGAAAAGCTGCAGGCGACGGGCGCGCGCTGTGGCGAACATTTTGGGGGAAGGAGGCCCGAATGTCCCTGTGCGATCTTTACGTGATCCCTGACATCGATCCGTGTTGGACGGTTCCCCAGAGCTACGACACGATTTTCGACTGGGAGTTCGACGACGGCCGCAAGCAGATGATGCACCTTTATCAAAAGGGCAAGGACATGCAGTGGGATGCGCTTGAGCGCATCGATTGGAACGAAGAGCTCGACCCCGAAAATCCAATGGAAATGCCCGATGAAATGGGCGCGCTCTACTACACGCCAATTTGGGCGAAGATGAGCGACAAGGAAAAAGCTGTTGCGCGTCGCAATTTTCAGTCCTGGAATATTTCTCAATTCTTACAGGGCGAACAGGCCGCGCTTATCTGCGCGGCGAAGATCGTACAGCAGGTTCCCGATCTCGACGCCAAGTTTTACGCCTCAACCCAGGTGATGGACGAGGCGCGCCACATCGAGGCTTACAAAAAGCTTCTCCAGAAATTCGGCGTCGCCTATCCGATGACCAAGCCGTTGCAGACGCTGGTCGATCAGGCGCTCAGGGATTCGCGCTGGGACATGACTTATCTCGCCATGCAGGTGGTGATCGAGGGTCTGGCGCTCGCCGCGTTCGGCAATATTCGCGACACGGCGAAAAACTCGCTCGCCCAGCAGGTCAACGCCTATGTTATGGAAGACGAATCCCGTCATGTCGCGTTCGGACGCGTGACTCTGAAGGACTATTACCCGCACCTGACGCAAGCCGAGCGCGACGAACGCGAAGAATTTTTGATCGAGGCCTGTTATCACATGCGCGACCGGTTCGAGGCGCGTGAAGCTTACGAGGCGCTCGACCTTCCGGTCGATGAATGCGTCGCCGCCGCGCAGGAATGCGGCTACATGAAATTGTACCGCTCCGTTCTATTTCAGCGGATCGTGCCGATCGTGCGCGATATTGGTCTGTGGTCGGAGAAAGTCCAGCAGACCTACGCCGACATGGGCGTGCTCGACTTCGCCAAGACGGATTATCAGGCGCTGATGGAAGCCGACGTCAAACGCGCCGAAGAGCTTGACGAGATCAACCGGCGCAAGCGTCAGCACTATATCGAGGGCGTCGCCGAGCTTGGCGCGTCAGGCGCCGCCGCGGCTGAATAATTAACCGGCTACGCCAAGATCTGAAATTTGATCGCCGCGTCACCTGCGCGGGCGTTCCGTCGCGAGCGCCAGCGCGAAGACGACGGCGTGGGCGGCGTTCATGGCGACGGGAAGCACGAATACGCCGGCCGCCGGCGCTGCGCTGTAAAGGGCGAAGATCGCCGCGAGCAGCGCAAACGGGCTCATGATCGCCATCCAGCGCGGAAAACGTGTTCCGCCCCTGACTATCATAACAACCCAGATCGCGGATACCGCCAGCATCGCTGCGCGAAGGACGTTCACAAGCGGCTCGTTCAGCGTCGCGAATGTCTGCAACAGCTCTTCGCTGGCGCCGCCCGTCTCCATCGCCTGAACGGTGAAGCCGAGAAAGGCGCGCTGGCCGAGCCAGGCAGTTCCCACAGCAAAGGCATAGGCGCCGATCAGAAAAAACGTCGCCGCCAGCCGTTTTCCGCCGGGCGCAAGCATGCGGGAGAGATACCAGTAACCGACAATATAAAGCGGCGCCGCGAGCACGCCCGCATAATGACCCCAGAAAAACCGCGCCGGGGCAATGTCGGCGAAATATCCGTATCCGGCGCTTTCATATCCGCCCTCTGGATTGAACTGCAGCGCGAACTCCGCTGCGCCGACAAGCAGGGCCCCCAATAGCCCCGCCCAGCCGGCGATGCGCACGAGGCGATCGGAATTGATGTCGTCGGTCATGAGGCTTTCCGGTTTTTGTTATGAAGTCGCCGTCAGTGAACGACAGTGATTGTTTCGCCGGCGTTGACGTCTGGAAAGTCCAGGACCGCGCCGTCCTGAAACCGCACGCGCACGTCCGCCCCGGATGCTTCGCCCAGCCCGAAAATGAGGTCGGAAGTCTGGTCCGACCCGAGCCCTTGCGAGGCGACGGCCTGTTTCGTCAGCACGCGGCCGTCCGGCGTCGTCGCCTCGACAATGGCGCCCAGCGATCCGGCGCCGTCCGTCAGTTTGACGGTCAAAGCGTCGCCGGCCGCGCCATTACTGATGAAAGCGCGGGATGGGCCGGATAGATTGGCCCAGATGAAATCCGGCGCGCCATCGCCCGAAAAATCAGCGACAATCGGAGCCAACGCGAAATGACGGTTGGCCGCGCCCGAGCGCTTTTCCACCGGCCGGAACGCGCCATCCGCATATTGCAGCATAATCTTGCAGGCGTAGCGGTGGATCAGACCGTTGGCCGGGAATTTCGCATAATTTTGTGCAATCAGGAGGTCTTCGCGGCCGTCGAGATCGAGATCGGCGAACGCCGCGCCCCATCCGAACCCAAGCCGCGCGGTGCGCGTGCCTTTCGACCGGTCCGAAAACTTGAGGCCGCCGTCATTGTGAAACATCATGAAGTCGGGATGAAACGGCGCATCGTCCGTCAGGTCGCCGCGCAGCACATTGGCCGGCAGCGTATGGCCCACGTTCGAAAAATATAGATCTATAAGCCCGTCATTGTCGTAATCGCCCGCCGCGATTCCCATTGGATAACTGTATACGGACGGATTCTCGATCGGACGCATAGGGAAGGCGCCGGTGTTTTCGTACATTTCAACGACGCCCGTGTCCTGGGCGATCACGAGGTCGCTGTCGAGATCGTTGTCGAGATCGACGAAAACGGCGGTAAACGTATTGTGCTGGCGCCAGAGACCGGCCTCTTTGGTCGCGTCGCGCCAGGCGTTGTCGCCATCGTTGACGAAAAGATAGCTGTAACCGCCATAAGGCCGGGTGAAGATCGACTGTCCTTCGACAAGGTCGTTGCGAATATAACCGGAAACGTAAAAATCGACGCGGCCGTCCTTATTGACATCGCCGAGCGCAATCGACAGCGGCGTCGTATTGTCGTCGATGGGCAGGTCGAGATTCCGGCTGTCGAAGCCATGACCCCTATTCATGTGCAGCCAGACGCCGGACTCGCGCGCAGTGAAAAGATCGATCCGCCCGTCGCCGTCGACGTCTATTGATGCGGCGCCGTGCGTTGCGTCGTTTTCGCTTTTCTCGATGGCGTAAACATCGTCCATGGGAACCAAGGCGTCGCCCTCAAAACGAAACAGCCCGTCGGCCTGCCCGCGCCCGCCGCCGAGAAACAATTCCTCGCGTCCGTCTCCATCTATGTCGATCGCGGCGGCGGCCATGAACGGCAGTGAAATTTCAGGGTCGAGCGCGTTTTCGAACGGCAGGTCGACTTCCGTGAAGCGAAGATCGGTTTCACCCTGCGGCTTCCATTCAGCCTGCCAGAGCTGCAGCGCGCCGACGCCGAAAGCAAGGACGACGAAAACCGCGGCGAATGCTGCAAGCGCGCCGCAAAAGACGCCGAATGTCACAATGCCGCGGGCGAATCCCCTCGTCATCAGCGCGCGCCTCTTTTTCGTTGGCGAATACGATAGGATGAGCGAGGATAGGCGCGCAAGTCAAAGGCGAGGGTTTCGACGGGATCTTGAGGGAGAACAGGATGACGAACGTGAAACCCATACCCGAAGGGTTTACGGCTGTAACGCCGCATCTTCACGTCAAAGGCGCGGCGAAAGCGATCGATTTTTACAAGGAGGCGTTCGGAGCCGAGGAAGTCTCGCGCGCTCCCATGCCGAACGACCCCGAGACGCTGATGCACGCCGAGCTCCGTCTGTTCGGCGCACCGGTGATGCTGGTCGACGCGATGGAGGAATGGGGAAACAAGGAGCCGCTCGGTCTCGGCGGATCAACCGTGACCGTGCATCTTTATGTGGGCGACTGCGACGCCGTCTTTAACCGGGCGACAGCGGCCGGCTGCAAGGCGACCATGGCGCCCAACGACGCCTTCTGGGGCGATCGTTTCGCAGCAGTCGCCGATCCTTTCGGCCACCATTGGTCGATAGCGACCCATATGCGCGATCCAAGTCCTGAGGAAATGGAGGAAGCGGCCAAAGAAATGTTTGGCGGTTAATGGCGCGCGGCGTTCTTGAGCGAACTCTTATGTCTCCGCCGGGCAATAAGCGGCCGAAATGATCCGTCCCTGCTCAGGTTCCTGGACGAGCAGCGCACAGCCTTTTCCTTCGCCGGGCGCGGGCGCGCTGAATGTCGCTGCTTCAGCGCAGATTGCGCCGAGACGCTGAACGTCCGTCACCACGTTCGCTTCGACAAAGAGCACGCCGGCGTTGTCCCCGCCGGTTATTGTTGTTCGGGCTTCGCGTTGGAACGTAACGAGGAAGGCTTCGCAGGGCTCGTCGGCGCCGTCGACGGCGATAGTGATCGTGTCGTCTTTACGGCCCATCCGCATTGTCATGGCCGGCCTGTCCTGCGCCGCGTCGATCAGCGACTCTACGGCGTCGCGGTTCGACCCGACTGCAGTCTCCACGCCGGCGATAACCGCTTGCGGCGTAAATACGGAGCTCCGCTTACGGATATTAAGGTTGTAGATGCGCTGGCGTTCCGAAAAGGCGTCGTCTGAAAAGGGATCATCCCAGTGTCCGTCCGCGCCGCGCGCCATGAAGTTCCAGTAATCCACATGCCAAGCCAACGCGACCACGTCGGGCCGGGCGGCGAGATCGGTCAGATAATCGGCGGCGGGCGGGCATCGCCCGCAAGCCTGGGACAGGAAGATCTCGACGGCGACAGGGGTTGAGCCGCTGACGGCAGGCGTCGGATCGCCGTCGGCAGCGCGCACGACTCCGCCGGCCGCGCCGGACAGGGCGAGGACCGCAAGCACTATGCCGGCGCGGATACGCAACGAACGCATGAAACACTCCAGATTTCTGCGATCTTTGTCCCAAATCCGGCCCGCGCAATCAAAGCACGATTGCTCACGTCGGCGCGACTATAGCGAGATCGTTGCGCCGATCCCGCTATAGAGTTTTATCGATCGCGCGATCGAACCGGTTAACCGGTTTCCACTTAACCTGATTGCGCTCCGGCCCGGCTTGCTTCGGCGCGCCGCCTGTCCCATAGATGCGCCGATTGAGCGCAAATTCAGTGACGCATGCGAAAAACCGCGGAAAAGAAGGGAAAATCGGTCTTCATCCGGACCTATGGGTGCCAGATGAACGTCTACGATTCCGAACGCATGGCGGGGTTGTTGAAGCCTCTGGGCTATGCCGAGGCGGAATCCGCCGAAGCCGCCGATCTGGTGATCCTCAACACCTGCCATATCCGCGAAAAAGCGGCTGAAAAGGTCTATTCCGAGCTTGGGCGGCTGAAAAAGCTGAAGGATGAGAAGGCGCGCAGCGGCCGGCTGCTTACGCTCGCCGTCGCCGGCTGCGTGGCCCAGGCCGAAGGGCCTGAAATCACAGCGCGCGCGCCGCAAGTGGATATCGTGTTCGGCCCGCAGGCTTACCATCGCCTGCCGGAAATGCTGGCCCGCGCGGCTAGGGCGCGCGGCGAGGTGCTGGAGACCGACTTCGCGGTCGACGAGAAGTTCGACGCGCTGGGTGATGCGCGTCAGGCTGAACGCCCCACTGCGTTCCTCACTATTCAGGAAGGTTGCGATAAGTTCTGTACTTTCTGCGTCGTGCCCTATACGCGCGGCGCTGAAGTCTCCCGGCCGGTCGACGCCATTACGGCGGAAGCGCGGACGCTCGCAGCCCAGGGCGTGAAGGAGATCACCCTGCTCGGTCAGAACGTCAACGCCTGGTCAGCCACGCCGCCAAAGGGTCGTTTCGGGTCCAAAACAGCACTTGGGGGCGGTGGTTCCTGGGGGCTCGGCCAGCTCTGCCGCCATCTGGCGCAGATCGGCGGAATCGAGCGCATCCGCTTCACCACCTCGCACCCGCGCGACATGGACGACAGTCTCATCGCCGCGCTCGGCGAGGAGGAAAAGCTGATGCCGTACCTCCACCTGCCGGTTCAGGCGGGGTCAGACCGGATTTTGAAGGCGATGAACCGCGGCCATACCGCGGACGCCTATCTGGGTCTGATTGAACGAATCCGAGCAGCAAGGTCGGATATCGCCATTTCCGGCGACTTCATCGTTGGTTTCCCCGGCGAAACGACCGAGGATTTTGAACAGACTTTGGCCCTTGTGGAGGCGGTGGGCTACGCCTCGGCCTTTTCGTTCAAATATTCCCGCCGGCCGGGCACGCCGGGAGCGACGATGGCGCGACAGGTTCCCGAAGCCGAAAAAGAGGCGCGTCTGGCGCGCCTGCAGGCTTTGCTCGACAGCCAGAAACAGGCCTTCAACGCCGCCCAGAAGGGCCGGACCCTGCCGGTCCTTTTTGAGAAGCTGGGCCGGCGGGAAGGCCAGCTCATCGGCCGTTCGCCCTATTTGCAAAGCGTTCACGCAGATGCGCCACAATCCATGATAGGATTGATCGCGCCCGTGAGGATTGAAGGCGTTACGCCCAATGCGCTCGCGGGAACGTTGCCAGGAAAGGACGAGGCCGCCGCTTGAGCGAACAACCGACCGTCGAGGACGTCGAAATTCTGAACTTCGACGACAACCGTCTCGTTGCGGACCTCTCGGGGGAACATGACGCCCATCTGGTTATCCTCGAGGAAGCTCTCGGGGTGCGCATCGACCCGCGCGGCAATCGCTTCGCGGTAAGCGGTCCCGCGCCCGCGCGCCAGTCTGCGCTGCGCGCGCTCGGCGACCTTTACGCGCGGCTCGAACGCGGCGAGACCGTCGGGCCGGCCGAGGCGCGGGCCGCGGCGCGGCTTGCCGATGCGCCGGTTCCCGCCGATGCGCCGTCGTCGCTGGCGATCCGCACGCCCAAACGTCTGATCAGTCCGCGCAGCCCCAACCAGGCCGCTTATCTGCGCGCGCTCGATTCAAACGATCTTGTCTTCGGCGTCGGACCAGCCGGCACCGGCAAGACCTATCTCGCCGTCGCTCACGCCGTCGGCCTGCTGCTGTCCGGCTCGGTCGAGCGCATGATCCTGTCGCGCCCGGCGCTCGAGGCCGGCGAGCGTATCGGGTTTCTGCCGGGCGATATGAAAGAGAAGGTCGATCCCTATTTGCGTCCGCTTTACGACGCCCTTCACGATATGCTGCATGCGGATTATGTAGAGCGGCGGCTTGTTTCCGGCGATATCGAGATCGCGCCGCTTGGCTTCATGCGCGGGCGCACGCTGGCGCGCGCGGCGGTAATCCTCGATGAGGCGCAGAACGCCACCATCGCGCAGATGAAAATGTTCCTCACCCGCCTCGGCGAAGGCGCGCATATGGCGGTGACCGGCGATCCCAGCCAGTCCGACCTTCCGCCCGGCGAACCGTCCGGCCTTGCGGACGCGTTGTCGCTTTTGCGCGGCGTCGACGGCGTGGCGGAAACGCGCTTCACTGACGCTGACGTCGTCCGCCATCCGCTGGTGTCGAAAATTATCAGGGCGTATGAGGCCCGCGCCGCCAAGCGGCGCAAGAAGGAGCGGTCATGACCGTCGCAATGACGCCCGAACGCGCCTCTGTGCGCGTTGATTGCGAGGGATGGCGCGCGCTTGGCGACCTTGAAGCGCTGACCCGCCGTTGCTGCGAAGCCGTCGCCGCCGAATGCGGCGGACTTTCCGCGCCGGTCTCAATCTTGTTCGCAGACGACGAATTCGTGCATGCGCTCAACCGGCGCTATCGCGGCGAGGACAGCCCGACCAACGTGCTTTCCTTCCCCGCCGGCGACGGCTCGACGGCTCCGGAGTGGCTCGGCGATGTTGCGCTCGCCTTCGAGACTTGCGAACGGGAAGCAGGCGAGGCCGGCGTTGCGCTCGCCGATCACGCCTCCCATTTATTGGTGCATGGCGTGTTGCATTTAATCGGTTATGATCACCACTCGGACGCGGACGCCGACGTGATGGAGGCTTTGGAAAGCCGCATTCTCGCCCGGCTGGGGGTTCGCGATCCATATCGAGAGGAGAGGACCTGATGGATGGCGACGGCCCGGAGGCGGGCAGCAATAGGAC
Organism: Parvularculaceae bacterium; assembly: GCA_046756245.1. Taxonomy (GTDB): domain Bacteria; phylum Pseudomonadota; class Alphaproteobacteria; order Caulobacterales; family Parvularculaceae. The sequence goes on from JBHHVZ010000049.1 coordinate 17,160, forward strand.
GTTGTCTCCGGGAAAAGAAATTGGCGTTCTTTCACGACTTCGCCTGATGTTTTCAAAACCCCAAAGCGCTGAAGACATTGCGAGCGCCATAAACAATGGCGGCACGGAAGCTGCGCGCAATCTGACGAGGGCGCGTCGCGAAATGATCCGGCGGGTCGTCGCGTTCGACGAAAAACGCGTCGTCGACGTCATGGCGCCGCGCGCCGACATCGTCGCGGTCGACGTCAACACGCCGCTTGAAGATCTTGTGAAAATATTCTCCGAAGCCGGCCATTCGCGGCTTCCCATCTATCGTCGCGATCTCGACGATCCGGTCGGCATGGTCCACATCAAGGACGTTATCGGGCTTCTGGCGAACGGCGGAACGCGCTTGTCCGCACAAGGCGCGATCCTCAAGCAAATCCGCAGGGAGATCCTCTACGTGCCGCCGTCCATGCGCGTGACGGACCTGCTTTTGCGCATGCAGGCGTCGCGCATCCACATGGCGCTCGTCATCGACGAATATGGCGGCACCGATGGCCTTCTGACGATTGAGGATCTGGTCGAGGAAATCGTCGGCGACATCAACGATGAACATGACGACGAAGAGTCGCCTTCCGTCACCGCCCATCCCGGCGGCGGGTGGGAGGCGGATGCGCGCGTCGAACTGGATGAATTCGCAGACGCTGCGGGCGTACGCCTTGTGGCCGACGACGATGAAGCCGACACGCTGGGCGGACTGGTGTTCTCACTCGCCGGCAGGGTGCCCCAGCGCGGCGAAGTGCTCTCGCACCCTTCTGGTCTCGATTTCGAGGTCGTCGAGGCGGACGCGCGAAAAATCAGGAAAATCCGTATACGGCGCTCTGCGCTGTCAACAAACGAAGCGGCGGAGTAAGGCGTTTCATGACGCAAAAGACCGGCGTCCTGCAGCGCGCGGCTGACGCGCTGGAGCAAGCGGCGATCGCTGCAAGGAACGCCCGCGGCTGGCGCCGGCGTGGTCTCGCCTTTGTCGCCGGCGCCGCCGGCGCGCTCGCCTTTGCGCCTTTCTACGCCCTGCCTCTCCTGGTCGTCAGTTTTTGCGTGCTCGTTCTCCTGCTCGACGGCGTCGCCGCCGGCGAGCGGCGTTTGAGATCAGCGTTTTCGACTGGCTGGTGGTTCGGATTCGGGCATTTTCTCATCGGCCTTTACTGGCTGGCGCTCTCGTTTTTCGTTCAAGCAGAAACGTTCGCATGGATGGCGCCCTTTGCGCTCTTCGGCATGCCGGCGGTTATTGCGCTGTTTCCGGCGATGGCGGCGGCGCTCGCCATGCGTTTCTGGAGCGGCGGCTGGCGGCGCATTCTCGTATTCGCGCTCGCATGGTCGGTTTTCGAATACGCTCGCGGCCATGTATTGACGGGCCTGCCCTGGAATCTCGCCGGTCAGGCGATGGCGGGAACCGCCGCCGGGGCCCAGAGCGCCGCCTATTACGGGGCGTACGGACTGAGCTTGCTCGTGGTCGGTCTATTCGCCGCGCCGGCTGCGGGGCTCGGCCGCGGCCTGCCGCCGGCGCGGCGACTGCGGGGACTGGCGGTATCCGCCGTCGGCGTCGCCGCGCTCTTTGCGCTCGGCTCGGCGCGGCTGGCGGCGCTCGATCCCGGCGTCCACGATGATATTTTCCTGCGGGTCGTGCAGCCAAACATCCCGCAGCGGGAAAAGATCGATCCGGAATTGTGGAGCCGCAATATCGCGCGCCATATGGCGCTGTCGGACGGCTCGGTTCCCGGAGGCGCGCGGGCCTATGTGATCTGGCCCGAAAACGGCGCGCCTTACATGAGCGAGGTGAAAAGCGCCTTGCAGGCGCTGTCGCGCACTCTGCCGAATTCGGCCGTGCTGATCGCCGGCGGGGTCCGGCGCGAAGCCGACGCGACCGGCCGGGAGCGCTATTTTAATTCAATCGCCGTCATTCCCGAGACCCCGGCCGGGCGTCGCGCCGTCGCCTTTTACGACAAGCACCATCTCGTGCCGTTCGGCGAATACCTTCCGTTCCGGAACGTCCTTCGCGCCGCCGGGCTGGCGCAACTTGCGCCCTATGAGGACGGATTTTCACCCGGCGAGGGGCCGCGCACATTGACCGTCGGCGGGCCGTCGTTTGCGCCGCTCGTCTGCTATGAAGCAATTTTTCCGGGCGCGCTTTATCCGCCCGGGCGCCGCCCTGATTGGCTGCTCACCGTCACCAACGACGCCTGGTTCGGCGACAGCGCCGGCCCGCGCCAGCATCTCGATCAGGCGCGCCTGCGAACGATAGAGACAGGATTGCCGATGGCGCGCGCCGCCAACACCGGCGTTTCAGCCGTGATCGACGCCCAGGGCCGTTATATTGAGACCTTACCGTTGTATGAGGCCGGCCGGATCAACGCGTTTTTACCGAAACCGTTGCCGCCGACGCTTTACGCCCGCCTCGGCGACTGGACCTATTTGTTGCTGATTGCGCTCGCCGCCGGAGTGCTGATTGTCACTCAACACGGATCAAACCGAGCCCACGTACGCGTTGCAGCGTGATTATTTTTTCAACCGGACAATGATCACTATTAAATCCTTGTAGGAATGCGATTTTAGCAACATCTAATAGGCGCCGGCGTTCAAAACGCTCCAAGCTTGCAACCTTTGCGCGATACGCAAATTTGCCTTATAGAAAGGGGCGGTAACGAAAACTAGGCGGGCTAGTTACGTTAGCAGCAGGATGAATCAAATGTCGAAAAAGTCGCCGCACCCAATCGATGTTCATGTTGGCGGGCGCGTCCGGCTGCGCAGGATGATGCTCGGAATGAGCCAGGACAAACTTGGCGAAGCACTGGGCTTAACCTTCCAGCAGATCCAAAAATACGAAAAAGGCGTAAACAGGATCGGAGCGAGCCGCATCTTCCAGATCGCAAAAATCCTCAGCGTGCCGATCCAATTTTTTTACGATGACTACGAAGGCGCCACGGCGCCGGGGTTCGCTGAGGAAAGCGGGTCGGACGACTCATTCATGGCGCTTTTGAATACGCCGGAAGGCGTACAGCTTTGCCGCTACTTTTCTGAAATCAGCGATTCAAAAGTCAAAAAGCGCGTGCTCGATCTCGTTAAGTCGCTCGCCGAAGCGGAAGGCGAACGCGAGAGCGTCGTTCCGGCCTAGCAGCCCGAACCCGAAATTCGTCCCATTATTCAGCTTGCTCCGTACGAACTT
>JBHHVZ010000050.1:0-19975 GCA_046756245.1 Parvularculaceae bacterium
ACAAAAACCTAGAGCATGTTCTCCGACTCGCATTTCGGAGAACATGCTCTAGTCGCGGCCGAATTTCTTCGAGGTCGGAAAACCCTTCGGCGCGATGCGCCCGGCCTGCGCGCGCTTGCCGACATAGGATTTCCAATCATCCACCGTTTGGGTGCGCCCCGACCGGTCGGTCCAGGTCAGGCCGTCTTTCTTCGAAAAGACCTTGGCGTCGGACAGGCCGCCCTTGTGATATTTCTGTAGGACAACCCCCTTGCCGCGCCCCATTTCGGGAAGGTCGGCGGCGGGAAAAACAAGAAATTTCTTGTTTTCGCCCACGACGGCGATCATATCGCCTTCAGCAGGACGGCAAACCGCCGCTTCAACCCCGGCCGATACATTCAAGACCTGTTTGCCTTTTCGAGTAGTGGCCACGCAATCGTCTTCATTGACGATAAATCCGTGACCAAACGATGACGCGATCAGAAACTTGCGCCCTCCCTCATATGTGAACGCGGCGATAATTGCTTGATCGTTTGCAAGATCGATCATCAGACGGATTGGTTCTCCATGGCCGCGCCCGCCCGGCAGGTCTTTCACGTCGAGGCCGTAGAATTTTCCGTTGGTGGCGAACAGAATCAGTTTGTCGGTGGTCTGGGCGTGAACGATGAAGCCTTCGCGGTCGCCATCCTTGTACTTGATGGATTTCGCATCTTCGACATGGCCCTTGATGGTCCGCACCCAGCCCTTTTCAGACAACACGACGGTAACGGGCTCTTTTTCAATCAGAGCGTCAAGATCGATCGCTTCGGCCTGGGGTGCGGCGTCAAAACCGGTGCGGCGGCGCCCGAGCGGGGTTTTGGGATCGAAAATCTTTCGCACGTCTTTGAGTTCGTCGGCGGTGCGCTTCCACTGCGCGTCGTCTGACTTCATTAGCGCCTTCAGCGCTTTCTGCTCTTTCTTAAGCGCCGCGTGTTCGGCCTTGATCTCCATTTCCTCGAGCTTGCGCAGGGCGCGCAGGCGCATGTTGAGAATCGCTTCGGCCTGAACGTCGGAAAGCTTGAAGGCCTTCATCAATTTCGCCTTGGGGTCGTCCTCGTAGCGGATGATGCGGATGACTTCGTCGAGATTGAGATAGGCGATCAGGAAGCCGTCGAGAATTTCGAGCCGCCTGGCGATCTTTTCGAGCCTGAAAGACGTGCGCCGGACGAGCACGTCCTTGCGGTGATCGAGATAGGACCGGAGCGCCTCGCGCAAGCCCATGACCCGCGGCGCCCCGGCCGCGTCAAGAACGTTCATGTTGAGCGGGAAGCGGCATTCAAGATCGGTCAGCCTGAAAACGCTTTCCATCAGCGCCGCCGGATCGACATTCTGCGAACGCGGTTCGAGGATGAGGCGGATGTCTTCAGCGCTTTCATCGCGAATGTCGGCGAGCACCGGCAATTTCTTTGACTGGATGAGCTCGGCGATCTTTTCGATAAGCTTCGATTTCTGGACCTGATAGGGAATTTCGGTAACGACGATTTGATAGCGCCCGCGCGGCAGGTCTTCGATCCGCCAATGCGCCCGCACCCGAAATCCGCCACGCCCGGTGGCGTAAGCCTCTTCCATGGCCTCGGGCGGTTCGATGCAGACGCCGCCCGTGGGAAAGTCCGGTCCCTTCACATATTTGAGGAGCGTCGCCGTCTGCGCGTTCGGCGCCTTGATAAGATGCAGCGACGCATCGATCAGCTCGGCGACATTATGAGGCGGGATCGACGTCGCCATGCCGACCGCGATGCCGGCCGCGCCATTGGCGAGCAGATTCGGAAACGCCGCCGGCAACACCGCCGGCTCCCTGTCGCCGCCGTCATAGGTTTCGCGAAAATCGACTGCGTCCTCGTCGATGCCGTCGAGCAGAAGCGAGGCGGCCTCGGTGAGCCGGCTTTCGGTGTAGCGCATCGCCGCGGCGTTATCGCCGTCCACATTGCCGAAATTGCCTTGCCCGTCGACCAGCGGGACGCGCACCGAAAAATCCTGAACGAGGCGCACCAATGCGTCGTAAATCGCCTGGTCGCCATGCGGGTGAAAGTTGCCCATCACCTCGCCGACGACCTTGGCGGATTTCTTGAAGCCGCCGCCGGGAGCGAGCTTCATCTGGCGCATCGCATAAAGGATGCGCCGGTGCACGGGTTTGAGCCCGTCGCGCACGTCGGGCAGCGCGCGCGCCGTGATCGTAGAGAGCGCATAGGCGAGATAGCGCTGCGACAGCGCCTCGTCGAGCGGCTCAAGGAAGATGTCTTCGGGTTTGGGCGGTTTCGCTTTCGTGGCCATGATTGATGGAGATAGCAGAGTCTGCGCCCGGCGCCAGCCGTCATGTCGCCAGCGGGCGCCTCGCCGCGGATTTCTCGCCGCAGGCGGGCTTCACGGCTCTCAAGGCTTTGTGCTAATGGGGCGCGGGGAGCGTTCAGCGTTGGGAGGGGACATGCCGGATGCAGGAATTTTGGGATCCGTACTGGTCGCCGCGGTCGGCGCCCTTGTAGGCGCGGTCATCCAGCGGCTGATCAGCCGGCGCCAACAGCAATATCGCGCCACGCTCGATCTGTTCAGGCAGTACAATATGCAGGAGATGATCGACGCCCGGGCTGCGGCGTGGAAGTTTCTGCGAGTTGATTACACGGAAAGCGACGCGCCGATTTCGGCGTTTTACGCCGACGCCGGCAGACCGGAGCTCGCAAAGATTTATGGCGACATAACCAAGGTCGCGATCTTCTGGCACCTTCTCTACATCATGCATCGCGAGAAAGAGCTTCTTAGAGGGCTCGCAAAAGAGATGTTCGGACGCCAGTTCGCCGATTGGGAGACAGTTCTTCTGCCGCTCGCTCGGAACACCAAACAGCACGACGAAGACGTTCCCGAATGGGCCACGATCTTGCTGAAGAATAAACTGTCATGGCTTAAGTGACGATTGGGCGTTCGCTGCTCGTCTGGTTTTCGCACGCGGCTTGTTGCGCCAAAAGCGCTGCGACGTTTCTGCGCGCTTCCGGCAGTTGTTTGTCGGAGAGATGCAAAATCCGCGTTTCGATGAAATAGCCGGTGAGAGTCAGCGCATCGAGCGCATCGGCCGCCGTCGCCTCCGCCGCGCCGTCGCGCAGGAAGGCCGGCAGGCGCAACAGCTTGTCCTTATAGGGTTCGCCCGCCTCCGCCGACACGGCTGAAGCCGATCTTGGAGAAACATAGACGAGATTTTCGCGCGCGCCGCTCGCCGCGCAGCGGTCAAGCGTCAGGCCGAAGCCGACTTCGGCGAGCAGGCCAAGCTCCCAACGCGCCATCAGCGCCGGCCAGACGTCAGGCGAGTCGAAAGCATCCAGGAGCACGGCCATGGCATGCCAGGCGCGCGGATGCGCTTCGCGTTCCGGCAGACAGGCCGACGCCACCGCACAGGCCGCCGACAATCCTGCAAGCGCCAGTCTGTCCTGCATCGCCGCCGCCGCCCGGGGCGCCGTTAGCTCAAGCGAGAAATGGCCGAGACTGTCGGCGAGCCGGCCTTTCCAGTCGGCTTTCACGCCATTGCCGGACTGCAGGACCGGCTGCATTCGGCGCCCCTGCCCGCCGTAAACGAGCCCGGCCCAGCGGCCATGCCCAGGCGTGAAAATTTCCGCCACGGCGTGGTTTTCGCCGTGCGCCCGGGCGCCCAGAATTATTCCGTCATCAGACCATTCCATCGCAACCCCGAAAGGCGGCGCGCAATCGTGATCGCCGCCATGGTTTTCTTAGAGAAGCTTTGGGCTATCCTCAGCCGCGCTGCAAGCCAAGAGAACGACCATGCCGCAACGATTTTTCGCCGCTTTCTGCTCCTTGCTGCTGGCCGCAGCGCCGGCCGCCGCGGAATGTCAGGGGGCTTTTGCGGTTGAAATCCTTGGCTCGGGCGGTCCGCGCGCAGACGATGGCCGCGCCGGCGCCGGCTATCTGGTCTGGGCGGACGGCGAGGCGAAATTCCTGATTGACGCCGGCGGCGGCGTCTTTCTGCGCTTCGCCGAAGTCGGCGCGAAGGTCGGCGATCTCGACGGTATTTTCATCAGCCACTTCCATGCCGACCATGCGGGCGATCTCGTCCCCATCCTGAAATCCGGTTTTTTTGAGCGCCGCCGCGAGCCGTTGGCCATCGCAGGACCATCGGGCGGCGCGTTCTTTCCGGGTTTAATGGACTGGCTCAGCGCGACGTTCGATGCCGAGCGCGGCGCCTGGCGCTACCTGTCGGGCTATCTGAACGGGCGCGGCGGCCTGCCAAAGCTCGAACCGACGGAAGTCGACGTCGGCGACGACAAAGCCGCTGTCGTTTATGAGGATAAAAAATTCACGGTAACCGCCCTGCCGGTCGTGCACGGGCCCGTACCGGCGCTGGGCTTCGTCGTAAAACGCGCAGGCGTCGAAGCCGTATTCGCAGGCGACCAGGGCATTGAATCTGAATTTTTCGATTCTGCGCTCAAAGATTCAAGACCCGACCTGCTGATCGCCCATCACGCCATTCCAGAAGCCGACGGCGGCCAGCCGATTCTGCTGCACCGCCCGCCCTCTTCGATCGGTCAGATGGCCGCATCGCTTGGCGCGAAGAAGCTCGTTCTTTCCCATAATATGCTGCGCGCGCTTAACGAAATCGACAAAGGCCGCGCTGCAATCGCCGAACATTATGACGGGCCCGTGGACGTGGCGGAGGATCATACCTGTTACGCTATGAGCGACTCGAAATAAGCGAGCAATGCCCTAATCCCACCGGAAATTTTCGAGATGCGCTTTCAAATGATAGATCGTCGGAAATTTCTTCAATACGAGATCTGAACGCAGGCCCATGCAAATCTGTTTTATGATGTCGGGCTGGCGGCGATACGTCTTGCGGCCGCCGACAAGATCATAGAGAAGCCGCGTTATGGCCAGAATATCGGCGCGCCGTTCGATCGCCGCGGTGCGTCCCCAGTCATGGAAATCAAGCGTTCGAAGCTTGAAGAAGACACCCTGCCGCTCCACAAAAATATTGCCCATGTGAATGTCGCCGTGAAATTCCTTTCGCGCGTGGATTTCAGATATTCCAACTGTCAGCGCATGAATAAGGCTTAGCGCTTCGAACGTCGGCAGTCGCTTTCCGGGAAATTCCGTGACCATGTCCTCCAGAATGACGCCGTCGAAATATTCACTTATGAGGCAATGGATGAAACAATCGTTGATCGAAATTTTTTCCGTATGAAGATATTTGATGACGATGTCGCAATCGCGCAGCCGGTCGAGCTTGCGGGCGTAGTGAATGATGCGCTTCGACAGGCTGTCTTTCGACGGATAGAAAAGCTTGGCCGCTCGGGTCAGATGGGTTCCCGTCTCGCAGATTTCATAGACCTCGCCCTCCGCCCCGCGACCGAGGCGGCCGGTGACGGCATAGCGCGACGCCAGCGGGTCTCCGGGTCTGAATCCGAACGTTTTCATTGCCTGTGATCCGATTGGTGAAGCCGTCGGGATATAGGCGCGGACTAGTCGACAATGTCCAGCCCAATGTTGCGAAGCCGCGCTGCCTCCTCCGCCCAGCCCTCGCGGACTTTCACATGCAGGAAGAGATGCACCGGCTCGCCAAGCAGGTGCGTGAGCTCCTCGCGTGCTGCTGCGCCGATCGCCTTAAGCGTCTGGCCGCCTTTGCCCAATACGATGCCCTTCTGCGAATCCCGCGCAACGAAGATCGTCTGCTCGATGCGGAGCTCCTGCTTTTTGGTGCGCTTCCAGCCTGTCGTTTCAACGGTCGCTTCGTAAGGGAGTTCCTGGTGCAACCGCAGATAAAGCTTTTCGCGCGTAATCTCGGCCGCCATCAACCGTTCGGAAATGTCGGAAAGTTGGTCCTCCGGATACATCCACGGCCCCTCCGGCATGCGCGCGGCGAGATAAGCCTTGAGGCCGGCGACGCCATCGCTGGTCTCGGCCGAGATCATGAAAGTATCGGCGAACTGGGCGCGCGCATTGAGCGTTTCGGCGAGCGCCAGCAGGTTCGGCCGCGCCATGCGGTCGATTTTGTTGAGGATGAGCAACGTCTTCGCGCCGCGCTCGGCGAGACCGTCGATGATCGCGTCCGTATCAGCGCGGGCGCGGGCCGACGCGTCTTTTTCCTTTTCGCCGGCGAGATAGGCTGGCGCGTCGACCACAAGCAGCGCGATGTCGGCGCCCTCAACGCCTTCCCAGGCGGCCGCGACCATCGCCCGGTCGAGGCGCCGGCGCGGCGCGAAAATGCCCGGCGTGTCGATGAAGACAATCTGCGCTGCGCCGTCGACGGCGACGCCGCGCACCCGGGAGCGCGTCGTCTGCACCTTGTGGGTGACGATCGACACTTTCGCGCCGACCAGTGCGTTGACGAGGGTCGACTTGCCGGCGTTGGGCGCGCCAATAACGGCGACGAACCCGCAGCGAGTCTGTTTGTTCGCGTCTGTCACCGGCGCCCCCAGCGCTTTTCAGAGTAACCGCCTTCGCGGTCGGCCGGCGCGCCGGTGACGGCGACGAATCCGCAGCGTCGCGGCGCTTCAGACATCGCGTTCGGTCCACACGCCTTCGCGGATAAGGAAGGCCTCCGCAGCTTTCATTTCGGCTCCGCGCTTCGAGCGCCCCTCGCCGCTGGCCGGCGCGAAACCCTTCACCGACACTTTGACAGTGAAGGCCGGCGCATGCGCCGGGCCTTCCGATTCCACGACATCATAATCGGGCGGGCCAAGCTTTCGCTCCTGGCTCCACTCCTGAAGCGTCGTCTTGGCGTCACGATGACGGCGCGACAACGCTTCGAGGTTGGGCGTCCAGTAGAGATCGAACGCCTTGCGCGCAGCCGTTAAACCGCCGTCGATGTAAAGCGCGCCAAGAAACGCTTCGCAAACGTCGCCGAGGATCGCCGCTTTTTTTCGTCCGCCGGAGTCTTCTTCATGAGCCGACATGCGGATCAGTTCGTCGAGCCCGAAGGCCAGCGCTGCCTTTGCGCAAGTTTCTTTCCGCACCAGCGCATTGAGCCGCGGCGCAAGATCGCCTTCTTCCAAATTTGGATAGCGCCGCCACAATTCCTCGGCGGTCAACAGGCCAAGCACGCGGTCGCCAAGAAACTCGAGGCGCTCGAGGTCGCGCACGGACTGGTCGCGTCCCGAAAGGCTCGAGTGGGTGAGCGCGCGCTTTAAAAGCGCTCCGTCGCCAAAACGATAACCGATGCGGTCCTGAAGGGCGTTAAGACCGTCCGTGCTCATCTGATCGGATCGAGGATGCGTCCATAGCGTATGGCGAACGGCCAGTTCCAGACCTGCCAGAGCCTGGCCTTGCCGCCATCCACAGAGAAGAAAAGGCGTTCGGCCTTGCCGACAATATCATCATAAGGAACGTAGCTAACCTGCGGCGTGCGGCTGTCCTGGGATTGGTCCCGATTATCGCCCATCATGAAATAATGGCCGGCGGGAACGAAGTACGGCCCGCTATTGTCATACCGGCCCTTATCGCCGTCGCATTCATCGACGCGGTAACGCACGCCGTTGTCGAGCGTTTCGCGATAGGTAGGAACTTCCTTCGGATAGCCGTTGCATTTCACCATCGCCATGCCGGCGAATTCTTTTTTCACCGGTTCGCCGTTGATATGAAGATGACCGCCAATCATCTGAATTTCGTCGCCGGGCAGTCCGATCACCCGCTTGATGTAATCCTTGTTGCCATCCCGGCGGTTCTTGAACACGACCACGTCGCCGCGTTTCGGTTCATGGCCCATGATCCGTCCCTCGATCGGCAGACGCGTCAGCGGCCAGATCAGCGACGCGCGAGAGTAGCCATAGGCCGTCTTCGAGACGAACAGGAAATCGCCGACGAGCAGGTTCGGTTTCATCGACCCGGACGGAATGTTGAACGGCTGAAAGACGACGATGCGCAGCACAAGCGCAATGGCGACCGCGTAAAAAACGGTCTTGGCCAGATCCCACGCCTCCTCGGCCGGCGTCATCGGCGCCTTTTTCGGCCCGATTTGCTCCCCCTCGACGCCGCGTTTTCCACGCAGCCAGTTCCAAGAAAACGCCATTCCTTTAAACCCTTACTTTCTAGTCTTGCCCCTCGGTCTTCGCACTAGCGTAAATGATCACGATCGCCTGGGCCAACGGGAAATCATCGGTGATAGTGAGATGGATATCCGCCTCATGGCCCGGCGGCGTGATTTCCGCAAGCCTTTTCGAGGCGCCGCCCGTGAGCGTCATGGTCGGCTTGCCGCCGGGAAGATTGATCACCCCCATGTCGCGCCAGAAGACGCCGCGCGCAAGCCCCGTGCCGAGCGCCTTCGCGCAGGCCTCCTTGGCGGCGAAGCGCTTGGCGTAAGAGGCGGCGCGATTGCGGCGGCGATCCGACTTGGCCCGCTCTATTTCGGTGAAGACACGGTGCGTAAAGCGTTCTCCATGGCGGACGAGGGTTTTCTCGACGCGCCTTATATCGATGAGATCGTTACCGAGACCGATAATCATAACGCCGCTCAGTACCCGGTCCGCCGCCCTAATAATGGGCGCCCGTACGGGCGTCGTTCATCAACCGCTTCATTTCCTTCACGGCCTCGGCGAGCCCCATGAATACTGACTCGCCGACCAGGAAATGACCAATATTGAGTTCGACAAGCTGCGGAATCGCTGCGACGGGCTGCACGTTCTGAAAGGTGAGGCCGTGTCCTGCATGAACTTCGAGTCCCAGCTCCGCAGCGAATTCGGCCGCCTCTTTGATCAGTTCGAGCTCTTCATTGATGCGCGCGGGTTCGGTCGCCGCACAGGCTTCGTAATAGGCGCCGGTGTGAATCTCGATCACCGGCGCGCCGGTCGATTTCGCCATTTCTATCTGATTGCGGTCGGGATCGATGAACAGCGAAACGCGCACGCCGGCGCCGGCGAGTTCGCTGATGAAAGGCGCCAGAAAATTGTGCTGGCCAGCAACGTCGAGTCCGCCTTCGGTGGTGCGCTCGTTGCGGTTTTCCGGAACCAGGCAGCAGGCGTGCGGCCGCACTTCCGTAACTATCTTCAGCATCTCCGCCGTCGCCGCCATTTCGAAGTTGAGCGGCAGGTCGATTTCGGCCTTCAAGCGGCGCATGTCATCGTCGCGGATATGGCGTCGGTCTTCGCGAAGATGCGCGGTGATTCCGTCGGCGCCCGCCGCGGCGACAAGCATGGCGGCGCGCACAGGATCGGGATGATCGCCGCCGCGCGCATTCCTGATGGTGGCGACGTGGTCGATATTGACGCCGAGACGCAGAGGCGGTTTCGTCACTGGCTTACTCCGCGGCTGCCCGGCTTGACGGCCGGGATGTCTGCAAGATGGGGCGGCAGATCGTCGGGCGCAAAGGCGGCGACGTTCAATTCAGCCAGAGAAATCAACGGCGCGCCCGCATCGACTGCGCCGCCTGAGCGGTCGATGAGACAGGCCAGCGCCAGCACGTCGCCGCCATGACGGCGCACCGCTTCGATGCATTCCCGGGCCGAAAGCCCGGTCGAAACAATGTCTTCGACGACAAGAACGCCCGCGCCTTTCGGCAATTCGAAGCCGCGGCGCAATTCGAACCGGCCGTCGACCCGCTCGACGAACATGAAGGGGACGCCGAGATGGCGCGTCGTTTCGTAGCCATAGATGATCGCGCCCATCGCCGGCGATACCACATACTGAATGCGATCGCCGAGACGCTCCCGCGCCTTTTTCGCAAGCGCGCGACATAACCGCTCCGTACGCTGCGGATACATCGATACAATAGACTTGTTCAGATAGGTGTCGCTGTGAAGGCCCGAGGACAGGATGAAATGTCCCTTCAACAGCGCGCCCGCCTCCTCGAACTCACATAGCACGTCAGAACTCTTCATGCTCGCTCGCCTCGTTTCTGTCGGCGGAGATGACGCTCGCCGAAGCGCGCAGGCCGGCAAGCATTTGCGCGAGCTGTTTAGCGTCCTTAAGCTCAACATCCATAATGAGTTCAATAAAATCTTTCGAACGATTGCGCATTTTCATATTGGCGATGGAAACGCCGTAGCGCGCAATGATGCTTGCAATTTCACTCAGAACGCCGACGCCGTTTCTGACCGTCACGCTGATCCGCGCGAACGCCGACGTCGATTCCTGGTCGTGACGCCATTTGAGATCGAGCCAGCGGTCCTGGGGCGGGTCCTCGCGCGCGAGAGTCTCGCAGTAAATCGTGTGGACCTTGATCGATCCGTCGTCCTGGCGGATGCCGATGATGCGCTCGCCCGGCAGCGGCGTACAACAGCCGGCCATTATCACGGAAACGCCGGGCGTCAATCCTTCGATGGCGACGCGCGGCTTGAAGGGTCTGAGCGCGGCGGCGCGAATTTCGCCTTCGGCGGCGTGCGCCGCGCCGGGATAGGCCGCCTCGATGACTTCGTTGACGGAAAGGTCGCCGCGCCCGACGCGGGCGAGAACGTCTTCCACGGTTTTCAGTCCAAGCCGCGTCAGCGCGGCGCGCACGGCTTTTGCGGAGAATTCCAGATGCGCGCCGGAAAAAACGCTCTCGGCAATGGAGCGCCCGAGCGCGACATGCTCGGCGCGCTGCATTTTCTTGATGCGGCGGCGGATGGCGGCGCGCGCCTTGCCGGTGACGGCGATGCTTTCCCACTCGGCAGGCGGCGGCGCCTTTTCCGAACGCAGGATCAGTACAACGTCGCCATTATTGAGCGCCGTGCGCAACGGCCGCGCGACGCCGTTGATTTTGACGCCGATGCAGCTGTCGCCGATGTCGGTGTGGACGGCGTAGGCGAAATCAATGCCGGTGGCGCCCCTCGGCAGCGCAATGACGCGCCCCTTAGGCGTGAAGCAGAAAACCTGATCCTGAAACAGTTCGAGCTTGGCGTAGCGCAGCGCTTCATCGAGATCGTCGCCATGCTGGAACATTTCCACCAGACGGCGCGGCGTTTCGTAGGGGTCGTAATGGCCGGGCGCGACAATCTCGACGCTCGATTCGCCGTTTCCGTTGGCGTCCTTGTACTGCCAGTGGGCGGCGACGCCGCGTTCCGCGGTTTCGTGCATCTCCCGCGTGCGAATCTGTATTTCGATGCGCTGGCGGCTTCCGTCGTCGCGCGGCGGTCCGATCACGGCGGTATGGATCGAACGGTAATTATTAGGCTTGGGCGCGGAAATGTAATCGTCGAACTCGGACGGAATCAGCCGCCAGCCGGAATGAATGACGCCAAGCGCGCGGTAACAATCGCCGATGCTCTCCACCAGCACGCGGAATGCGTAAATGTCGGCGAGTTCGTCGAACGACACATTTTTCGCCGCCATCTTGCGCCAGATCGAATAAGGCCGCTTTTCGCGGCTGAAGACGTCAGCATTGACGCCGGCCTTTTCCAGCTTGTCGCGCACGGCGTGCGCAAGATCGACGACTGCGCGCACGGCGGTTTTTTGGAGCTGTGCAAGGCGGTCGCTGATAGTCTTGTAAGCTTCGGGACTGAGTTCGCGAAAAGCAATGTCCTCAAGCTCTTCACGAAACCGCTGAACGCCGATCCGCCCGGCGAGCGGCGCATATATCTCCATCGTCTCGAGCGCGATGCGCCGGCGTTTGGCGGCTTCTTCAATATGACCGAGCGTGCGCATGTTGTGGAGACGGTCTGCAAGCTTTACGAGCAACACGCGCACGTCGTCGGCCATGGCGACGACAAGCTTGCGGAAGTTCTCCGCCTGCTTGCTCGCCTCGTCGCGCAATTCGATCTTGGAAAGCTTGGTGACGCCGTCGACGAGACGGGCGATTTCGTCGCCGAACATCTTGCGGATGTCCTCAACAGTGGTCGCCGTGTCCTCGACCACGTCGTGTAAGAGCGCCGTCGCCACCGTCGCGGGATCGGCGCGAAGCTCGGTCAGAATCGCCGCCACCGCCAACGGATGCGTGAAATAGGGATCGCCTGACTTTCGGGTCTGGTCCCCATGCGCCTTCATCGCGAACACATAGGCCCGGTTGAGCAGATCTTCGTCGGCCTTGGGATCGTACGCCTTGACCCGGTCCACAAGTTCGTACTGGCGGATGAATCCTACCGGATGCGACGCAGTCGACGCCGTTTCAGAAGACGCCACAGCTTTTGCCGTTTTCGAGCCTTTCTTCGATCGTTTAGCGTGAGTTTTCGACGCGCCGCCGCCCGCCTTTGAAGGGTGCGGCGAACGAGCCGCATCCGGGTTTTCCGCATTGACGGTTTCGCCCTGGGAGTCGGCCATCTCGCCCGAAGGCGCCTCCTTAGCCTTTTGGCAAAGTCTGCTGCGTCGTCATCCCCGACGCTTGCAGGGCTTTAAGATATTCGTCCTCGTCCATCTTGTCGAATTCAGGCGTGTCGGCGGTCTCCATATCCGTATCGCCTTCTTCGCTTTCCTCTATCGCCGCCTGCTTCTGAAGCGACTGGATGAGATCTTCCTCCAGAACCGGCGGCTCAAGCTCGCCGTCAGCAATCTCTCTCAGCGCGACAACGGGGTTCTTGTCGTTATCCCGATCGACCAAAAGCGGCGCTCCCGAAGCCAGCACGCGCGACCGGTGAGCGGCGAGCAAAACGAGATCGAACCGGTTCTGGACCTTTTCAACGCAATCTTCGACAGTGACGCGAGCCATTGAATTCTCCTAACAGGCGGGCGAGTCCGGTCGTTTAGCGCTCCTGCGCAGGCAAGACAACCTATTGCGCCGCAAAACAGCTCCCACGTTCGGTTTCCAACGCAATCGCCTCATGACTGGGCAGTCGCGCGAGCAGCGCCGCAGCCGACTCACCGCTGACGGGATGGCGCCAATCAGGCGCGATCTCGGCCAAGGGCGCCAGCACGAAATCGCGCCGGGCGGCGCGCGGATGGGGCAGTATGGGGCCTGATCCATCATCCGCAGTCCGGATCACGCCTTCATAATCGATTAAATCGATATCAAGCGTGCGCGGTGCGTTTTTCCGCTCTCGGCGGCGTCCGAAGCCGGCTTCAACCGTATGAAAAGCCGCCAGCAGGGCCGCGGGGCTAAGATCGGTCTCGACAAGCGCGACGGCGTTGATAAAAGGCGGGTCCGACGGATCCGGCCAGGCAGGAGAACGATACAGCCGGGAGACCGTGCGGAGGCGCAAAAAACGCCCTGAGGCGGCCAGCGCCTTATCGATCACCCCTTGCGGCGGCACGCCGCAAAAGGGCATGCTTGATCCCAATGCGATGAGAATCATGTCTTTTAAGTCAACGAAATAGCGGTTAACCGACGCGAATTTGACAGAGACGATAGTAACGAGGCGACAATGACAGACTTTCTCGGACTGCGCGAGGGCGAGAAAACCGCCCTCTTCATTGATGGCGCAAATCTCTACAAAGCAGCAAGAAATCTCGGTTTTGATATAGATTACAAGACCTTGCTCGCAAAAGCACAGAACGCATGTCAGCTCGTGCGGGCGTATTATTACACAGCCATCCAGGAAGACCGCGATCAGGACTACTCGCCGTTGCGTCCTCTTGTCGACTGGCTCGATTACAATGGCTACACGATGGTCACCAAGACCTCGCGGGAGTTTACCGACGCCCAGGGGCGCAAGCGGTTCAAAGGCTCAACCGACATTGAGCTCGTGGTCGACATGCTGACGCTGGCGCCGAAACTCGATCACCTGGTCGTTTTCAGCGGAAATGGCGATTTTCGCCGCGCTATCGAGGCGATCCAGACTATGGCGGTGCGGGTCTCCGTGGTCTCGACCGTCAAATCCTCCCCGTCCATGGCTTCCGACGAATTGCGCCGGCAAGCCGACCGATTCGTCGATCTCGCAGATCTGGAATCGGCGATCGGCCGCGCAGGCGCGCCCCGCAAGCCGCGCCCTGCGGAAGATTATGACGACAACTTTGAAGACGACTACGAAGACGAAATCGAAGACCTTGACTGAGGCGGCGGCGATCCTGTCTGACGGGCCGGCGGCGGCGGAAGCGCCGCGGGACTGTCCGCTGTGTCCGCGTCTGGTTGCCTATCGCGAGGATAATGCGCGCAGCTTTCCCGACTGGTTCAATGGGGCGGTAGCCTCATTCGGGTCGCATGACGCGCGGTTGCTGGTGGTCGGACTGGCCCCCGGCCTACGCGGCGCCAATCGCACCGGCCGGCCCTTCACCGGAGACTTCGCCGGTGGTCTGCTTTACGCCACCCTGAAGAAATTCGGCTTTGCGAAAGGCGAATTCGAAGCCCGCATCGACGACAGCCTGACGTTGACGGACGCCATGGTCACCAACGCCGTGCGCTGCGCGCCGCCGCACAACAAACCGGTCGGCGCCGAGATCAAGCAGTGCCGGACCTATTTGGCCGCCCGCATCGCCGCCCTGCCCCGGCTGCGCGCGATCGTCTGTCTCGGGCGCATCGCCCACGAATCAATAATCGCCGCTTACGGCCTGAGACAGCGGGCCGCGCCGTTCGCCCACGCCGCTGCACACGGCCTGGACAGCGGCGGCGTCAGGTTGTTCGACAGCTATCATTGCTCGCGATACAATACGAATACGGGACGGCTTACGCCCGAAATGTTCGAACGCGTATTTCTCGACGTACGAACCTATCTGGACGCGACCGGGTGAGTAAGCCGGGTTGTAGGGTCGCCAAAAGCGCCTTACCTCGTTTGAGTTCGGAGACTGCGCCATGACCCGCAACTGGGGCCTGCCGTCAAAACGCGAACGCGCCGCGGTTCGAAGCGCGAGAGAGGCCAAACCGCTGGCGACGCTTGCGATCAGCGTGGTGTTCGGCGTTTTCGCCGCCGCTGCGGCGGCGCTCAGCTTCGACGCTGCACAAAGTCTGTTGGCGGGCGTTTTCCATGGGTGGACGATGGTCGCGGCGGTGCTGGCCGCGGGTTTCGGTTGCTGGGCCTATGTCTGGCTGGCGCGGCCGCGTTTCGCTGCGCACTTCGACGGTCGCGGCGATGTTTTTTCCGACCTTTTGAGGTTTTACGCCCGCGCCGTGCTGGCGCTGGCCGTGCTGCTGCTGTTCGGACGGTTCAGCAGCGCGATTGTCGGCGATTTCATAAGCGTACTGGCGCTATGCGCGGCCGGCGGCGCAAGCGCGGCGGCGGCGTTCCAGACCGTGCTCGCCTTCGTGCCGAGCTACGAGGAAGAAGAAACGACCTGACGAGCGAATAGTTCGCCCTAAATCCAGCGCCGGACTCGTTTTCGATAGGCTTCGTATTCCTCGCCGAAACGGTGAGATAGATAACCCTCTTCCGGCAGAATGGCGAAATAGTGGATCGCTGCGCCCGCCGCAGCGGTCGTCGCCAGAATCCAGGCGTTCTGCGTTGCGATCGCAAAACCCGCGCCGAACAGCATGAAGGCGAGATAGATCGGATTTCGCGAATATCCATACGGCCCGTCGGTGAACAGCCTGTCCGAAGGCGTATCCGGATTAAGCGCTTCGCCGTTCGCAAAATAAATCCGGGCCGAGGCCAGCAGCAACGATACGGAAGCGAGGATAAGAACGCCTCCGACGCCTTCGGCGGCTGCGCGCGGCAAAGGCAGGTAGCCGTCGGTCAGGATGCGCAGGATGTATCCAAGAACGAGCGCTGTTAAAAACATCGTTTGCGGATAGACGGGAACGTTCGGGCGTTTGTCTTCGGGCTCGTTCATGGTCAACCCCGTTCGCGCAGCAGGCGTTGCTTCTGACGCGCCCAATCGCGGTCCTTGGCGACGCTGCGCTTGTCGTGACGCTGCTTGCCTTTCGCCAGGCCGATCTCGAGCTTTACGATGCCGCGGGGCGTAAAATACATCCGCAGAGGCGCAAGCGTATAGCCTTTTCTTTCAACCGACTGGGAGAGGCGGGCGATTTCGCGCTTGTGCAGCAGCAGTTTGCGCCGCCGCTTCGGCTCATGATTCTGACGGTTGCCGGAGGAATATTCGGGGATATTGGCGTTGATCAGCCACAATCCGTCATCTTCGGGCGAAGCATAGGACTCGGCGATATTCGCCTTGCCTTCGCGCAACGCCTTGACCTCGGTGCCGGTCAGAACGAGCCCCGCCTCGACCACCTCCTCGATGAAATAGTCGTGGCGGGCGCGGCGGTTTTCCGCAATTATTTTTCGTCCGTTATCGGACTTTGAAACGGCCATCAGCCTATGAGCTCCAGCCCTTCGAGCGCGGCGCGGACTTTCTGTTTGGCGGCCTCGCTCGGCGGCGCAAGCGGCAGGCGGAGCTCGTCCGAACACAGGCCCATGAGCGCCATGGCGTATTTGACCGGGCCCGGGCTGACATCGCTGAACAGCGCGCCATGCAGCGGCGCCAGTCGATCCTGCAGCGCCAGCGCCGTGACGTAGTCGCTTTCAAGGCAAGCTTCCTGCATTTCCGCGCACAGCGCAGGGACGACGTTCGACGTCACCGATATGCAACCGCGGCCGCCCATGGCGTTGTAGCCCACCGCCGTCATGTCCTCGCCCGAAAGCTGGATAAACCCTTCTTCGCATGCCAGACGATGGCGGGCGACGCGGGCGAGATCGCCGGTCGCGTCCTTGATCCCGACGATCCGCGGCAGTTTCGACAAGGTCGCCATCGTTTCGACGGAAAGGTCGACAACCGCGCGCGGCGGTATGTTGTAAATGATAATCGGCAAGTTGACGGCATCGTGAAGCGCTGTGTAATGAGCGATCAGGCCGGCCTGGCTCGGCTTGTTGTAATAGCCCGTGACCGCCAGCAGCGCCTCGGCGCCGGCTTTCTCAGCAAATTGCGCCAGCGCGATCGCCTCTCGGGTCGAATTCGACCCGGCGCCGGCGATGACCGGGATGCGGCCCGCCGCCGCCTCCACGCAAAGCTGCACGACTTCGCAATGCTCGTCATGGCTGAGCGTGGCCGACTCTCCGGTCGTGCCCACCGGCACGATCCCATGGCCGCCGCCTTCGATCTGCCTTTCAACGAGCCGTTCAAAACAAGCCGCATCGACCGCCCCGTTCTTGAACGGGGTGATGAGCGCCGTAATCGAGCCGTGAATTTCTGTCATAATGTTTCGGGTTTATGATTATGACCGATCGATAACCTCCGCCGCGGCCTCGGGCAAGCTGGCGTCCGTTTCGAACGGAGGACATTTACGCTATTCTGGGCCGGATAAGGGTCATCCTAAGGCCGGACGCGGGAGAAAGTATGAAGCGGACGTCGCTGTCACGCTGGACGGTGGGATTTTTAGCCGCATTCGCGGTCGCCGCCGGCGGGGCGACGGCGGCGGTTACGCCGCGCCTGAAGCCGCCTCCGCCGCCGCCGGCCTATCTTTCCGTCGCCGATCACGCCCAAATTGAAGCGGTTCTTGACGCTATAGACCGACGCGACTGGAAGCGCGCCCGCGAGGAAGCCGAAGCCGTCGCCGACCCGATCGCCAAAAGTCTCGCGGACTGGTTCTACTTCAACGCCGAGAACCCGAATGTGGATCTCGAGGATGCGCAGGATTTTCTTGAAGCGCATCAGGACTGGCCGGCGATATCAAGAATTCAGGCGCATGTGGAGCGCAGCGTTCTCGATTCCGTTCCGAGCGAAGACGTGCGCGCCTTTTTCGAATCCCGCGACCCTCGCACCGGCGACGGCAAGCTGGAATTGGCGCGCGCCCTGTCCGACGTGGGACAGGAAGACGCCGCCGTCGAACTCGTGCGCAACGCCTGGATCAATCATACTTTCACTCTGTCCGAGGAACGGCGCCTGCTGGCGCGTCACGGCGGGGATCTGCGCGAAGAAGACCACGCCGCCCGCGTCGACCGATTGTTATGGGCGCGCCAGGTCACCAATTCGCGGCGCATCTATTCGAAACTGAACGCCCGCGACCGGCGTATGGCGGTCGCGCGCGCAGCGTTGCTGATGCGCGCCTCATCGGGTCCGAAACTGTTCGACAAATTGCCGCCGGATGAAAAGATGGATTCGGGCGTGCTGCACGCGGCCGTGCGTTTTTACCGCCGCACGAAAAACGAAGAACTGGCGATCGCCCTCGCCCGTCAGGCGCCGACGACGCCCGAAGCGCTGCGCAACCCGCAGGCCTGGTGGAGCGAACGCGAGCTTTTGATGCGTTGGGCGCTCAAGAACGGCCGCTTCGCCGACGCTTACGCCATGGCCGCCGGCGCCGGGCTCGATCCGAAAGACGATTACGCTGATTTCGCCGAAGCCGAATTCGACGCCGGGTGGATCGCGCTGCGCTTCCTGAATGAACCGGAGCGCGCGGAAACCCATTTCATGGCGCTCGCCGCGGCAGTAACATCGCCCATCTCGACGGCGCGCGCGTTCTACTGGCTTGGCCGGGCGGCGGAAGCGCGCGGCGCGCGCGACCTTGCAACCGTGCGCTACAGCCGCGCGGCGGCGCATATTTACACCTATTACGGACAGTTGGCGGCCGAAAAACTCGGCGGCGCGGCGCTTGAGGCGAAATTCGCGCCGCCCACCATATCAACGCCGGCTGATCGGGCGCGGTTTACATCGCGGCCCGTGGTGGCGGCGCTGCGGATGCTGTCCGATCTCGATCGCGATCACGATTTTCTCACTTTCGCTTATCGGGTCGACGACCAGCTTGAAACGCCCGGCGAATACGCCGAGCTCGCCAAGCTCGCCGACCGTAAAGGCGCGCCGCATATCACGGTGCGGGCCGGAAAAGTCGGCATATCGCGCGGCGCATTCGCGCCCGACGTCGTCTATCCGATGATCTTCGTGCCGGAGGAAGCGACCCGGTTCTCGCCGGCCGAAATTTTGCTCGGACTTTCAAGACAAGAAAGCGAATTTAACCCACGCGCCTACAGCCGCGCCGGCGCGCGCGGGCTGATGCAACTTCTTCCGTCTACGGCGCTTATTACGGCCCGCAAGGAAGGTCTGCGCTACTCCCGCGCCGCACTCCTCGATGATCCGGGTTATAATATGATGATCGGCTCGGCCCATCTCTCGCATCTGTTTGAACGTTTTGACGACTCTTATGTGATGACGTTCGCCGCCTACAATGCGGGCGCGTACAGGGTTGACCGGTGGATCGAGGAATTCGGCGATCCGCGCGATCCGAACGTTGATCCTGTTGACTGGGTCGAACTCATCCCATTTTCTGAAACGCGCAACTATGTGCAGCGCGTGCTGGAAAATACGCAAGTGTACCGCAGCAGGCTTCACGACCGCCCGATCGCCGGCAGGCTCGCCAGCGATCTCGACACCGGCGGACCGCGCGGACGCGCCGGCGCCGGCGAGCAGGTTTCGCCGGTTCTGATTCTCGCGGCCGCAAGCGTCGAACCGCAATCGCTGCCGCCGTTGCCGCGCCGCACGGCGACTTTCGCGGCCGACATTGCGCATGAGACGCCCGCCGATGCGGAAACGGCGCCGGTCGCCGATACGCCGGTTCATCCCGCAGTTCCAGAATCGGAAGCGGCCAAGCCGGGTGAATTCGTTAAGTCGAACCGAAAGGCCCGGCAAAGCCGACGCAAAGCGTCGACGCTCGAACCGGCGCCGGCGCAAACCAACGCCGGCGCTTTTACAGCGCCGGCGACGGCGGGGAAGAACGTGACAAAAGCCGCGACGCCGCCCGCCAAGACTGAAAAGTCCAACCGCGTCACAACTGACAAACCCGCTATCATCGATGGATCGGAGAAATCGGACGCACTTGAATCGCCTGCGTCGACGCCATCTTCAAAGCCGCCGCAAATTACGTCGCCGCAAAGGACCGGCGCGATCGCCGAAACGTCACAGCCTGTAGCGCCGCCAATCCCGCGGAAGGCGCTCCCGCGTCCCGCCGTCGATGACGCCAAGACGGAGGACATCGCCGACGCTGACAGCACGGATTCATGCAAAACCTATCGCGAATTCATCGCTGAATCCGATGAGGAGCCGTCGGCGGCCGATCTCAACGCCGGCATGCTGGCGGAGCTGCAAGGCGGCGGCGCCTGCGATTGATCCTTTCGCCCCTCTCGCAAACCCGCTCCGGCCTTGCCATGCCGGCGAAAAACAGGCAGTACCGGCGGCGGAGAGGTGGCCGAGCGGTCGAAGGCGCTCCCCTGCTAAGGGAGTATGGGTCAAAAGCCCATCGAGGGTTCGAATCCCTTCCTCTCCGCCA
>JBHHVZ010000051.1:0-19700 GCA_046756245.1 Parvularculaceae bacterium
CTAGCAAGTTTTTGTTTCTCGTGGAGCTTTTGAATTTGACATTTGAGCATGAGATTGGCCGCAATCGGGACTCAAATGTCAAATTCGCTCCACGAGCGTGCATCAGAGGCCGCGCCCCACGGCATTTTGACCGCAAATTCCTCAGCACATCGCCTATGGTGCGCAACGAGATCAAGAACGGGCCGGAATTTCAAAGATGCAGCGCGACGCCTTTAACGTCCCCGAGGGGCGCTATTTTCTCACGCACTCGATCGGCTGCCAGCCCAAAGGCTATGAAGCGGCGCTTTCGGCGGGATTTTGCGAGCCCTGGCGCACGCCCGACAAGGAAGCATGGCCCGCCTGGCTTGCAGCGATCGAGCGCTTCAGGGACGGGCTTGCGCCGCTCATCGGCGCGCGCGCAGATGATATCTGTCCCCAGACGAATGTTTCGAGCGCGCTCGCGAAAATCCTGTTCTCGCTGCCCGAGCGCAAAGGCCGGCGCAAAATCGTTCTGACCGAGCACGATTTTCCGACCGTCGGCTTCGTTCTCGCTCAGGCCCAGCGTTTCGGTTACGAGCTTTGCTTCCTGCCCGGCGGGCCGCGCCTCGCCGACCCGGAAACCTGGACGGCGGCGCTCGACGGGCGCACGCAGCTCGTTCTCGCCACCCATGTGTTTTCAAACACGAGCGTCAAGGCGCCTGTCGCGGAGATCGCCCGCATAGCCCGCGAGCGGGAGATTTTCTCCATCCTCGACATCGCCCAGTCGGCCGGCGGGGTCGCAATCGGTCTTGACGGCTGGCGGCCCGATTTCGCCGTCGGCACGTCGCTTAAATATCTTTGCGGCGGGACCGGCGCGGCGTTTCTGTGGGCCGATCCCGAAACCGCCGCGCTTTGCAAACCGATCGACGTCGGCTGGTTCAGCCACGAAGCGCCGTTCGAATTCGACATCCGCTCCTTCCGCTACGCCGAAGGCGCGACGCGCTATTTCGGTGGCACGGCGTCAGTCGCGCCCTTCGCCGGCGCGGCGAGCGCGCACGCGATTCTGCAGGAAGCCGGGATTGAAACCATCGAGACGTATAATCAGACGCTTCTGGGCCGTCTCATCGACGCCCTTCCGCGCGAATCGATCCTGTCGATGACGCGACCCGGCGCGCGCGGCTGCGGCCTGATGGTCAGGCCGGCGGACGGTGAAGGCGCTGTCGCAGCGCTGAGAGCCAGCCGCGTTCTATTCGATACGCGTCTAGAGTCCTTACGATTTTCCGTACACTTCTATAACAGCGAGGACGATGTCGACGCGCTCGCCGCGCTGCTCGCGCCGTATTTCTAAAGATCGAGGACGAGCGACACCGGGGCGTGGTCGGACGGTTTTTCCCAGTCGCGGCAGGCGTCGTGGATCGCAAAGGCCGCGCGCCCGCCCTTTGTCGCCGCCTGTTTCAGCGCCGGGCTGACCCAGATATGATCGAGCCGGCGGCCGCGATTTGACGCCCGCCAGTCGCGGGCGCGGTAGGACCACCAACTGTAGAGTTTTTCCGGCTCCGGGATCAGTTCGCGGGCGACGTCGATCCAGTCATGGGCGCCGCGCGCGGCTTCGAGATGTTCGACCTCGACCGGGGTGTGGGAGACCACCTTCAAAAGCTGTTTGTGCGACCACACGTCATGCTCGCGCGGCGCCACGTTGAGATCGCCGACAAGGACACGCCGGGCGCGGGGTTTCGAGCCCATGCCGGAAAACCAGTCGGCCATTTCGACCATGAAGTTGAGCTTGTGGTCGAATTTCTCATTCGCTTCACGGTCGGGTTCGTCGCCGCCAGAGGGTACGTAGAAATTATGAAGGCGCACGCCGCCCGGCAGGCTCGCCGCCACATGCCGCGCATCGTCCTTGCCGCAAAAGGCGCGCGTCTCAACTTCCTCGAGCGGAACCCGGGCGGCGATGGCGACGCCGTGATACGCCTTCTGTCCGGACACCGCGAGATGCGAATAGCCGGCCGCATGAACCGCTTTGGCGGGGAACTGGTCTTCGCGGCATTTGATTTCCTGCAGGCATAAAACGTCGGGGGCCTCCTCCTTCAGGAAGCGCACGACCTGATCGATGCGCAGGCGAACGGAATTGATGTTCCAGGTGGCGATTTTCATCGATGAATTACCGGCTTGGGGTTTTGGGGCCGGGGCGAACGGCGGGGACGGGTCACTTCCCCTATGGGCGGGGGCCGCGACCGTCAAGCGTTGCGGGCGGGCGAGATTGTGCGCCCTGGCGGATTTGCGTAAGCACCGCCTTAATGGATATTCTCGCCGCCCTGACGCCGGACGGTCTTGCGCTGTCGGCCGCGCTCGCCGTGATTGCGGCGAGCTTTTTCACCGCAGCGCTGACGGCGGCGTTCGGGCTTGGGGGCGGGCTGGCGCTTATCGGCCTCATGAGCCTTCTGTTGCCGGCGCCGGCGGTGGTGCCGGTCCACGGCCTCGCCCAGTTCGGCGCCAACGCCAGCCGCTTCGGACTGCAGCGCAAAAGCGTTGTCTGGCCGATCGTCGGCTGGTTCGGGATCGGCGGGGTTTTCGGCGCAGCCCTGGGCGGACGCATCGTCGTCGCCCTGCCGGCCTGGGCGCTGCAGGCCGGCATTGCTGCCTTCATTCTCTATACGCTTTGGGGACCAAAGCCCAAGGGCTTTGCGCCCGGCAAGGCGACCTTCTTTCTGACCGGCGCGGCGGGGGCGTTTCTTTCGATGTTTTTCGGCGCGACCGGCCCCATCGCCGCCGCCATGCTGTCAGCGACGAAGCTTGAGCGCCTCAATTTCGTCGCCACCCACGCCGCCTGCATGGTCGCCCAGCACGGGGTTAAAATCGCCGCATTCGGTTTTCTGGGCTTCGCCTACGCCGACTGGGCCGTGTTCATCGCCGCCGTGGTCGCCGCGGGCTTTCTCGGCACGGCGACGGGCACGCATATCCTGCGGCACATGCCGGAAAACGTTTTCAGGCGTGGTTTCCGATTGATCCTGACGCTGATCGCCATCTATCTGCTTGGCGCGGCGGCGGCGTTCGGTCTCAAAACAGGTTGAACGAACCGCCGACGACGCCGACCGGCCAGCGCCCGAATTCGAAAAGCTGGAATTTGGCGGCGAACGGATGATCGTCAGCGTCGAATTCCGGATCAGTCGCTGCAATCAACGCAAGCGCGGCGCCGTGGGCGGCCTGCACCGCCGCGCCGACGGCGAGCTGGCGCGAGGCGGCGTCTTCCATGTCCCATAGAAAGGACGCCTGCTCCATCGCCTCTTTGGCCGGCTCGGAGACCCGGTCTGCGATCAGCGCCATGCCGACGCGCAATCCTTCCTCTGACAAAAGATCGAGCGCGCGGGCCGTGAGGTCGGCGCGAAGAAGCTCTTCGGCCTCCCAGGCAGGGGTTTGCCAGTCGAGGCTTTCGGCGGCGGCGGCCGCATCCTCCCAGTCGACCAGAATGGCGACCTCGGCGCCCGGAAAGCCGAGCCCGCGAAGATAGGTTTCAGCGACGGCGCGCGCGCCGGGCGTCAACGGTTCGCCCAGATTGGCGAACCATGGAATGCGCTCGAGCGCGCGGGCGAACCGGCTCAGCCTTGTCAGCCCCGGCAATTCTCTTTCGAGTTTCTCAAGCTCGCGGTCATCCACTGGCGGAGCCTTTCATTTAGTCGGTCATACCGCGCCCAACGGCCACGTGAACAGAAAAAGCGCCCGACCCTTTGGGAAAGGATCGGGCGCCAAGCTGCGCTGTTGCGCCTACGCCGGGAGGGGATAATCCGGCGACGCGACTGGCTGCCGAGCCTGCTAGCGGGGGGGCAACGCCGGCTCGATAGAAATGCCCGTCGCGTACTGTTACATTAACGCATCACATCGTAACTTTTCAATAGGTTGTCGAAAAAAAGCTTGCATGTGGCGCCAAGGCAAAAGGCCGGAAATCGCCTGTTTGCTAATTTTTAAGGAATGCGCCGCCGGCCTCCGGGGCCCGGAACAGGCGGTTGGCGAGGCGCACGCCTTCCTGAACATTGTCGAGCGTGACGACTGTTATACCATTCTGGAGGTCGCGAACGACCCACCTCTCGAGCGCAATCTCGGGCGCGCGCACGATCACCGTAAGTTCGCCTTCGGTTTCCTCATCATCTGACGCGAACGTGACCGCCGCCGTATCAACGCCGCGGTCGACGGCGACGATTTCAGCGTCGTCGAGATTGATTTTGCGATTGAGAAGAAACTTCAACGGCGTTTTGCGCACCGGATAGGAATCGGTGGTCTCGAGCGCGTCGTCGCGCACGTAAACGAGTCCGCCATTAGCGACAATCAGGAGCGGCGAGGGCGGGTCGTATTCGAATCTGAGCATGCCCGGCCGGCGCAGATAAAACCGACCCTTGGCGATGGCGCCGCTTGGCGCGACCTGGGTGAAGTCGCCCTTGAGCGTGTCGATATTTTCAAGGTAATCGATCAGCCGCTCAGCCACCGCCTGATCGCTTTCATCCTCGAAGACGAGCGGGGAGAGGGATTCTTCCGGCGGCGTAACGAGATCGGATTCGCCGTCTTGGTTTTTCGGCGCTGTCGTTTCCTCGGCCTGCGTCTCCGGCGCCGCCTGTATTGCGGTCGCAACGACTGCGGCGACAGGAGGCAGCGGGCGCACAGCCATCTGCGCATCGATGCACACGAAAGAAATGGCGGAGAGTAACGCGAGGCTCATAACGCTTCCTTCGAAACCGGCGCGCGACATGCGCGCAGGTTGCTAATATCTGGAATCGCGGCTTGGCGAAAGAAAGGCCGCGAGCTGGCGGAAATGCGCCAGGCCGTCGCACTCTTTATCCCCGATGGGTTGCGCGGCGTCGCCTCGAACCGCGCATGAAAAGGGGGCTTGCGGGCGCCAACATTAAATCGTGAGGGACAGTTATCCGACAGTTTTCGGGCGGGCTTATGCTCGGTCCATGAATTTCATCGGTCATCCCGCGTGCGCCGCTGCGCCCTTCGAGGCCCGGCCCCGCGCCCTGAGGGGTGGTCTCGAAGGGCGGGGTCGGGCGCCTCAGGACGAGGGCGCTGCCTTGCAGTTACGGGATCGCTCGCCGCCTGTTCCGGCTCCGTTCGAAAATGTCCAAAATGGACCCTTTGGCGCTGCAGCGCCTGAAATCAGCGGGTTTCAGGATTTTCGATTTTCGAAATGGACCCTTTCCGGCGGGCGGTGCGGATTCTTATTTCAGCAGATCATAGTCGCCGCCGCGGTCATGCGCCCGGATATAGGCGGGCCGCGCGTGAATGCGGTCGAGGAAAGCGATCAGCCGCGGCCGGCTGTTGTCGAGCCCGCTGCGTGCGGCCGCCGCCTCGAGCGGGAAGCTCATCATCACGTCGGCGGCGGTGAATTCGCGGCCGGCGAACCATTCGCTTTTCTTGAGAGACGCCTCCATGAAATCGAGATGGGTCCTGATCTGCGGCTCGATGAAAGTCGAGAGGGCGCGTTTCGAAATCGCTTTCGCCGCGGGCTTGACGAAAAACGGCGCCGGCGCCTGAGCAATTCGTATAAAGACGAGTTTGAGAAGAAGCGGCGGCATCGCCGAGCCTTCCGCATAGTGCAGCCAATAGGCATACTGCAAACGCTCCGGCGATTTCGGCGGCGGCCGCAACCGTCCCTCGCCGTAGACGTCGACCAGATATTCGACGATGGCGCCGGTTTCGGCGAGCTTGATCGAACCATCTTCGATTACCGGCGATTTGCCGAGCGGGTGGACTTTCCTGAGCGTCGCAGGCGCGAGCATGGTTTTCGCGTCGCGCTCGTAACGCTTGACTTCATATTCGAGCTCAAGCTCCTCAAGCAGCCAGAGCACGCGCTGGGACCGTGAATTGTTCAAGTGATGGACGACAATCATCGAGAGACTCCCCGCTTCATCGGTGCGCGAGCATAGCCAAGGCCGATCAAGCGAAAAAGCGCAAATTTATCGAATTCTCTGCGTTTCCGTCGTATCGGAATTTATCTGGTAAAAGGTGCAATAATATTTGTAAAGGATAGTATATTTTTAATAATGAGGAGTCGCTCAGGCGGCGGCGCGAATTTGATCGCGCAGCGGCGCCAGCGTTCGCGCCAAATCTTCGTATACAGAACGCTTGAACGGAACGATAAGCTGCGGCGCCTCTTCAAGCTCGGCCCAGCGCCATCGGTCGAATTCCTGCTTATGGTGCGCTGCGAGATTGATCTCGCTTTCGGTGCCCTCGAACAGCATCGCCGCCCATTTCTGGCGCTGGCCTTTCCAGTTGTTTTTTTTGTAAGCGGGCGGAAAATCATAGGCGAGCCAGCCCGGCGTCATCAGCAGCAGCCGGGCCGAAGTCACGCCGGTTTCTTCGGCCAGTTCGCGGAACGCCGCAGCTTCGATATCCTCGCCCGCATCGA
The DNA here is from genome assembly GCA_046756245.1 of Parvularculaceae bacterium. Taxonomy (GTDB): domain Bacteria; phylum Pseudomonadota; class Alphaproteobacteria; order Caulobacterales; family Parvularculaceae. The sequence continues at coordinate 6,356 of JBHHVZ010000051.1, forward strand.
CGCCGCCTTGCGGCATCTGCCAGCGCCAGTCGCCGGCCCCTTCGCCAAGATCCGAAAAGTCGCCGACGCGCCGGCCAAGCCAGACCCGGCCCATATTGTTGAAAAGCGCGACGCCCACATTGGGCCGATAGCGTTTGAGAAGGTCTTCAGAATTCATATTGACAGGCGCCGCCGGATTCAGCATGGAAACGCCCTTCTACTAACGGGTTGCGGCGCGCGCGCGCAAGACCGCCGAGGCCGGCGCGAGCGTCAGGCCGCGGGCCTCGATGTCCTTCGCCCAGCTCTCGATTTCCTCAAGGTTGGCTTCGTAAGCGTAAGTCTTTCCGAGCGCTTCTCCGTCACGCCGCGCGATGCGTTCAAGCGCTTCGAGATCCTCGCGCAACATGCCGCGGCTATCGCCGGCGCCGGCCGCGGCGATGACGCGATTGACGATCGTCCACTGGCCGCCGATCTTGCGCGCGGTCCGTCGGGCGGCGCCGGTGTCGTCGATATAGGCGACGCCCATATCGCGCAACCGTTCAAGCACCGGCGCCATCGCCTCCGTATCGGCGGAAAATTTCCCGCCCTGATAATTCGTGGCGGCGAAATAGGCGCCGAAACGGGAAAGTATCCAGTCGAGTCGCTGAAGATTTTGCTTTGTCGTGCGCGTCGTCAGGAGCGCCGCCGATCCCAGCGCCGACGGGTCGCCTCCATATCCCTCCATCGGCAGCTCAATTGCGATTTCGTGGCCGGCGCGGCGCGCCTTCGCCGCCCATATTTCAAGGTCGTCCGCATAGGGAGCAAACGCCAGCGTTGCTTCCGGCGGCAATTGCTCGATGGCGCGTTCGGTGAAGGTTTTGTTGAGCCCGAGGCCTCCGACAACGATCGCTATCCGCGGCCGGTCGTCACCCGGATCAAACGGGCGGGCGTAGGCGCGATACGCCGCCAGCCCGCCGGGGCCGATGCGCGGCGCTTTGCCGTAAAGCGTGTCCTGCAGGAGCGCCGGATCGGGGTCCGGGATCCGTATCGCCGCCGGCGCGTGTTGCGCCAATTTCGGCGCTTCATTCGGCTCGTCCACGTTCCTGCCGTCGACGGTGATGACCACCTCGCCAAGGGGCTCCTCCGCCGGCTCGAGCAGTTCATGCGCATCGTCGCGCTCGCCAGACGGCGCATATTCATAGGGCGTCGCAAAGACATCTTCCGGCGGACTTATGGCGCCGTCCCGCAGCCGCGGGCCGCCCGCAAGCGTGATGTCGGCGGCCTGTCGTCCGGCTGAGGCCGGCGCTTCGGCGCCGTCGCCGCGCGCCAGCGGCGGCGCGAATTGTTCGGCTTCGCCCTCGACGGGAAGCGCAATGCGCCCGGGCCAACGGTCGCCGATAAACAGAACAAGCCCGGCGGCGACCGCCGAGGCGGCCGCGAACGCCAGCCACGCCCAGGCGAGACGGCCCAGAATCGGACGTCGAAAACGGCGGCGGCGCAGTGTTCGCATCATTGTTGCCAAAATTCGACGGCCGACCGCGCCACAGCGCGCGGTCGGCTCGCCCTGAGACTAGAAAGATTGTGGTTAACGTAATGAAAACGCCGCCGGAGTCGGGGGCTGGCGGCGTATTTCAATGCGTGATCGCCTGGCTCTGCGATCCCTTAATGACGCGCGGCCCCGGCGTCGGCAAGCGCCTGTCGAAAGGCGGTTGCATCGGCGAGAAGCTCGAGAGCGCGGTCAAGCTGACAGTCTTCGTCATCGGGACATTCGACCGGTTCGACGGCCGGCGCCGCGTCTTCGCTCTCTTCGCTCTCCTCGTCCTTGGCGAGATCGCCATGGATTTCTTCGAACGCCTGCTCGGCCGACAACGCGCCCGGCAAGTCGCTTTCGCTCGGCCGCTCGGGCAATTCTTCCTGCCCAGGATAGATGACCGGCATGGCGATGTCGGGCTCGATTCCAAGCGACTGAATAGAGCGGCCGGACGGCGTGTAATAACGCGCCGTCGTCAGGCGCAACGCGCCCTGCAGCCCGTTCTGCAGCGGGATTACGGTCTGCACGCTGCCCTTGCCGAAGCTTTTGGTGCCGAGCAGCAGAGCCCGGTTGCGGTCCTGCATCGCGCCGGCGACGATTTCCGAAGCCGACGCGGAGCCGCCATTGATCAGGACGACGATGGGCCTGCCCTTTGCCTTATCGCCCGGCGTGCCCATCTCGCGCAGCGTGTCTTTGGGACGGCGCCCTCGGGTCGAAACGATTTCGCCGCCCTCAAGGAAGGCGTCGGCGACCGCGACCGCCTGATCCAAAAGCCCGCCGGGGTTTGACCGCAGATCGAGAACATATCCCTTGGGACCGCCGGGGTTTTCTTTTTCAAGAGAGCCAAGCGCCTTGATAAGCCCGTCTTCCGTTTGTTCGCTGAACGTCGTGATGCGGATATAGCCGAAATCGCCTTCAACCCGCGAAACGATCGACGGCACGGTGACTATGTCGCGCACCAGCGTTACGTCGAAAGCTGGATCGGTCCGCTTGCGCACGACCGAAATTTCGACCTTGCTGCCTTTTGGACCCTTCAATTTCGAGATTGCGTCGTCGAGCGACATGCCAAGCACCGTCTCGCCGTCAATTCCGACAATAAGGTCATTGGTTTGCAGGCCCGCTTTGGCGGCCGGCGTGTCGTCGATCGGCGCGACGATCTTCACCAGGCCCTTGTCAGGGCCTTCATTGTCCATCGTGACCTGAATGCCGAGTCCCGCGAAAGTGCCCCGCGTCTGCTCCTGCATGGTCTGGAAATCTTCCGCCGTCATATAGCTCGAATGCGGATCGAGCGTCGACAGCATGCCGTCGATTGCGCCCTTGATGAGTTCGGCGTCTTCGGGTTCGGTGACGTAATTCTCATGAACCTGCTCGAACACCTCGCCGAACAGGTCGAGTTGGCGGAACGTATCGGCAGTAATCGACGGCCGGGCGAAACCGGCGCTGACGAACATGCCGAGCGCCAGAGCGCCGGCCGTGGCGACGGCCGCCGCGGCGAACGGGAAAACTCGGCCGTTCGACGATCTCGCCGGCCTACGGAACAGATTCTTTCTAAGCTTGGTCATTCAGAACGCCTCTTCGGCCTAAAAGGCCATTTCCTCTATACTTTTACGCGAGAGCCACAACGCGGGGTTAACGGGCTCCCCGTCTTTGCGGATCTCCAGATCCAGGCCGGCGCCGCCCCCGTCCATTGCAGCAACCGGCTGGCCGGCCGCTACGTGCTGGTCCTCCTCGACCAGAAAAGCGCCAACCCCCATCAAGAGTACATGGTAGCCGCCGCCGACGTCCAGAACTATGAGATTTCCTATTGGCAGCCATGATTGCGCAAAGGCCACGCGCGCCTCGAACGGGGCGGTCACTATTGCTTGATCGCGGACCGCAAAGCGCATGCCTTCGAACCGGCCGCCTTCTGGTCTGGTCTGGCCATACCGGCCCACAACCCGCCCCACGACAGGCGGGCGCAGGGCGCCGCGGGCGTCGCCGAATGCCTTGGCGGGTTTGAACGGCCTGGGGTCCCTGTCAGGCGCAATCGTCCTTGCTTGCGGCGTCTCCGCCGCGACCGAAGGCGAGTCGGATTGCAGCGGCGGCTTCAGGCGCGGCGTTACCGAGTAGGCGAGCTTTTCGAGCCGGCGGATGACTTCTTTCAAAGAGGTCGCCTGAGCGGCGAGCCGAGCGGTTTCGCGCTGCGCAGCGGCGGCGAGCCGGGCGGCGACGTCGCGCTTTTCCTCGTTCTGGGTCAAAAGGTCGGCGAGAATATCACGCCGAGAAGCCAGTTCGATATTGGTCTTTTCAAGCGCTTCGCGCTCCGCCGCCAATTTGGCGCGCGTCTCGGCAAGCGAATCCAGAACACCGCGAAGGCGGGCGGCCTTGGCCTCGAGCGCAGGCGCGGCCTCCGCCAGGAGCATCGCCGCCCGCGCCGCCTTGTTGGCGTCCTCCGGTGAAACCAGCAGCGCCGGCGGACGGGAGCGCTCGAACGACTGGAGGGCGGCGAGCACATCGGCCAGGTTCTCGGATTCCGCCTCCAGCGCCTTTTCGGCTTCCCGCTCTTCGACTTCGAGCCGAACGATTTCGGTTTCAATTCCGGCTCCCCGGCGCTCTGCTTCCTGCAGCGAATTCGCTGTCTCAATCAGCCGATAACGAAGCGCCGCAACTTCCTTTTCGCGGGCTTCGGCTTCCTCTTTAAGGCGCGCCTCTTCGGCGGCGCGGTCCTTTAGCTGCTGCTCGATATCGGCGAGCTCTTCTGCGCCGGGCGTCGCTTGCGCCAGCGCCGGTTCGGCGACGCAAACAGCCAGCAGCGCCCCGCAAATAAGCCGTGCGGATTTCACGCCCGATGATAGGGGTGGCCTGAGAGAATAGTTATGGCGCGGTAGAGCTGTTCGCATAGCATCGCCCGGACAAGCATATGCGGCCACGTCGCCGAACCGAACGCCAGGCGGGCGTGCGCCGCTTCAAAAACCTCTTCGCCGTGACCATCCGCGCCGCCGATCAGAAAAACTGCAGACGACGCGCCTGCATCCCGCCATTTAGCAAGCATCGAAGCGAATTCGAAGCTTGAAAGCGAGTCGCCGTGTTCGTCCAACGCGACAAGGCTGGCGTCGGCGGGCGCCGCCGCCAGCAGCAGCGCGCCCTCGCGCGCCTTGAGGGCTTTCCCTTCGAGCCCGCGCGGAGCCTCGACTTCGCAGATTTCAAATTTGGAAAATCCAAGCTTGCGGCCGGCGGCGCGGATGCGCTTGGCGTATTCCTCAACCAGACTGGCTTCCGGCCCTTTCTTGAGACGTCCGACGGCGGCGATGACAAGGCGCATCAGCCGCCTCCACTTTCCGGTTATGCGTCAGCCTTCGCCGGCGCGCGCGCAGTCTCCGACCATATGCGCTCGAGATTGTAGAAGGAGCGCACTTCCGGCCGGAACAGATGAACGATGACGTCGACAGCGTCTATGAGAACCCAGTCGCAGGCCGGCTGGCCTTCGGCCCGGGCGCGTCCGAAACCGATCTCTTTCAAGCGGCGGATTATCTTGTCTGCGATCGCCCCCACGTGACGCCGCGACCGCCCGGTCGCAATCACCATTGCATCGGCGATATCGGATTTGCCCTCAAGGTCGATGGTGACGATGTTCTCAGCCTTATCGTCGTCCAGTTCCTGCAAAATGAGAGAAAGGATTTTTTGGCTTCGCTCCTCGGGCGACAACCCGGCCAGCCCGTCCGGAGCGATTTCCTGCTCGTCCGTCGCATCGGCCGCAGGGGTTTCGGCGTTCGGAACGAGCTTCAAGGCGGCCTTACTGGGCGCCGCCGGGCCTGATGCAGAATTCAGCTCAACCCTCCTTGGCTGCGCGAGGCCTCCCCCGCATGTTGAACATAATACCGATCCGCTTCATGGCCAAGCGCGGGATCGAGGTTAACTGTTGCTTAAAAGGCACGCAGCGAACCAATCGCGTTCGTCAGTCCACAATTCGCACAGTCTCCAGGGCGTTGGCTCGAAAAGCCTTCTCAACCCCTGGACGTCGTATTTATAGGAATTCTCCGTATGCAAAGTTTCGTTTTTTGCAAATTCAAAGGCGCGGCCGTCAAGGCTGATTTTCGTTGCGCGACACGCGCGTAAATGCATCTCGATGCGTCCTTTTTCTTCGTTAAATGCGGCCAAATGCTCAAACGCGTCCATTTCAATTTCAGCATCAAGTTCACGACGCATGCGCATCAGCAGATTTAGGTTGAATTTGGCCGTGACGCCAGCGGCGTCGTTATACGCCGCATTCAGAACCGCAGGATCTTTCTTCAGATCAACGCCAAGAAGAAAATGCGCGTCGGGGCCTAATGTGTCGCTTGCAAACGACAGAAACGCCTGCGCTTCTTGCGGCGTCATGTTGCCGACCGTTGAGCCCGGAAAATAACCGAGCCAGCTCCCTGACGCGGGAAGGATATTGGACGGTATTGCGACTGGATAGTGAAAATCAGCGCAAATGGCTGCGATCGGTTGTGAACCTTCTTGGGCGAGCGCTATTGTGTTTTCCAGCAAATGGTCGCGTGAGATATCCATTGCGACATAAGCTGTCGGCGCGGCGAGCGAATCGAGCAGACGCCTGATCTTGTCGCTGGACCCTGAACCATATTCCAGTATTGCCGCATTTGGTCCGATCGCATCTGCGATTGACTTGGCGTTGTCGCGCATCAACGCCATTTCAGTGCGGGTCGGATAGTATTCGTTCAGGTCCGTGATTTGTTCAAAAATTTTCGAACCGCGTTCATCGTAAAAATACTTCGGCGACAACGCTTTCTGAGATCTGGACAGTCCTTCAATGACATCGGCGTGAAAATCGCCGAGCTTTGGATGCAGATCGAAGAAAAATGCGAGCGGTCCGTATGGGGCGGATAAATCAGTCACGAGCGCGGCGGCTCCTTTGCGCCTTTTGTTGATCTCAACGCTGTCGATGACGCAGGATTGCTTATATCGGCGACAAAAACCCAGGCCGGCGGGCTTTCTCCGGCGATGGCCGGGGCGTCGTCTGCCGCAACGCGTGCGGCAGAAAGCGCCTTGGCCGCGGGGCTCGACAAAGCGGCGGCGGCGCTGCCCGGCCGGTTGAACACGGCGATGGGAACCAACATTGCGATCCTTCGCCAGTCTTTCCAGCGGTGAAAATTCGCGAAACTGTCGGCCCCCATGAGCCAGACGAATTTCGCCGTCGGGTTGTCCTCAACCAGTTGAGAAAGCGTGTCGACCGTATACTGAAGACCTCGACGCGATTCAAAGTCGCTCACTACAATGTCGGGGTGATTCGCAATTGCGCGCGCGTGCTCCAGGCGATCATCGTAAGGCGCGTAAATGTTCGCCGGCTTGAGCGGGTTGCCCGGGGTGACCAGCCACCAGATTGCGTCGAGATTGAGTCGATCCAGCGCCGTCAGCGATATTTCGCGATGCCCTTCATGCGCAGGATTAAACGATCCGCCGAGAAGGCCGATCCGAAGCTTATGCGGGGCTGAGGGAGGGGGCACGTTCGTGCGGATTTCCCATTTCTGGCGTTGCGGCGACATACATAAGCGCTATCCTGGGGGTTTCAAATTGCACGCGCCCGTTTTTACGGCCTCCAGGCGGCGGCTGGCTCTTCTGCATCCGCCGGCCGCGCCCGAGCCGCATCGGCGAGGCGCCCAAGGTCAAACAGCAGCGCCCGCACCTCGACCCCGGTCGCGCCGGATATCGCTCGCACCGATTTGCCGGCGGCTTCCGAAAGCGCTTGCCGTCGATCCTCTATTTCATTTTCGGAAAGCGCGTCTATCTTGTTGAGCGCGACGATTTCTTCCTTATCGATGAGACCATGACCATAGGCGGCGAGCTCTCTGCGCACTGTCTCATAAGCCCGCGCGACGTCGTCGTGTGTTCCGTCGACGAGATGGACAAGCGCGGAGCATCGTTCAACGTGGCCGAGGAAACGATCGCCAACGCCTGCGCCCTCGTGCGCGCCTTCAATCAATCCGGGAATATCCGCGAGCACAAAACTTTTTCCCTCGTCGACGCGCACGACGCCGAGATTTGGGTGAAGCGTTGTAAACGGATAATCGGCGATCTTCGGCTTGGCCGCCGACGCGGCTGCGAGAAATGTCGACTTGCCGGCGTTCGGAAGGCCGACAAGACCGATATCCGCTATTAACTTTAATCGAAGCCAGATTGTCCGCGTTTCGCCGGCCTGGCCGGGGTTTATTCGCCGCGGCGCCTGATTGGTTGAGGATTTGAAATGGGCGTTGCCGAATCCGCCATTGCCGCCCTTGGCCAGCAGCACGCGCGCGCCAGGTTTATCGAGATCGGCGATCAGCGTATCTTCGTCTTCCTCAAAAATCTGGGTGCCGACGGGAACCTTGATGATGATGTCGGCGCCGTCGGCGCCGGTGCGGTTCTGTCCGGCGCCGGGTCGCCCGGGCCTGCCTTTGAAATGCTGCCGGAAGCGGTAGTCGACAAGCGTGTTCAGGTTTTCAACCGCCTCGGCGAAGACATGACCGCCGCGCCCCCCGTCGCCGCCGTCCGGGCCGCCGAATTCAATATACTTCTCGCGCCGGAAGGACAGGCAGCCCGCCCCTCCAGCGCCGCTTTGCACATAAACCCTGGCGCGATCGAGAAATTTCATGGGCGGGTTATAACGTCTGAATTTGCGACGCCAACAGCCGCAAGCGCGCGGCGTCAATCAAAGGGCGGCGAGCGGCGGGCAATTATCAAAGCGCCGCTTGAATCTCTTTCAGCTGCTGCAGCTCGCGCTCGGCCATGCGGCGGGTTTCGGCCGTGGTGTCCGCGTCGGCCAAATCTTCCTCGCAATTGTGGATGCGCTGGGCGATTGCGGCCGCGTCGAGCTCATCGACGGGGATGGCCTCCTCGGCGAGAATTGTGAGGCCATCTGGCGTAATCTCAGCGAACCCGCCGCGCACGAAAATGCGCTTTTCTTGGCTTCCATCGCGAATTCTGAGCGCGCCGGGCGCCAGCGTCGTCATCGCCGGCGCATGCTTCGCCAGAACGCCGAACCAGCCCTCCGAACCCGGAACGTCGATCTGCTCGACATCGGCCGACATGAGCTCGCGCTCCGGCGAAACGAGATTGAATCGGAATTTGTCAGCCATTTATCTCGTGAATGGTGAATGGCGAAGTCGTGAATAGTGCGAACGCGGTCGCGGTCATCACCATTCACAATTCACTATTTCACTATTTCACCTCCCTTACGCCGCTTCCGCCGCGAGGCGTTCGGCCTTTTCGACTGCTTCCTCGATGCCGCCGACCATGTAGAACGCCGCTTCCGGCAGGTGGTCGTATTCGCCGGCGACGAGGCCTTTGAAGCCCCTGATGGTGTCGGCGAGCGAAACGAGCTTGCCCGGCGAGCCGGTGAAGACCTCGGCGACGTGGAAAGGCTGCGAGAGGAAACGCTCCACCTTCCGCGCCCGGGCGACGACGAGCTTGTCGTCTTCGGAAAGCTCGTCCATGCCGAGAATGGCGATTATGTCCTGCAGCGACTTGTAGCGCTGCAGGATGCCCTGCACAGAGCGCGCGACCTCGTAATGCTCCTCGCCGATGACGCGCGGGTCGAGAATGCGCGATGTAGAGTCGAGCGGATCGACCGCCGGATAAATGCCTTTTTCCGCAATCGGGCGGGAGAGCACTGTCGTTGCGTCGAGGTGCGAAAACGACGTCGCCGGCGCCGGGTCGGTCAGGTCGTCAGCCGGCACATAGATCGCCTGCACCGATGTGATCGAACCCTTGTTGGTCGTCGTGATGCGCTCCTGCAGGGCGCCCATGTCGGTCGCGAGCGTCGGCTGATAGCCCACCGCCGAAGGAATGCGGCCGAGAAGCGCCGAAACTTCCGAACCGGCCTGCGTGAAGCGGAAGATATTGTCGACAAAGAAAAGCACATCCTGGCCCTGATCGCGGAAATGCTCGGCGACGGTGAGGCCCGATAGCCCGACGCGGGCGCGCGCGCCCGGCGGTTCGTTCATCTGGCCGTAAATAAGCGAGCATTTCGAGCCCTCGCCGCCGCCCTCCTTGTTGACGCCGGATTCGATCATTTCCCAGTAAAGGTCGTTGCCCTCGCGGGTGCGCTCGCCGACGCCAGCGAACACCGAATAGCCGCCATGGGCTTTGGCGATGTTGTTGATGAGCTCCATGATGAGCACGGTCTTGCCGACGCCCGCGCCGCCGAAAAGGCCGATCTTCCCGCCTTTCGCGTAGGGGCATAAGAGGTCGACGACCTTGATGCCGGTTTCTAACACTTCGGCCTCGGTCGACTGTTCGATAAAAGCCGGCGCCTCCTGGTGGATGGCGCGAGTTTCTTCGTGCGGGATCGGTCCCGCCTCGTCGACCGGCTGGCCGATGACGTTCATGATGCGCCCGAGCGTGCCGTCACCCACCGGCACCGCGATCGCCTGGCCGGTGTCGGTCACCTTGCCGCCGCGCACAAGGCCTTCGGTCGCATCCATGGCGATCGTTCTCACCGCATTCTGGCCGAGATGCTGGGCGACTTCGAGAACGAGCCGGTTGCCGTGATTGTCCGTTTCCAGCGCATTCAAAATCGCCGGCAGATGATCGTCGAACACGACATCGACGACGGCGCCGGTGACCTGTGAAATGCGACCTTCCTTGCTCATGACTTCTTCCTTCGATTGTTCGTCTGTCTACAGCGCCTCGGCGCCGGAGATAATTTCGATGAGTTCCTTGGTGATCTGCGCCTGGCGGGCGCGGTTATATTGCAGCGTCAGCTTATCTATCATTTCGCCGGCGTTGCGCGTGGCGTTGTCCATGGCGGTCATCGATGCGGCCTGTTCGGAGGCGACGTTTTCGAGGAGCGCGCGGAAAACCTGCACGGCGACATAGCGCGGCAGCAGCGCCTTGAGGATTTCCGCTTCGTCCGGCTCGTAGGCGTAAATTGCGCCCCCAAGATCAGGCGCCTCGCCGCCTTCCGGCGCGACCGCCGGAATGATTTGTTGGGCGGTCGGAATTTGGGACACGACGTTTTTGAATTTACCGTAGAACAATGTGACAATGTCGAATTCACCGTCATCAAACATTGTCAGCACTTTTTGCGCGATCGTCTGAGCCTCGCCGAAGCCGATTTGCCGAACCTGCGTGAAATTGGTGCGGTCAATAATGAGCTCTTCGTAAAGACGCTTTAGCTGGTCAAACCCCTTGCGCCCAACAGTCATGATTTTGACCGACTTGCCCTGGCGCTGCAATTCTGCGAGGCGCTCGCGCGCCAGCCGTACGATCGACGAATTAAAGCCGCCGCACAGCCCTCGATCCGCAGTTGCGACGATCAGCAGATGCTTTTCATCGCCGCCCGTCCCACGCAGGAGTTTCGGCGCGTTCGGATTGTCTTCCGCCGCAGAGGTCAGGTTGGCGAGCACCGCCTCCATCCGCTCCGTATAGGGACGGGCATGCGTCGCCCGCTCCTCGGCCCGGCGCAGCTTCGCCGCGGCGACCATCTGCTTCGCCTTGGTGATCTTTTGCGTCGACTTGACCGACGAAATGCGGTTTTTGAGGTCCTTGAGGCTCGGCATCAGGATCTTCCCTTACGCAAAACTCTTCGTAAACGCGTCGAGGATTTCGGTGAGCTTTTTCTCGGTGTCCTCGGACAACGTTTTTTCTTCACGGATCGCTTTCAAAACCTCGGCGTGATCGCCGTGAAGATGGCGCAGAAGTTCGCGTTCATAATGGCCGACCTTCGATTTTTCGACTTTGTCGAGATAGCCTTGCGTACCTGCGAAGATGACGCAGACCTGTTCTTCGACCTGCATGGGTGAGAATTGGCCCTGCTTCATCAACTCGGTCAGGCGGTCGCCGCGGTTGAGAATCCGCTGCGTCGTCGCGTCGAGGTCCGAACCGAACTGCGCGAAGGCCGCCAGCTCGCGGTACTGCGCAAGCTCGCCCTTGATCTTGCCGGCGACCTGCTTCATCGCCTTGACCTGCGCCGAGGAACCGACGCGCGAGACCGACAGACCGACATTCACGGCCGGGCGGATACCCTGATAAAAGAGATCGGTTTCGAGGAAGATCTGGCCGTCAGTGATCGAGATGACGTTAGTTGGGATATAGGCCGAAACGTCATTGGCCTGGGTTTCGATGATCGGCAGCGCCGTCAGCGAACCGCCGCCATTGTCTTCGTTGAGTTTCGCCGCGCGCTCGAGAAGACGCGAGTGCAGGTAAAAGACGTCGCCCGGATAGGCTTCGCGCCCCGGCGGACGGCGCAAGAGCAGCGACATCTGGCGATAGGCGACGGCCTGCTTGGAAAGATCATCGTAAATGATCAACGCGTGCATGCCGTTGTCACGGAAATATTCGCCCATGGCGCAGCCGGAAAACGGCGCCAGAAACTGCAACGGCGCCGGCTCCGACGCGGTCGCCGCGACGACAATGGAATAATCCATTGCGCCGTTGTCTTCGAGCGTCTTGACGATCTGCGCCACGGTCGAGCGCTTCTGCCCGATCGCCACATAGACGCAATAGAGCTTTTTGGATTCGTCTCCGCTCGCGTTGATGTCTTTCTGGTTGAGGATCGTGTCGATGCAGATGGCGGTCTTGCCGGTCTGCCGGTCGCCGATGACGAGCTCGCGCTGGCCGCGCCCGATCGGGATCATCGCGTCGATCGCCTTGATCCCGGTCTGCATCGGTTCGTGAACGGACTTGCGCGGCAGTATGCCCGGCGCCTTGACGTCGACGAGCCGGCGCTCGCTCGCCTCGATCGGACCCTTGCCGTCGATCGGCTCGCCAAGCGGGTTGACGACGCGGCCCAAAAGCGCCTTGCCCACTGGCACGTCGACGATGGCCTGAGTGCGCTTGACGGTGTCGCCTTCCTTGATCTCGCGGTCTTCGCCGAAAATGACGACGCCCACATTGTCGGCTTCGAGGTTCAAAGCCATGCCTTTGACGCCGTTTGCGAACTCGACCATTTCGCCGGCCTGGGCGTTGTCGAGACCGTAAACGCGGGCGATGCCGTCTCCAACGGATAAAACCTGACCGATCTCGGCGACTTCGGCGTCTTTGCCGAAATCCTTGATCTGTTGCTTCAGGATGGAGGAAATTTCAGCGGCGTTAAGCTGCATGGCGTCAGGCCTCTTTCATCACGGATTTCAATCGGGCGAGTTTGGCGCGCAGCGACGAGTCGATCATTCGCGATCCAACCTTGACGATCATGCCGCCAAGCAAGTCGGGATCGGCGCGCATTTTGAGGTTGACGGCCTTGCCGACAACGCTCTCGATCTCGCTGCGCAGCCTGCGCATCTGGTCTTCGTTAAGCGGAGCCGCCGAAACGACCTCGGCCGAAATCTCGCCGCGATGGTCGGCGAGCAGGCGCTGGAACGCTCTGATCATGTCTTCGAGGGCGAACAGCCGGCGGTTCCGGGCCACAAGGCCGAGAAAATTTTTGGTCAGCGCGCTAAGATCCGCCTTGTCGGCGACAGCGCCGACGGCGCGGCGCCGGTCCTCGCCGCCATAAACCGGACTCCTGAGAAATTTGGCGAATTCCGGCGCGGCGTCGATAGCCGCTTGAAGCGTTTTCAGGTCGGCTTCGACCGCTTCAGTTTTGTCCGCTTCCGACGCGAGGTCGAACAGGGCGGCGGCGTAACGTTCGGCGACGCTGGAACGGATGACGGTCTTGGCAGACACGGGGCCATTTGCTCCTGTGCGCGGCGCCCCACAATGGAGGCGCCTAACTCGTTGAATTTACGGGCGATTTTAAGGTCAGAAGATAGCTGCCGCCTGACCCCGTCACGCAGATCGCGCGGGGGATAGCATGCGCCCCGCCGCGACGCAACAAGACCGGCTGCGGCGAAGCGCCGAATAGTGAGACTAGAGCATGTTCTCCGAAATGCGAGTCGGAGAACATGCTCTAGGTTTTTATTT
>JBHHVZ010000052.1:0-19607 GCA_046756245.1 Parvularculaceae bacterium
ATGATTTGTATAAATGGCCTGAAGCCAAAATCTTCTTAAAATCATCGATGGTCATTTTGGTCCCCGAAACTGATCGAGACGATCTGTAATGCTTGTCATTAGAACTGCTCTAACCCGTGATCGCCCGCATCACAGGATCACGGGCGAGCCGTCCGGCATCATTGACATCTTCATATCCGGCGAGCCGCCCAAAGACGGATTGGCGGAACATGGCGAGCAGATTGTGGCGAGAGTTCTTGCCGGTGCGGTTATCGCGCAACTCCCACGATGCCATCTCGGTCAGCCCCAGGGCATCGTCCAACTCACGAAATACAATCAACCCGCCGTCTGAACTCAGCTTCGCACCATGGAACTGAAGCTTCAAACGCCGGTCATATCCGACCTTCAAAGGTGATGAAATTGATTCACCCGTGACACAACCCCGAAATCCCGACATAATGTCCGCCTAATGAATTGATTTGCCTGAACAAACCAGAATCCATCAGGCCAATCCTGTCAATCTATCTGGGGGATAGGGGCTAATGCACTATCTGTCCTCGCGCCCGTGCCAGATGCGCGTTATGCGCACGGCGTACGACGTCAACTGGTAGCGAATGACGTACCTGGCGGCGCCTTTTGAAACGATCAGCTCCCTCATATCGTCACGGGGACCCGGCCGGCCCCGCTCACCAAATTCGCCAAGCGAAAGGATGGCGCGCCGGAGTTCCGCCTGAATCTCCGACGCTGCTTTCGGATTCTTTTCGATGACGAATTCTGCAAGCCGCAAAAGATCGCGCTCGGCGGCTGGACGCAGGAATACTTTGCGGCTCACTGCGAGCGGCGCCGCGACTCGATCAACGCGTCAAATCGGTCGAGCGCCGCCTCGGCCGGGATGTCGTCGCCCGGCTCGTCAAGGCGCCGAAAGTCCTCGGCCCAGCTTTCGAACCATTCCCGCATGGTTCGCTCGACAAGCGCGCCCTCCGAAAGGCCCGCGCTCGCCGCAGCGTCCCTGACGCGTTCGGAAAGCGGCTCGGGAAGTTCTATGATTAACGACTTGGACATCTCAAACCTCGACCGCCCTATCGTGCCACGCCGCCCCGCAGCGGGTCAATTATCCAAAAAGCTCCGGAGTTTCCGCGAGCGGCTCGGATGCTTCAGTTTGCGCAAAGCCTTCGCCTCGATCTGGCGGATGCGTTCGCGGGTGACCGAGAATTGCTGGCCGACTTCTTCGAGGGTGTGGTCGGTGTTCATGCCGATGCCGAAGCGCATGCGCAGGACGCGCTCCTCGCGCGGCGTTAGCGACGCAAGCACGCGCGTCGTCGTTTCGCGCAGGTTCGACTGGATCGCCGCGTCGATCGGCAGGATCGTGTTCTTGTCCTCGATGAAGTCGCCGAGATGCGAATCCTCCTCGTCGCCGATCGGCGTCTCCAGGCTGATCGGCTCCTTGGCGATTTTCATCACCTTGCGGACTTTTTCGAGCGGCATCGAAAGCTTTTCGGCGAGCTCTTCCGGCGTCGGCTCGCGGCCGATCTCGTGCAGCATCTGGCGCGAGGTGCGCACGATCTTGTTGATCGTCTCGATCATGTGCACGGGGATGCGGATGGTGCGCGCCTGGTCGGCGATCGAGCGGGTGATCGCCTGGCGGATCCACCAGGTCGCATAGGTCGAGAATTTGTAGCCGCGGCGGTATTCGAATTTGTCGACCGCCTTCATCAGGCCGATATTGCCTTCCTGAATGAGGTCGAGGAACTGCAGGCCGCGATTCGTGTATTTCTTGGCGATCGAAATGACGAGACGCAGGTTCGCCTCGACCATTTCCTTCTTGGCGATGCGCGCCTCGCGCTCGCCCTTCTGGACGGTCTGCACGATGCGCCGGAAGTCGGCGACGGTGAGGCCGGTTTCGGTCGACAGATTGCCGATCTCCTCGCGGATCGAATCAACCTGCTTGGCGGCTTTCGAAATGAAAGTTTGCCAGCCTTTCGATTTTTTCTCGCCGATCCGGTCGATCCATTCGGGGTCGAGTTCGGCGCCGAGATATTCGGCGAGAAATTCCTGCCGGTTGACGCCGTAGCTGTCGGCCATGCGCACGAGCTTGCCTTCGAGCGCCATCAGCCGGCGGTTGATATCGTAAAGCTGTTCGACAAGCGCCTCGATGCGCTGATTGTTGAGGCGCACGCCGCGAACGCGTTCGACGAGATCTTTCTGCAGTTTCTTGAAGCGGCGCTTTTGCGATGGCGAGAGGTCGTCGCCCTTGAGGTTCTCCTCGATCATGATGTCTTGCAGGCGGCGCAGCTTTTTATAATCGCCCGAGATGGCGTCGAAATTCGTCATCACCTCGTCGCGAAGCTCGGCCTCCATGGCCGAAAGCGACAGCGCGCCCTCGTCGAACTCGTCGTCGTCATCATCACTGTTTTCGGCCTTTTCGGCTTCTTCCTTCTGGACGCGTTCGGCGACTTCCGGCTGGGTCATGTCGGGCCGCGCCTCCGGCCCGCCGCCATAAGTGGCGTCGAGATCGATAATGTCGCGCAGGAGGACGCGGCCTTCATTCAGTTCGTCGCGCCAGACCGTGATCGCCTCGAAGGTGAGTGAGGATTCGCACAGCGCCCGGATCATGGTTTCGCGGCCGGCCTCGATGCGCTTGGCGATGGCGATCTCGCCCTCGCGCGACAAAAGCTCGACCGAGCCCATCTCCCGGAGATACATGCGCACCGGATCGTCGGTGCGGTCGGCGGCGGTGCTGGTGTTGGTGGCGGGCGTCGCATCGGCTTTCTTGGCGACGGCCTTGGTCGCGCTGGCGCGATTCTGCTCGTCGTCATTGGCGGCGTCGTCGGAGTCGTCGTCATCGTCTTCCTGTTCGACAACGGTGATGCCCATTTCGGAAAGCTGGGCCATCACATCCTCGATCTGTTCGGAGGAAAACTGCTCCGACGGCAGCACCGAATTGAGCTCGTCATAAGTGACATAACCGCGGGATTTCGCGGCCTTGATCATCTTTTTGACGTCCGCGTCGGTTAGATCGAGGATCGGGCCGTCTTTGGTTTCTTCCGTGGCTTCTTTCGCCGCCTTTTTCGTCATTCCTTGCACCTACCGCCTGGATTTCTTCCCGATGCTCGCCTTCATGCGTTCAAGCGCGTCGTCCAGCAGCTTGGGCGAATCCGTATCCGCTTCATCGCCCTTTCGGGATTTGTTGGTGTTGATCAACTCCTCGCGCGCCGCAGTCGCCGCTTTCCAGGCGGCGTCGCCGTCGGTGAACATCTGAGCCGCGGACCGCTCCACTTCCTGCTTGAAACGCGAATCAAACAGGTGGAGCGCAAGGGCGTTTTCAAACCCCCACTCCGCCTCGTCTATCTCAGCTTCCGGCCGCAGATATTTCTGATTTCTGAGCTGTTCGTCCTTGAGGACGCGCTCCATCGCCGCGGCTGCGCCGGTTTTGGACAGATGGCTCTTGAGCGCAGCCCTGTCAAGGCCGGGATCGGCGGCCAGCGCCGCCAAAATCTCCGCCAGAAGCCCGGCCAGACCCGAATCGTCGAGCTGGAGGTCGAGAAACGCGGCTTCCTGGCGCTCCACAAGCGCCGGATGGTTGAGCGCGGCGGCCACCAGCGCGGCTTCGCGGACCCAGTCGGAGGGTGCGCCGCGGCGTTTCAGATCGGCGCTGGGGCGCGGCGGCGGCGCGAAGGCGCGCCCGGCCCGCCGGGCTTCCCGCCAACTGGCGTCCGGACCCCGCCATCGCCGCTCTCCGCCCGCCCGTTTGCTCCCCGACGGAGCGAAGTGCTTATTGAGCCGTTCGGCCAGATCGGCGCCGTAGGCTGCGCGCACGTCCTTGTCGGCGATGGTTTTCACAAGGTCGCGAAGTTGTGCTCTTAAGGCCGCGCGCCGCTCCGGCGTGCCGAGCGGGCGCGACTCCAGCTCCCGCGACCATAAAACGTCGGCGAGCGGGCGCGCCTCGGCGACGACCTGTTCGAACGCGGCGGCGCCGGCCGCGCGGATGAGGTCATCGGGATCGCGGCCTTCCGGCAAAAAGGCGAAGGCGAGCGACTTTCCGGGCTTCAAAAGCGGCAGCGCCCGGTCGATCGCACGATAAGCCGCCCCGGCGCCGGCCCGGTCGCCGTCGAAACATAAGATCGGCTCGTCGGAGGCCCGCCACAGCATCACAAGCTGGTTTTCGGTAAGCGCCGTACCGAGCGGCGCGACGGCGCATTTTATCCCCGCTCCCCACAGCGCGATGACGTCCATATAGCCTTCGCAGACGATGAGCGCGCGGGTCTCTTCGGCCGCGGCCCGGCGCGCCGGCGTGTAATTGTAGAGCACCGAACCTTTATGAAAGAGCGGGGTTTCCGGCGAGTTCAGATATTTCGCCCGCGCTTGCCTGTCGAGCGCGCGGCCGCCGAACGCGATCGCCTGTCCGCGCGTATTGAAGATGGGAAACATGATGCGGCGGCGGAAACGATCATAAGTCGGGCCGCCGTCTTCGGGCCGGATCAGCAGTCCCGCTTCAACGAGCATATCCTCCGTAAACCCCTTATTGATGAGGTAATCCTTGAGCGCGGCGCGCCCCGCCGGGGCATAGCCGAGACCGAACGCCTCGATCTGTTCGGGCGTGACTTCGCGGCCCTCGAGATAGGCCGCCGCCTCCCGCCCATCGGCGCGGCGCAGCATCGCCCGGAAAAACGCCGCCGCCGCGCTGCAGGCATCGACAAGCGATTTGGCGCGCTCGGCCCGCGCGGCTTCGGCCGGGCTTTCGCGCGGCAGATCCATTCCCGCCTCTTCGGCGAGACGCGCCACCGCTTCGTGAAAGGAAAGTTTCTGCGCCTCCTGCAGGAACGCGATGACGTCGCCATGCTTGCCGGAGGAGAAATCGTGGAAGAAGCCCTTCTGGTCGTTGACGAAAAAGGACGGGGTTTTCTCCTTGGTGAAGGGCGACAGGCCGGCCCATTCATTGCCCTGCTTTTTCAGCTTCACATACCGCCCGATGACGTCGGAGGGCCTCAAACGGGCCTTCAACTCGTCGAGAAAATCGGGCGTGAAGCGGGGCATGGACGAGAACCCAGAAATCAGAAGTCAGAAGTTGGAAATCAGAATTCAGAATTAGGGCATGCGCGTCTGGCGCGCACGCAATTTCTGGCTTCCGGCAAGCCCGGGCGATGGCGGGTTTTCCACAGGGGCGGCGCGAGGCGGAGAGTGTTTATACTTCCAACGCTGCGACAAGGCGGCGAGGTTTTGTAAAACGCGCCTTATCATTCTTGATCCCCAGCCATGGTCGGAGGAACGGAATGCGCCTGGCGATTTCATAGCCTGCCGCGCACCCAATCACGGTCGCCAAGGTGACAGCCAGAAATTCCGGCCAGACCCCGAGTTTTAACCGCGTCAAATAATATCCCGCAATGACGATGATTGTCTGGTGCAGGATATAGTAACAAAAGACAGCGCCAGTAAGATAGGTAAGAAGTTTCGATTGATAATTGAGATAGCGTTGAGCAAGAGCCAACAGCATTACAATGAACGACCAGGCGTACAGGGTATGAAGGACGATCATGGCAGGCCCGTCGAAGGGCAAAATATGAAAATCCACAGGATAGGAGCGCAAATATTGCAATCCACCGCCAATCAGAAAGACGAGCCCGGCGGCGAATGGCAGTGTCTTGTCAACTGATCGCCAGAAGCGAGGATTTTTTGCAACGAAATAGCCCAGCATAAATACTGTGAATCGGTGCGCATGGTTCGCCCAATCGTTGACGAGATCATGGGTTGTCGGAAAGATCGGCGACAGAAACGCCTTGTATAAAATGAAAGGAACGATGACGAGCAGCAGCAGCCGCGCTGGTCCGCCCGTGGCCGCCGCCAGCCAATTTGCCCCGGTTCCTTCAGCAAAACGCCGTAGCGCCGGCAAGAGCGGTGCAATCAAAACAATATAGACAAGCAAATAGACGACATACCAAAGATGATTCCACGTCGGCGTAATCATCGAGTAGAACTGTTCGAGCTTGAGATAATTTCTCCAAAATTCGAGATAATGCGGCTCGATTACACTTGCCTGACGCAATTCAAAATAGGATTGCGGGGCAACGATTATGATCGCACCAGCAAGGATCGGCAGGGCGAGCCGATAAGCGCGCGATCCGGCGAACGCCCGAATCGATGATGCCTTGTCGGACGCAAACCGCACGGCTACGCCGGAGATGAAAAACAAGAGCGCCAGCCGCCAGGGATTAACGATCGTCATCAATGGCTCAACTGCAGGACCTGCGTAAACGCTTTTCACATGCCAGTCCCACGTCACGTAGAACATACCGACGTGATAAGAAATCAAGAGACCGAACGCGACCACCCGCAGCCAGTCGAGATCATATCTGCGTTCGGTCTGGCCGGTGAATGCGCCTTTTTTCGTTTCTACAATCGCCATGGCGAGCGTCCTGTATTCTGCTTCGCGATGATCTTGCGGAGCGTTTCAGGCGGGCGCCAGCGCAACGGGATTCACCGCGGCGGCGTGTGACGAATCGCCGGTTATAAGGCGCTTGCGGGACGAACGGCGGGAGTCCGGGACAACCAGGGCATCCGCTAAAGGCCCTATTGCGCTTGAAAGATTCTGAATATCTAATCGCGGCCCATGAGCTTTCTTTCACCGTCAAAGACAAGCCCCGCGCCCCGCGCCGCCGGCGATCCGCGCGGCGACGATCTTGACGCCGACCGCAAAACATTCGCTTGGGTGGCTGCTTTCTTGGTCGCAGGTCTTGTTGTCGACATCCTGTCTTCGGCGACGGAAATCAGTCGCGAAAATAGCGCCTTTCCGATCGAAAAAATCATAATCTATGAGGCGACCGGCTTTGGCGTATTTCTCGCCTTGTTCCCGCTCATTGCGTGGTTCGCTTCCCGTGCGACGCCGGGCCAGCATGATTGGCGCTTCGTCATCCCTTTCCATCTGGGGGCGAGCGTCGTCGTCTCGCTCCTGCATGTGGCGATAATGGTTGCGATCAGGAAATTGATCTTTCTCGCCGTTTATCCCGAACCTTACATTTTCACGGATAATTTCCTTCGCGATTTCATTTACGAATATCGCAAGGGCGTTCTGGCATATGCTGTTGTTCTGTTTTGTATTGTCTTCGGTCGCCAGCTCTTCCAGCAGTGCCGTGAGCTCAATGCCGCGTGCGAAGACGCGGTGCAAACCAAACGCATCACCTTAAAGTGCGGCGGACGGTCGATCTGGATCGAAGCCTCGGACGTCAGTTGGGTGAAATCGGCGTCAAACTACGCCGAAGTCACCGCGAACGGAAAAACGTATCTGGCGCGAGCCACCCTGTCTTCAATTGAACGCCAACTGACCGACGCCGGCGCGCCGGCGGCGCGCGTTCACCGCTCCTATGTCGCGAACACGGATCACATCAAGGAAATCCGGCCAACCGGCGAAGGCGATGTTAAAATTGAAATGCGCGACGGCGCTGTCATTCCGGGCAGCCGCCGCTATCGCGACCGGTTGCCGCGCGCCGATTAGGGAGAGTCGGACGCATCGCCGTCAGGCTCGACGATTTCAACCGCCTGCCCGCTTTCAGCAACCTCCCGTTCCTTTTGCGCTTTCCAGCGCTCAAAGGCGGCTTCCTTCTCGGCCCGCGAGCGCGCCTCGCCGATCGCCCGGTCGACGGCGATCGTCGAGGCCGAATCGTCGCCCGTCAGATAGCAGCGGTCTTCCTGCGATAGACAGCGCTGCATGCAGGCCGAGCGCGCCGGCCCTTCGTTAATCTCGGTACAGGAAAGCTGGCACTGGTTGTGAGCGCCCTGGCAGCGGTCCTCGGCGTAGTCGAAGGGCGGATAGACGCAAGCAGAAAGCAGCAACACGGCCGCCGCGCCGGAAACAAAACCAATCCAAACGCGCTTCATCGAAAAGACCCAATTCAAGTGATGGCGCACCGGCGATTCTAATCCGCGTGCGTTAAGATATTCGCTACAGACTTACCCCAGCGCCTCTTTCATCAGCGCGCCGGCGCGGGAGAAATCCATGGCGCCGGAATAGCGCTCTTTGAGCGCGCCCATGCACTTGCCCATGTCTTTGAGGCCGGAGGCGTCGAACTCCTTAATCACCTCGGCGACGGCGCCCTTTATTTCATCTTCGGAAAGCTGGCGCGGCATGAACTCGCGGATCACGTCGATCTCCGCGCGCTCCTGCTCGGCGAGGTCGGGCCGGGCGCCGTCTTCATAAGCTTTCGAGCTTTCTTCGCGCTGTTTCACCATCTTGGCGAGGATGGCGAGAATCTCCTCATCGCTCACGCCTTCACAGCGGTCCTCGCCGCGCGCAGCGATATCGCGGTCTTTGATGGCGGCGTTGATGAGGCGGAGCGTCGAGACCCGGAGTTTCTGGCCCTTCGCCTTCATGGCCTCTTTTAGTGCGGCGCCGATATCTTCTCGCAGCATAAGGCTTCTCCAAATCGTTCAATGACGCGGCGACTTTCCGCCCGCAGCGTTCTCTAATTCCAGTTAATGGATTGTTTTAATTGGATAATCCGCCGTTTATCCGTTCTTGACCCTGTTAACGCTTTCGCCTAGCTTCCCGGCGATTTGCGCGCCGGGCGGACTCACGTCGCCGCTCACGTCCGGTTACAACGCGTTAATATCGAGCCGGAAACAGATATGCCCCCATGCGCGTAAGTCAAGCGTCCGCTCCTCACAAAACAGCCCTGCTGGTGCTGGCCGACGGAACGGCGTTCCGCGGCTGCGGCCTTGGCGCTACCGGAGAGACGGTCGGCGAGGTCTGCTTCAACACCGCCATGACCGGCTATCAGGAGATTCTCACGGACCCTTCCTATGCGATGCAGATCATCGCATTCACCTTCCCCCATGTCGGCAATACGGGGGTCAACAATGAAGACGCCGAGAACGCCTCGCCGGCGGCTGCGACAGCGGCCCGCGGCGCTATCTTCCGCGCCCCTGTCACCAGCCCGTCGAACTATCGCGCCCAGCTCGATCTCTCAGCCTGGATGAAGCGGCGCGGCATTGTCGGGATTTCCGGCGTCGATACGCGGGCGCTTACCGCACGCATCCGCGAAAACGGCATGCCCCACGGCGTCATTGCACACAGCGTCGCAGGCCGGTTCGATATCGAGGCGCTGGCCGCGCACGCACGCGACTGGCCCGGACTCGAAGGCCGCGACCTCGCTCGTGACGTAACGACGCTTCACCCTTTCGAACACATCGAGGCCGGCTGGCGCTGGAATGAGGGTTATGGCCGCGGGAGCGCAGATGGCCCGCATCTCATCGTTATCGATTTCGGCGTGAAGCGCAATATTCTGCGCCGGCTAGCCGAAGAAGGCTGCCGCGTAAGCGTCGTGCCGGCGACGGCGACTGTTGAAGACATCCTGTCGAAGGCGCCCGACGCGGTCGTTCTTTCGAACGGACCTGGCGATCCGGCGGCCACCGGAGAATACGCCGTTCCCGTGATCCGTGCACTGATTAAAAAGAAGATTCCGATTCTGGGAATTTGTCTCGGCCACCAGATTCTGGCGCTCGCCGCCGGCGCGAAAACGAAAAAGATGGCGCAGGGACATCACGGCGCCAATCATCCGGTGAAAGATCTCGCCACGGGCAAGGTCGAAATCGTTTCCATGAATCATGGATTTACTGTCGACAGCGCGTCGCTGCCGGAAAATGCGAAGGAAACCCATGTCTCCTTATTCGACGGCTCGAACTGCGGGATCGCGTTGACTGACGCGCCGGCTTTTTCGGTGCAATACCATCCGGAAGCCTCGCCCGGCCCGCACGACAGCTTTTATATTTTCAAACGATGTATAGAGGGTCCGTGCGCGGCCTGACCGTTCGCGAAGCGGCGGCTCCTGCGATCAGTCAGGATCAGCAATGCTGATAGGCGGACTGAACCGGTTGAACCAATTTCGGCGAAGACCCAAACCCGTAAGAGTCGACATGGGCGTTGGCGTTTTCCCAATACCGTTTAGCGCTTTCAGCGGTAAAGGCGAGATTTTCGCGAAACGCTTTCCGCGTGCTTGGAGAGCGGGCCAGATAAAGACGATTTCCGTGCAACGTCCAAATGACGGAATCGTCCGTGTCAAGTGTTCCAGCAGCAATGGTCTCGGTGCAATAGCCGCCATAAGCGGGCGCGAAACGCGCCAGATCTACATCCAATCTTTCGCCTTTTTTTCCTGACGAAATTTGATGGATCGCGCCATTACGGCGGATCGAAAATCCTTCGTCGCTTCTCATGGATTGACGCTCGCCGGCCTGAACGGCCGTATCATCAACCGCCCGTGTCATTGAGACGCCGTCATTGATGGAATTCAAACCACGCTGCTCAATCGCCGCTTCGAGTGAAGCCTGCAATCGAGCGCGTTCAAAGTCGTATGCGACTTCGACCGGCGATCGGTCCTGCGCGCCGAAGGGCGCGGATGACGTCGCAAAAAAAGCAGTGATAAAAAGCGGAGCCAGGAAATACATACGGGTCTCCTTCGGTTTCAATAAAAAGATAGGCGCGCCCGCGCACACGAGCTATTCACTGTTGATCAGCCGCGATCACGAGACGCCTATCGTTTAGTGAGGCGCGGCGTGAAGTCCGTGAGCGCGCCGCGCGGTTTCATTTGGCCGCCATCAACGCTATCAAGGCCGTATGAACGACAAACCGCCCCCTTTTCAGGTCAAGGTCGTGCCGGTCACGCCTTTCCAGCAGAACTGCTCGATCATTCGCGCGCCGGACGGGGCGGCGGCTGTCGTCGACCCCGGCGGCGAGCCTGAAAAGATCCTCAAAGCCGCTGAGGAATTCGACGCAAGGATTGAAAAGATCTGGCTCACGCACGGCCATCTGGATCACGCCGGCGGGGCGCAAGCGATCAAGCGCGCGACTGGCGCGCCGATTGAAGGTCCGCACAAAGACGAAGTCTTCTGGCTCGATCAGATCGAGGAAACCGGCAGGCGTTATGGCCTTGCAGGCGGTGAAAACTGCACGCCGGACCGCTGGCTCGACGACGGCGACGCGCTGACCCTCGACGGCCTGGAATTCAAGGTCGCCTTTACGCCCGGCCACACCCCGGGGCATGTGGTGATCTATAACGAAGAAGCGCGGCTCGCTTTCGTCGGCGACGTCATTTTCGCCGGCTCGATCGGGCGCACCGACTTCCCGCGCGGCGACCATCAGACGCTGATCAACTCGATCACAGGGAAACTCTGGCCGCTCGGCGACGACATGCGCTTTGTGCCCGGCCACGGCCCGATGTCGACTTTCGGCCGCGAGCGCCAGTCCAATCCGTTTGTTTCGGATTCGGCTCTTTCCAAAAACGGGCCTTAGCGACGGGGCTGGCGGATACGCCGTTGAATCGAGACCGTCTTTTAGAAAGTGCGTGCAGCTTGCGTGCGTTATACAGCTTTTAATTGAATCTGTTTTTACTGCACACGTTTACAAATTGTTTCTCCCGGCCGCGCGAGGCTTCGCAAAACAGCGGTCGAAGGGGGCTCTATGATCGATTTTACAAACATCTTCAGGAGGAAACCGGCGCTGGCCATGGGCTCGCCAAAGGCGAACGACCAGGTGCGCGTCAAGCTCGCCTATTACGGCGACGAAGGCGCAGATCCGCGTCATGTGATCCACTACGCCTATCCGCTGATCGGCGCCGATCTGTCGCTTCGGCCGGAAATGATCGAGGCTTTGCGCGGGCGCGGTTTCGTGGTTCGCGACGCAACCGCCCATGACGGCCTCGCTCTGGAACACCACAGCGCGGTTGCGTCTGAGGATTTCGACCTGCTGACGGCGGAGCTGTCCGGCTGGTTCGCCGCCCGCGAGTGGGATTACGACGGCTGGGAATGCGCCGTCGTCGCGCCCGTAAAGAAACAGGCCTGTTAAATCCCGTCTCTTGGTGCTCGATTCCCTTATTCCGCGCCGTCCGGTTCAACGATGGCGCGGCCGATAGTGTTGGCGTCGGTCCCGAACCAGACTGCGCCGGAGGGCTGATGGTAGTGCATGTGGCGGACCGTGCCGCCGCCCGAAGGAACCGGCGTGGAGCTGACAAAGCTTTCCGTTTTGGGATCGAAGCCGATGAAGAGATTGGGCTGCGGGCCGGTTGCGACCATCCAGAGCCGGTCATGGCTGTCGGCGGCCATGCCATAGGGTCGTGCGTCTTCGCCCGGCGGCATCAACCATTCTTCAACGTCATCGGTTTTCGGATCGTATGCGCCAAGCCGACCGGTCGCATAATCCACGTACCAGACGCGCCCGTCCGACGTGACGTCGAGCCGACGCGGACGGGCTCCATCGCGCGGCAGCGCGATTTCTTCAAGCGCCATGGTCGCGGGATCGATTCGGGCGAGCTTGTTGGTCCCGAACAACGCGGCCCAGACGATCCCGTCCGGCGCAATCCTGATGCCATAGGGTCGCGAGCGTGCGGTTTTGGAAGCAACGAGATCGACCTTTCGGCTTTCCATATTGAGCCGGCCGACGAAATTGCCGCCCTGCACGGTGAACCAGATGTTCCCATCGCCGTCGAATACAAGCGTGTGCGGATCGCGCGCTGCTGAATCCGGCATGGGAATCTTTTCGAGCGCGCCCGATTGAGGGTCGTAGCGCCCAATGAGCGACTTGCGATTTCCCGCATACCAGACATAGCCGTCAGCATCGACAACGAGATTATGCGGGCCCGACCCCGCTTCAAGCTGGACTTTGGTCATGTCGCCGGTTTCGACGTCGAGCCGGGCGAGAAAACCGGCCCGCTGGCCGACAAACCAGACCGATGAAGCGCTTTCGGCGAATGGATCGCGCGGGCGCGCGTTCTCCCAGGGAACGCGCCATTCCTTGATGTCGACCGTCGTCGTTTCGGCGGCCGGCCGAGCCGGAACGGTTGCGGGAATTAGCCCGGCGGCCAACGCCAGTGAAATCAGGGCTGCGCGCATTCCCTCCTCCCGAATAGGCTGCAGCCGGTGACCGCGCTTGCGCTGAAAAAGGTAGCACAGCTTGGCGTGACGCGCCATTAGGGAGAGATTTCGACAGTCCCAAAGCGCGCGCCAGGCGGCGCTGATCGGAATTACCAAGCGAATACGCCGTAGACGGATGCCGGCTCAGTCGTCATCGTAACTGTCCCTTAGACGCAGCCATTCCATCCCGTAGGAAAGGCCTTCTTCGTCGCGTCCCTTCGGCACGATGTCGAGGAGATGATACGCGCCCATGAAATTCTCAAGACCGCGGGCGTAGGCGGAATAGGTATGATAGACTTGTCCGTCGTCGGCTTTCGCAAAGACGCTTATCCCCGGCGCTTCTCTGGACGGAAAACTGCTGTTTTCCCGGAAATTGTAATAGGCCTTGCCGTTCAGCTCGTCGTCGGTGAAGGAGACATGAAAGTCCAGCCCATCCGCTTCCTGAACGCTTCAAGTTTTTCCAGCGGCGCCTTTGAAATCGTTGCGAGCGCGACGTCGCGATGCGCGAGGTGGACGACGGACGGATTGTAATGGTCGGCGATGAACGAACAGGACTTGCAGCCCGCCTCCCATTCTGGATCGAACATGAAATGATAGACGATAAGCTGGTTCTTACCGTCAAAAAGATCGCTCAGGCTTTCGCGCCCGTTGGGACCGTCGAAAACGTATTTCTTCTCAACCTTCATCCAGGGCAGGGCCTGGCGTTCCTGAATCAGCGCGTCTCTCCCGCGCGAATGCGCCTTTTCTTTTTCGAGCAATTCAAGGCGGGCTTTCAACCATTCGTCCTGCGAGACGACTCGGCCTGTTTTCATCACCTTTCTCCCCTTTGATCCGTACCCGGTCCGGCGAGCGGCGGCGCTGCCGGCGCCGCGTTTCGCCGGATCCGCTTAACCTTACATCATGACGCGGCGCAGACGGACGAAATGTTCGTCCCAGCCGGCGTCGTGGCTCGCCGCCGTCGTGAATGCGTCCGCGCCGACCTTGTCAAAGCCTTCGTGAACAAGCGTCAGCACGGTGCCGCCGCCCACAGCCTCGAGCGTCCAGGTGCACGTGGTCTCCTCGCCCTTCAGCCATTCATGAGTGAAAGTGTGCACAAGACGCTCATGCGGTTTGGCCTCAAGCACGCGTCCCCAGCAGAGCTTTTCACCTTCTTTACCCGGACTGTTGGTGAGCAGGATATAATCGCCGCCCTCTTTCAAATCGGCGCCGCCGCGGTGAAACCATTCGGCGAGCTTGTCGGCTTCGGTCAGAAACTTCCAGACATGCGCCGGCGGCGCTTTCAGGAATACGGTCTTGACGATTTTTGACTGTGTCATGAGTTCTTCTCCTCGATTTCCTTCTCCACGGCTTCTTTGAGTTTGGCGAGACGTTCGTCCCAGAACCGGTCGAACTGGCGAATCCAGTCGGCGGCGACCTTCAGCGCCGGCGGGTTGAGCTGATTGATGCGCTCGCGTCCCTTCGCTTTGACCGTGATGAGCCCCCCTTCCCTAAGGACAGCGAGATGCTTGGCGACGGCCGGCCGGCTGATGTCGAAATGCGCGGCGATATCGGCGACAGGCCGGTCGCGCTCGGCCAGCATGGCGATGATTGCGCGTCTTGTCGGATCCGCGATGGCGCGGAAGACGGCCTGGTCGGTATCGGCGGGGCGGGTCATATATAAAACCTTTTGGTTTCTTTTTATAAGTAACCTTTTGGTTTCATGTCAAGCCCCCGTCGACTTCATCTTGCGAGACGGCCAAGTTGACATTGCGCCGGATGGCGCGGCGAACAGGGCTTTCCCCTCGATCCGGTTTCGCCTAAGACGCTCTCCTAGCCGGAAATCGCCGTAACACTCCCCGCCCCGCGACAGGCTGAATGCGTCGATGCGGCGGTTCAATTCGCGCACAAACAAGAATGCCCAAACGCACCGACATATCCTCGATCCTCATCATCGGCGCAGGGCCCATCGTCATCGGCCAGGCGTGCGAGTTCGATTATTCGGGCGTGCAGGCGATCAAGGCGCTGAAAGAAGAAAGCTACAGGGTCGTGCTGGTCAATTCGAATCCGGCGACGATCATGACCGATCCGGACCTTGCCGACGCCGCCTATATTGAGCCGATCACGCCGGCCTTCGTTGAAAAGATCATCGCCGCCGAGCGCCCAAAATGCTCAGGGGGATTCGCGCTGTTGCCGACCATGGGCGGGCAGACGGCCTTGAACTGCGCGCTTGAACTCGACCGGTCGGGCGTTCTGGAAAAATACGGCGTCGAGATGATCGGCGCCCGCGCCGACGTAATCGAAAAGGCCGAAGACCGCGAGAAATTCCGCGCCGCCATGAACGCGATCGGACTTGAAAATCCGCGTTCCGCCGTCGCCGCCTCCCCGCCGATAAAGGACGAAACCGGACGGATCGTCGGCTATGACCGCGCCAAAGGCTTCGCGGCGGCCGCTTCCGTGATCGACGAGATCGGGCTTCCGGCCATCATCCGCCCCGCCTTCACCCTCGGCGGAACCGGCGGCGGCGTCGCCTTCAACCGCGAGGAATTCGACCACATCGTGCGCGCCGGACTTGAAGCCTCGCCGGTCGGCCAGATCCTGATCGACGAGAGCCTTCTGGGCTGGAAAGAATTCGAGATGGAGGTCGTGCGCGACAAGAACGACAATTGCATCATCGTCTGCTCGATTGAGAATATCGATCCGATGGGCGTGCACACCGGCGACTCGGTGACCGTCGCGCCGGCGCTAACGTTGACTGACAAGGAATACCAGCGCATGCGCTCGGCCGCGATTGCGGTCTTACGCGAAATCGGCGTCGAAACCGGCGGTTCGAACGTGCAATTCGCCGTCAATCCCGACGACGGACGGCTCGTGGTGATCGAAATGAACCCGCGGGTGTCGCGCTCGTCCGCCTTGGCGTCGAAGGCGACCGGCTTTCCCATCGCGCGCGTCGCCGCGAAGCTCGCCGTCGGCTATACGCTCGACGAACTGACCAACGACATCGCCGGCGCGACGCCGGCCTCATTCGAACCGACCATCGATTACGTCGTCACCAAGGTTCCCCGCTTCGCCTTCGAAAAGTTTCCCGGCGCCGAGCCGCTTCTGACCACCGCGATGAAATCGGTCGGCGAAGCGATGGCGATCGGACGCACGTTTCAGGAGTCCCTGCAAAAGGCCCTGCGCTCGCTTGAGACCGGCCTGTCGGGGCTCGACCCGATCGAGATCAAGGGACTCGGCGAAGGCGACGACGTCAACGCTTTCCGCGCAGCGCTCGCCGCGCCGACGCCGGACCGTTTGCGGGTTGCTGGGCAAGCCTTCCGCTACGGCCTGCCGATCGAACAGGTCCGCGCCATCACTAGTTACGACCCGTGGTTTCTCGACCAGATCGAAGGGATCGTCGAAGCCGAAAAACTGATTGAGCGCGACGGCCTGCCAGCGGACGCCGAAGCGTTGCGCGATCTGAAAGCGATGGGGTTTTCTGATCGACGACTCGCTGCGCTCGGCGGCGGGCGCGAGGCCGAAGTCGCCGCTCATCGCCGCAGGCTCGGCGTCGTTCCCGTCTACAAGCGCATCGACACCTGTGCAGCGGAGTTCGAGGCGAAAACACCTTACATGTATTCCACCTTTGAGCCGCCGGTCGACGGCCTCGAACAATGTGAAGCCGCGCCGACAGCACGTAAAAAAGCGATCATCCTCGGCGGCGGCCCGAATCGCATCGGTCAGGGGATTGAGTTCGATTACTGCTGCTGTCACGCCGCGTTCGCTTTCGCCGAAATCGGCGTCGAGTCGATCATGGTGAACTGCAATCCGGAAACCGTATCGACGGACTACGACACGTCGGACCGGCTCTATTTCGAACCGCTCACTACTGAAGACGTCCTGGAGATCATCCATAAGGAGCAGGCCGCCGGCGAGCTTCTCGGCGTCGTCGTACAATATGGCGGGCAAACGCCATTAAAGCTCGCCGCCGCGCTCGAAAACGCCGGCGTCCCGATTCTCGGCACGTCTTACGACGCCATCGACCGGGCGGAAGACCGCGAGCGGTTTCAGAAACTCCTGCGGCGGCTCGGTCTGCGCCAGCCTGAAAACGCAACCGCGCCATCACGCGAAAGCGCGCCCGAAATCGCCGCCGCTGTCGGCTATCCGCTCGTTACAAGGCCGTCCTATGTTCTCGGCGGTCGCGCCATGGAAATCGTGCGCGACCGGGAAAGCCTCGAGCAATATCTGGCGACGGCGGAGATCGAAATCTCCGAAGACGAACCGCTCCTGCTTGACTGCTACTTGCAGAACGCCATCGAAATCGACGTCGACGCCATCAGCGACGGCGAGGACGTGTTCATCGCCGGCGTCATGGAGCATATCGAGGAGGCGGGCGTGCATTCAGGCGATTCGGCCTGCTCGCTCCCGCCCTACACTCTGCCCGACGCAACCATTCGCGAACTCGAGGGCGAAACCCGCAAGCTTGCGCTCGAACTCGGCGTCATCGGGTTGATGAATGTTCAGTATGCGGTCAAGGACGGAGAGATTTACATACTTGAAGCAAACCCGCGCGCGTCGCGTTCGGTTCCCTTCGTCGCCAAGTCGATCGGTCTTCCGGTGGCGAACATTGCGGCGAAAGTGATGGCGGGCGCCAGGCTTTCCGAATTCAACCTGAAGCCGCCGGCACATTCGCATGTGGCCGCCAAGGAAGTCGTGTTTCCCTTCTCGCGCTTTCCCGGGGTCGACACGGTGCTCGGCCCTGAAATGCGCTCAACCGGCGAGGTGATGGGTATCGACCGGGATTTCGACCGGGCGCGCGCGAAAAGCCTGCTCGCCGCCGGCGCCCGCATTCCCCTCGAGGGATGCGTCTTCATCTCGCTCAAGGATTCCGACAAGCCGTCGATGACGGAGGCGGCGCGCAAGATGCTCGACATGGGTTTCAGAATTGTCGCCACCGCCGGCACCGCGTCCTATTTGCGTGAACAGGGTCTTGACGTGACTCATGTCAACAAGGTTCTCGAAGGCCGGCCGCATATTGTCGACGCGCTCAAAAACGGCGAGATTGACCTGATTTTCAACACCACCGAGGGGGCTCAGTCGATCCGCGACTCGCGCTCGATCCGCACCACGGCGCTGGCGCTCAAAATTCCCTGCATAACCACCGCAACCGGCTCGCGCTCGACAGTGCGCGCGATCGAGGCGATGCGCGCCGGCGAACTCGACGTCGCGCCGCTTCAGTCCTATTTCCGGGCCTGAAAGCCCGAAAATCAGCGGTCTGCGCCCAAAAGTGCTCCCGTTCGAACTGGTTAGAGCGCATTCCGAAAAGTGGGAACCGGTTTTCGGATAAAATGCGCGACAAAATAAAAACCTAGAGCATGTTCTCCGACTCGCATTTCGGAGAACATGCTCTAGCGGTCCAATTCTTGGTCCCGGGACGCTTGAAGTCGGCCTTCTTCAGCCCTATTTTTGGCGTCGTAAACAGGCGACGGCCGCGATTGGACGCGCGGCCGCGCTCTTTTTTTCACCCTATTTCAAGGGCTTGGGCCTGTCTGCGGAGAAAGGGCGAAGGATGGAGAAGATACCGATGACGGCGGCCGGATATGCGCGCCTCGAAGCCGAAATCAAGCGGCTAAAGAACGACGAGCGCCCGGCGATCATTCAGGCGATTTCCGAAGCGCGCGCCCATGGCGACCTCTCGGAAAACGCAGAATATCACGCCGCCAAGGAGCGCCAGGGCTGGATCGAAAGCCAGATCGCCGATCTTGAAGACAAGTTTCTGCGGGCCCAGGTGATCGACGTGGCCAAGCTCACCGGCGACACGGTCAAATTCGGCGCGACCGTCACGCTGATCGACGAAGACACCGAAGAGAAAAAGGCCTGGCAGATCGTCGGCGATCTCGAAGCCGACGTGAAGGACGGCAAGATCTCGGTTTCCTCGCCGATCGCGCGGGCTCTCATTGGCAAGACGCCGGGCGATTCGGTCGAGGTGACGGCGCCGGGCGGCGCGCGCTCTTATGAAATCGCCAAGGTGGTTTTCAAATAGGCGCAGCGCCCGCAGGCCGGCTTGTCTTCGACCGGCCTTTCCTCTATAGACCGCCGCTCAATCGGGAATTTCCGACCGCCGCGCAGGGCCGCGTCCCGCACGCCCCCGAGCCGCGGCGCTCTTTTGCATGGGGCTTCGTGATGGCTGAGACCGACGTCTTTTACTGCGAACCGCGCGAGAACGCCGGAACCGGCGCCGCAAGAGCGGTTCGCCGCGAAAAATGGGTACCCGGCGTCCTATACGGCGGCGGCGACAAACCCGTCGCCATCAAGCTGCGCGAAAACGAGATCCTCAAGGCTTTTCAAGCCGGCCGAATGAAGACGCACCTCGCCAAGATCGAGGTGCCTGGCCAGAAAGAACTGCAGCCGGTGCTCGCGCGCGAGGTTCAGGTCGACCCGGTCAAGGGCATGCCGATTCACGTGGACCTGATGCGGATCGATGAAACCACTCGAATCGACGTTGAGATCCCCGTGCGCTTCGTCAACGAAGAGGACTCGCCGGGCCTCAAGCGCGGCGGCGTTCTTAACATCGTCCGCCACACTATCGAAGTGTACGCCCCCGCGGTCAGAATTCCGGAGTTTTTCGAAGCGGATGTAACCGGCCTCGACATCGGCGATTCGATTCATGTTTCGGCTATTGCAATGCCGGACGGCGTGACGCTGACGATTACCGACCGCGACTTTACTGTCGCGACGATCGCCGCGCCTTCGGGTCTGCTCACCGAAGAAGAAGCTGAAGC
>JBHHVZ010000053.1:0-19163 GCA_046756245.1 Parvularculaceae bacterium
CGCTTGCCCCGGAATGACAGATTCACAATCCCTAATCCCTAGTCCCTAATCCCTATCCTTGGGCGTCCGCAATCCGGCGGCGCCATACGAAGAAAGAGAGACAATGTTCAATATCACCAAAAAATCGATTGAATGGGGCGGTCGCACGCTGACCCTCGAAACGGGCCGCGTTGCGCGGCAGGCCGACGGCGCGGTGCTCGCGACCTATGGCGACACCACGGTGCTCGCTGCTGTGGTCGGCGCGAAAGAGCCCAACCCGAATTTCGATTTCTTTCCGCTGACTGTTCACTATCAGGAAAAGTTCTATGCGGCCGGCCGCGTGCCCGGCGGCTATTTCAAGCGCGAAGGCCGCCCGACCGAAAAGGAAACGCTGACCTCGCGCCTTATCGACCGGCCGATCCGCCCGCTCTTCGCCAAGGGCTTCAAGAACGAGGTTCAGGTCATCGCGACCGTCCTGTCGCACGACATGGAAAACGACCCCGACATTGTGGCGATGATCGCCACGTCGGCCGCGCTCACTATTTCCGGCATTCCGTTCCTCGGGCCGATCGGCGCCGCGCGCGTCGGTTATATCGGCGAAGAATACGTGCTCAATCCGCAGATCGACGAAATGTCGGAAACCGC
Organism: Parvularculaceae bacterium; assembly: GCA_046756245.1. GTDB lineage: Bacteria > Pseudomonadota > Alphaproteobacteria > Caulobacterales > Parvularculaceae. Next base: position 625 of record JBHHVZ010000053.1, read on the forward strand.
GCTCGACCTCATCATGGCCGGCACGGCGAGCGCCGTGATGATGGTCGAATCCGAAGCCAAGGAGCTTTCCGAAGACGTCATGCTCGGCGCCGTAATGTTCGGCCACAAAGCAGCGAAAGAGGCGATCGATATGATCATCGACTTCGCCGAGGAATCGGCCAAGGAGCCGTGGGACTACGCGCCGCCGGATCATTCCGAGCACGAAGCAAAAATCCGCGCCGCCGTCGAAGCCGATCTCCGCGACGCCTATAAGGAAGTCGTCAAGCAGGCGCGCCAGGAAAAAATCGCCGCCGTCAAAGACAAGGCCATTGAGGCGTTCTGCGCCCAAGGCGACGAGAACGCGCTTGAGAAAAGCGTCGTTTCAGGCCTCGTCAAGGACATCGAATCCGACATTGTGCGGGGCGCCATTCTCGACACCGGCGCGCGCATCGACGGGCGCGACACCAAAACCGTGCGTCCGATCGTGGCCGAAGCGGGGGTGTTGCCGCGCGCGCACGGTTCGGCGCTCTTTACGCGCGGCGAGACGCAGGCGGTCGTCGTCGCCACGCTCGGCACCGGCGAAGACGAACAGTTCGTCGACGCGCTTTCCGGCACCTACAAAGAAACCTTCATGCTGCATTACAATTTCCCGCCCTATTCGGTGGGCGAAACGGGGCGCTTCGGCTTTACCGGCCGGCGCGAAATCGGCCACGGCAAGCTCGCCTGGCGCGCGCTCAAGGCGGTTATCCCCTCGCAGGAAGATTTTCCCTATGTAATCCGGCTCGTTTCCGAGATCACCGAGTCGAACGGCTCTTCGTCGATGGCGACCGTGTGCGGTTCGTCGTTGGCGTTGATGGACGCGGGCGTTCCGGTCACGCGTCCGGTGGCCGGCATCGCCATGGGGCTCATTCTCGAGGGCGAGCAGTTCGCCGTTCTCTCCGATATTCTCGGCGACGAAGATCATCTCGGCGACATGGACTTTAAGGTGGCGGGCACCAGCGAGGGCGTTACCTCGCTGCAGATGGACATCAAGATCGCCGGGATCACCGAAGAGATCATGAAGGTCGCGCTGGCTCAGGCCAAGGACGGGCGCATGCACATTCTCGGCGAAATGGCCAAGGCGATCGATCACGCCCGCGATGATCTGGGCGAATATGCGCCGCGCATCGAGACCATGACGATCCCGACCGACAAGATCCGCGACGTCATCGGATCGGGCGGCAAGGTAATCCGCGAGATCGTCGAAAAGACCGGCGCCAAGGTCGATATAAACGACGACGGCCTCATCAAGGTCGCTTCGAGCGACAAGGAAAAGATCGAAGCCGCGCTCAAATGGATCAACTCGATCGTCGCCGAACCCGAAGTCGGCGAAATCTACAAGGGCAAGGTCGTCAAAATCATGGATTTCGGCGCCTTCGTGAACTTTTTCGGCCCGCGCGACGGACTGGTGCATATTTCCCAGCTCAATGACGGCCGGCCGGAAAAAGTCACCGACGTCGTCAAGGAAGGCGACGAGGTTTACGTCAAGCTTTTAGGTTTCGACGATCGCGGCAAGGTGCGCCTGTCGATGAAAGTCGTCGATCAGGAAACCGGCGAGGAAATCGTCAGGGAGAAGGCGAGAAGCTGATCTTTCGTTTCAAGACGAATATGCAAACGGGCCCCGGCGGGGCCCGTTTTGTTTTGCCTGTATCGCTCAGTCCGCTTCAGCCAATCGACGCCGGCGCCTCGCCACTCGCGCCTTTCCCGACTATGCTCCGCCGAAATAAACAGGCCAAAACTTGAAAGGACGCCTCATGACCCTTCGTGCGCTGCTCGCCGCTTCGTTTCTGCTGGTTCTCGCCGGATGCGACGACGGCGGAGGAGGGCAAACAACGGCGCCGGCTGGACCGGCGCCTGAGACCGAGCCTGCGGCTGTCGAAGAAAGCGCCGCCGATCCAAACGCCGCCTTCGATGCGGCGGTTGAAGAGCTCTCACGCGCTTATTTCGAGGAGCTTCCCGAAATCGCCACCTATTACGGCGCGCCGCCGGATATCGCGCCCGGCGCCGACGGTCGGCTGACGGACCGCTCCACAGCAGCAGACGCCGCCCGCCGCGCCCGCATGGAGAAGCTCTTGCAGGCCGTGAAGGATGTCGAGCCTGACGCGCTCGATGAGGACCGCCGGCTGACCCGCAACGTCGTGATTGCGCTTCTCGACGGCGCGCTGGCCCCGGCGCGTACGGTCGACTACGGCGTGGTGCTGGGCGATTACGGCGTCTGGTTCCTGCCCTACGCCGTGACCCAGCTTTCGGGCCCGCACGTAGCCGTGCCTAACCTTATGGAAGCCCAGCAGGCGGTCGCCGACGAAGTCGACGCGGAAAATTATCTGGCGCGGCTTTCGTCCTACGGCGCCATAGTCGACGGCGTTATTGAAAAACTCGGCCATGACGCAGACCTCGGCGCGGTTCCGCCGGACTTTGTGCTGGAAAAGGCCCGAGCCGTCATCGCTGCGTCGTTGAGCGCGCCGCCGCTCGAAAACGTGCTTTATACGAGCTTTGAGAAAAAGCTCGCCGATGCGGGAATCGCCGATGTGGAGAGCTATCGCGCCCGCGCCGCGGTCGCAATCGAGGATTCGGTCTATCCCGCCAACCGGCGCCTGCACGATTATCTGGACGGATTGAAAGCGAACGCGCCGCATGACGCCGGGATTTGGCGCCTGCCGAACGGGCCGGCGCTGTACAAGGCGATGATCCGCCAGATGACCGACACCGACCTGACGGCCGAAGGAATTCACCAGATCGGGCTCGACGAGGTTGCGCGCATCACCGGTGAGATGGACGCCATCCTGCGCGCGGAAGGCTATGAAGAAGGCTCCGTCGGCGAGCGCATGGACGCGCTTTCCAAAGAAGAACGGTTTTTCTATCCGAATACGGAGGAAGGAAAAGCCGCGATCATGACCGCCATTCAGGACCAGCTCGACGGCGTCAACGCCGTGTTGCCGCAATGGTTCGGCAGGCTGCCGAAATACGGACTCGAAGTGCGCGCCGTACCCGTTTTCAGCCAGGAGTCCGCGCCCGGCGGCTATTACGACTCGCCGGCGCTCGACGGTTCGCGGCCGGGCATTTACTGGATCAACTTACGCGATACCGCGATCTGGCCGAAATTCGCCGTGCCGACGCTCACTTATCACGAGGCGATCCCCGGCCATCACATGCAGACGGCCATATCGCTTGAAAAAGACGCGCCGCTTTTGCTTTCCGCGCTTTATTCGAATGCGTACGGCGAAGGCTGGGCGCTCTATTCTGAAAATCTGGCCAGCGAAATGGGCCTTTACGAGGGCGATCCCTACGGCGATCTCGGCCGGCTGCAGGACGAGCTGCATCGCGCCATCCGGCTCGTCGTCGACACCGGCATGCACGCCATGAAGTGGAGCCGCGAGCAGGCGATCGACTACATGGTCGAAACCGAAGGCGTCCATCCGTCTGAAGCCGAAGTGGAAATCGAACGCTATGCGGTCTGGCCCGGACAGGCGCTCGGCTACAAGATCGGCATGTTGAAAATCCAGGAGCTGCGCCGGCGCGCCGAAACCGAACTCGGCGACGGGTTCGATATCCGCGATTTTCACGACCGGGTGCTCAGGGACGGAGCCGTGCCGCTGTCCGTCTTGGAGGCGAACATTAACGCCTGGATCGATTCCGAAAAAGACGGCGGATAATGGCGATCGAGCCGCCAGAGGGCGTTTGCGGCGGGCGTGGTCTGTTTATTTTTTGGGGAAAAACCGCGCCCTCGACGCCACAGGACGCGATTTTCTGGGCGCGGTGGCGTTCGCGCGACATCTTGTGACTCGGCCTCGAGGCCGGATCGGTCTAAATTGACCAAACGACTCGCTGATCGAGAGAGGGGAACATCATGAAGATGATCGCCGGTTTTCGGGCCTGCGTGGTTGCGCCTATCGCCCTGTTTGCGCTCAATGCCTGCGGCGAGCGCGCGGAAACGCCGCCGCAGCGTGAAGCGTCGGCCGAGACCGCCGCGCTTGAAACCGCCTACGATCCGTCCGCCGCATTTCTGGAAATGACTGACCAGCACGCCGCGGCGGTTTTACGGGAATCGCCGGAATTCGCCACCGTGCTCGGCGTTTCCGAAGATATCGCCGGCGAAGGCTACAACGCCCGGCTCGGCGATTACGGCTTCGAGGCGAATCAGCGCGCGCGCGCCATGAACGAACAGTTCCTGCAGGAGCTCAAAGGATTCGACCGCAGCGCGCTCGCGGGCGCTGCCGCGATCACCTATGACGTCCTGCGCAACGCCTATGAAACAGGCGCCCAGCGCAATCAGTTTCAATTCGGCGGCGCTACGCCTTGGGGATCGGGCTCTCCCTACGCCGTCACGCAGCTTTCCGGCCCGCATCTGTTTTTGCCGCGCTTGCTTCAAACCCAGCAGCCGCTCGCGTCGAAGCCGGAAGTCGAAGATTATCTCTCGCGCCTTGAACAGTTTGGCCGCGTTTTCGATGAAATGATCGAGGCTGTCGGCGCGGATGCCGCACTTGGCGTCGTTCCGCCCTATTTTGCGCTTGAGGGTGCGGTCGGTTCGATCAACCGGTTCACGACGCCGGCGCCGGCCGAAAATCCGCTCGTCACCACGCTGTCTGCGAAGATGGAGGCGATTGATGAAATCAGCGCGGAAGAGCGTGAAGCTTACGCTGCACGGGCTGCCGCGCTGGTCGAAAATGTCGTCTATCCGGCCTATTCGCGGCTCGGCGCGACGCTTGAAGCGCTTGTAGGGCAGGCCGGTCGCGACGCCGGGGTCTGGCGCCTCGGCGGAGAAGGCGAGGCGTTCTATCAACACGCGTTAAACTCCTACGGCGCCGGCGGCATGACCGGCGACGAGATTCATGAACTCGGTCTGGCCGAAGTCGCGCGCATCACCGGCGAAATGGATGCGATCCTTGCAGCCCAGGGGTTGACCGAAGGGACCGTCGCCGAACGCTTTGAAGCCGTCGGCGCGCGGCCGGAGATGCGTTATCCGAATACGGACGAAGGGCGCGAAGCGATTTTGTCGTCGCTGAACGCCCAAGTCGCCGAGATAATGGAGCAGGCGCCGGACTGGTTCGGCGTCGTGCCGTCGCAAAGCGTCGAGGTGCGCCGCATCCCGGTTTACGAGCAGGACACCTCGCCGGGCGGGTATTATTCCTCGCCGCCGCTCGACGGTTCGCGGCCGGGCATCTATTGGATCAATCTGAAAGACACGGCCGACTGGCCCAAGCACACGCTGAAAACGCTGACCTATCACGAAGCCGTGCCGGGCCACCATTTCCAGCGGTCGCTGGAGCGCGCGGCGGGGCTGCCGCTCATTCGCAACATGCTCGGCTATTCGGAATTCGCCGAAGGCTGGGCGCTGTATGCCGAGCAGGTGGCCGCCGAAATGGGCATGTATGAAAACGATCCGTTTGGCGATCTTGCGCGGTTGCAGTCCGAACTCTTCCGCGCCGCGCGGCTGGTGGTCGATTCGGGCCTTCACGCCAAGCAATGGACGCGCGAGCAGGCGATCGACTATATGGTCGCGACCACCGGCGACACGCGCGATTCCGTCACCCGCGAAATCGAGCGCTATTCGGTCTGGCCGGGGCAGGCCTGCTCGTACAAGCTCGGCATGCTGAAAATCGGCGAGCTTCGCGCGAAAGCCGAAACCGAGCTCGGCGACGCCTTCGACATCCGCGATTTCCACGACGAGGTTCTGCTGACCGGCTCAATGCCGCTGCCGGTGCTGGAGGCGAAAATCGACCGCTGGATTGCGTCGAAGAAAGGGGCCTGACCCGAATAGCAACCGTCACTTGAATGCGGCCTGCACTTCAGGCAGGCCGGTTCATTCCTAAAACCAAAAAAGGTAACCGCTCATGATCAGGGCCGCTATCGCCGCCTTCGCCAGTATTTCGTTGCTCGCCGCCTGCGCCGAGGCGCAGGATGGCGCCAAGGACAAAGCCTGCGACGCCAAGAACGGCGCACAGGCCGAGTGCGAGAAGAAAAAGACGCCCGAACCGCGGGTTTTCGAATCGAATGCGCGCACGACGCTAAACGGCCGTACGGTGCGCTATAAGGTGATCGCCGGCGAGACTTTCATTCTAGACGACGAAGGCGAGCCGACGGCCTCGATTTTTTCGACCACCTACATCGCCGACGGCTATTCGGACCCGCGCGCGCGTCCTGTCGCGTTCATTTTCAACGGCGGGCCGGGCTCGGCGTCGCTATGGCTGCACATGGGCATGTTCGGGCCGCAGCGCGTAGTGTTGCCGTCGGAGCCTGGCGACGACGGGGCGGCGCCCTATGATCTCGGCGCCAATCCGCACTCCATTCTCGACGTCGCCGATCTCGTCTTCATCGACCCGGTCGGCACCGGCTGGAGCAAGACTCTGGGCGAGGCTGAGACCGACGATTTCTGGGGCGTCAACGAAGACGCCCAATCGGTGCGCGAATTCATTCGCCGCTGGCTCGTCGAGCACAAGCGCTGGAATTCGCCGAAATATCTGATCGGCGAAAGCTACGGCACGACGCGGTCGGGCGCGCTTATCAAGGCGCTTGAAGGCGGCTGGACCGACATCGCAATGAACGGAATCGTACTGATTTCTTCCGTGTTGAATTTCGGCCTCGACGCCACCGACGCCGGCAACGATGTAGGCTATGTCGGCCTGATGCCGAGCTACGCGGCCGCGGCCTGGTATCACGGCAAGGTCGAGCGGTCGGCGTGGAACGACGATTTCGATGCGTTTCTGGCCGAAGCCCGCGACTTCGCCGCCGACGAATACATGCCGGCGCTCCTCAAAGGTCAGATGATGGCGCCGGAAGAACGCGCCGCCGTCGCGGCCCGGCTTTCCCGCTTCATCGGCATCGACGAGACCTATGTCATGCGTTCGAATATGCGCATTCCGTTGCGTCGCTATATGCGCGAGCTCTTGCGCGAGGAAGGCCTCACCGTCGGCCGGTTCGATGCGCGCTTCACCGGCGTCGAGCCGGACGGCGTTTCCGAAAATCCGGAGGCCGACCCGTCCGGCTACGGCATCGACGGGGCGTTCACCGCCGCCATGCTCGATTATTTCAGCCGCTCGCTCGGCGTCGACATCGCCGAGCGCTATGTCACGCTCGGGGGCGTCCGGAAATGGAACTGGGACGCGAATGACGGCGGCGGCGACAATTCCTACGTCAATGTGGCGCCGTGGATCGAGCGCGCCATGCGTCAGAACAAGGATTTGCGCGTTTTGTCCGCTAACGGATATTACGACATGGCGACGCCGTTCTTCGGCACCGAGATGACGCTTGCGCAGCCGGGCTTCGATCGCTCGCGGCTGACGATTTCCTATTATCCGGCCGGCCACATGATGTATCTGCACCCGGCCTCGATGGAAAAACTCGCCGCCGACGTCCGGAAGTTTATCGGCGGGGAGTGATCATTGCGGATCGGGTTCATCGGTCTGGCTCTTGCGGCGCTGCTTGGCAGTTCTTGCGTCGGCGACGGCATGTCTAACGGCACCGTCGCAGACCTCTCGGCGGCGACTGCTAATTTGCCCGATACGGATATTTTGATAGGCCAACTGACTAGCACCGGCGAAGGTGCAATTTCCGTGGTTGATATCGAGAAGGCTGTTGCAGGACCTGGATATCAGAACCAGCCGGCGATGTTGGGTCCAGGTCAAGGCCGATTTTATTATGTAACAGAAAACGTTTCGGGCAAAACCGATATCTGGGTCTATGATTACAATACCGGAGAGCGTATTCAACTTACCGACACGCCGCGTAAAAGCGAGTTTTCGCCCAAGCCGGCGCCGGGAGGACGGTTATCTTTCATTCAGGAAAGTGAAGACGGGACTGTGACTCGCGTCCATACGATCGATGAGATCGGAGAAGCCGGAGACGCTGTCATCGATTTTTCCCCTGTCGGCTATTATGAATGGTTAGACAATGGAGCAACGCTTGCCGTTTATTATCGAAGCGCAACGCCAGCGCTTTACCTAATCAACGTAGCAGACAGCGACGCGCGCAGGATTTTTGAAGGCGTCGGGCGCAGTTTTCAACCGTCTCCAGACGGGACCACCTTATATGCGTCTCTGGCTGATAAGGACGGCCGCCATGGTCTCGTTCAAGTCGAGGCGGCATCCGGCACCGTGCAATCTATTATCGCGCTTCCCGAAAACGCCCAGGACTTTCGGCTGATCTTTGGCGATGATGGATCGCCCGCTATCGTTCTGTCCGCCGATGGTGGGCGTTTGCTCGCCTTCAACTTTGACGGAGAGCAAAAGTGGCGCGTCGCCGCCGACATCGATGCGATTGGATATGGCGATATTTCGCGCATCGCCGTCGCGATGTCGTGGGGCGAAACCGAAAACGGAGAAACCTTTCTTTCCTACGGCCCTGTCGTCTTTGTGGCGCAGCTCAAAACGGATTAAATGCCGCCCGGCGCCCAGCCGGTCGGGGCGAGTTCGAATTTATCGAACCGAAAGCCCGGCGAAACGGTGCAGCCGACAAGCGTCCAGTCGCCGAGCGAATGCGCAGCCTGCCAGGCGGTTGGCGGAACGATGACTTGCGGGCGCTCGCCAGCGGCTATGTCCGCGCCGAGACGGTGTTCGCGCGCGCCGCGCCCGTCCTCGCCGATCGACAGCGCGAGCGGCGCGCCGGCGTAATAATGCCAGATCTCGGCCGCATCGATACGGTGCCAGTGCGAGCGCTCGCCGCGCTTCAGCAGATAATAAATCGCCGTGCCGGCGGGCCGCGCGCCCGTTTGCGCCCCGTCTTGCGCATTAGCGCGCCAGGTTTCGGCGTACCAGCCGCCTTCGGGGTGCGGCTTCAGGTCGAGCGCGCCGATAATGGCTTCAGCCGAGATCGGCCCGGCGGACATCACTCTTCCTTCAGCGCCGCTTCATCCGGCATGCCGACCATGTGGAAGCCGGCGTCGACGTGATGGGTTTCGCCGGTGCACGACGCGCCGAGGTCGGACAGAAGATAAAGCGCTGCGCCGGCGACGCCTTTCGGGTCGGTGTCGTCGCGCAAGGGACTCGCTTTTCTGTTGAACGAAAACATGTGGCGGCCGGAAGAAATGCCGGCGGCGGCGAGCGTTTTGATCGGCCCGGCCGAGATTGCGTTGACGCGAATGCCTTTGGGGCCGAGATCGCGCGCCACATAACGCATCGAGGCCTCGAGCGCGGCCTTGGCGACGCCCATAACGTTGTAGTTGGGGATGGTGCGTTCCGATCCCAGATAGGTGAGCGTCACCATCGCGCCGCCGTTCGGCATCAGCTCTGACGCGCGCCGCGCCCCATCGACGAAGGAAAAGGCCGAAATGTCCATGGTCGCCTTGAAATTCCCCCGCGTCGTCTTTTCAACGAAAGAGCCTTCAAGTTCCTCACGATTGGTGAAGGCGATGGCGTGTACCAGAAAATCCAACGAACCCCACTCGTCAGCGACCGCCTTGAAAGCGGCGGCCATGGAGGCGTCGTCGGTGACGTCGCAAGGGATAATGATCTTGGCGTCGAGGCTTTCGGCGAGCGGGCGCACGCGGCGCTCCATCGACTCGTTTATGTAAGTAAATGCGAGCTCGGCGCCCTGGGCGTGCAATTGCTGCGCGATGGCCCATGCGATGGAATTCTTGTTGGCGACTCCCATGATGAGGCCGCGTTTGCCTTTCATCAGGTCGCCTTTTGGAAATCCGTTGTCTTCACTCATTTGCGCGTCGTCCTTATTGCGGGCCCGCCCGGGCCATGAGGATCAGGATCAACAGGAAATAGGCGAGCCAGATCGCCGCGTAAACCACGTAGCGCGGACCTGGCCGCATCCGGCGCATGTCCTTGAGAATGTAGGTGAACCACCACAATCCGGCGAAAGAGATCACCGCCGCCACGAGAATTGCGGGGATGGTCAGTCCGCCTGGCAAGGTCTCAACCCTCGGCGCGGGCGACGATAAGGCTGCCGTTGGAGCCGCCGAAGCCGAAACTGTTGGTGAGGAAGCAGTCGATTTTTGCGTTGTCGATGCGCTCGCGAATGACCGGCAAATCGGCGAACGCAGGGTCGATCTCCTCGATATGGGCGGACGCGGTCAGGAAGCGATGCTTCATCATGAGAAGCGAATAAATGAGCTCCTGGGCGCCGACCGCGCCGAGCGAGTGGCCGGTCAGCGACTTGGTGGAGGAAAACGGCGGAATGTCGTCGCCGAACACTTCTCGAATGGCGTCGGTTTCCCGCTGGTCGCCGATCGGCGTCGATGTGCCGTGCGGGTTGATGTAATCGATCGGCCGGCCGACACCCTCAAGGGCTGCGCGCATGCAGCGCACGGCGCCTTCGCCGGAAGGCTGAACCATGTCGTAGCCGTCCGAATTGGCGGCGTAGCCGACGATCTCGCCATAGATCGTCGCGCCGCGCGCGCGCGCGCGTTCAAGCTCTTCGAGCACGACAACGCCGGCGCCGCCGGCGATGACGAACCCGTCCCTGTCCTTGTCGTAGGCGCGGCTTGCGACTTCGGGCCGGTCGTTGAAGCCTGTCGACATCGCACCCATGGCGTCGAAAAGGTTGGCCAGCGTCCAGTCGAGCTCCTCGCCGCCGCCGGCGAACATGACGTCCTGCTTGCCCCACTGGATCTGTTCAGTTGCGGCGCCGACGCAATGCAGCGACGTGGTGCAGGCCGACGAGATCGAATAATTCACGCCGAGAATTTTATGCGGTACGGCGAGCGTCGCCGAATTGGTCGACGACATCGCTTTCGGAACGGCGGTCGGGCCGACTCGCTTCGGACTGCCGCTTTCGCGCGTCTTGTCGGCGGCCTCGACGATGGCGCGCGTCGAAGGCCCGCCCGAGCCCATGATGATGCCGGTGCGCGGGTGGCTGATTTCGTCTTCGTCAAGCCGCGCGTCCGAAATCGCTTCCTGCATGGCGATATAATTCCACGCCGCGCCCTCGCCCATGAAGCGGCGCGTGCGGCGATCGAGCGCTTCCTCGACATTGACCGACGGGCGGCCGTAAACCTGGCTGCGGAAACCGTGTTCGGCGAAGACTTCGGCCCGGCTTACGCCCGAGCGTCCGTCGCGCAGGCTGGCCGTAACTTCCTCGGCGTTGGCGCCGATGGAGGAAACGACCCCGATGCCTGTGATAACAACTCGCCGCATGTTTTTATCCATTGTGACCGCCTTTTTTCTTCGGCGTATTCCGCTCAATTCGCGTGCTTGCGAAGGCGCCGTCGTTCTCAGGCGTCGCCGTGCAATTGCGCTTCAGAGAACAAACCGACGCGCAAATCATTGGCTTCGTAAATCTTGCGTCCGTCAGCCAGAACCGCGCCGTCGGCGATGCTGAGGATCAGATTGCGATTCAAAACGCGCCGAATGTCAATTTCGTAACGCACAATCTTTACGTCGGGCATCACCATGCCGGAAAATTTAACCTCCTTGGCGCCGAGCGCCCGACCCTTTCCCGGCAGGCCCGACCAGGTGAGGAAAAACCCGACAAGCTGCCACAGCGCATCGAGCCCCAGACAACCCGGCATTACCGGATCTCCCGGAAAATGACATTCGAAAAACCACAGGTCCGGATAAATATCGAGCTCCGCCTCGATCCGGCCCTTGTCGTACGCGCCGCCCTTGTCAGCAATATGAGTAACGCGGTCGAACATCAACATCGGCGGCACCGGAAGCTGGGCGGTGCCTGCGCCCTTGAACCCGTGATAACCGCACTCCAGCAGTTCTTCGCGCGTGAAACTTGATTTTCTGGTCATTGAAGGATCTTGAGCGTTCCCGCCCGGAGAGGTTCGTTATGGTCGGATTGTCCGGGTCGCCCGCTTGGTAAAGGGGCGGGCGCGCAGGGTCAATCGCGCGACGCTTCTTGCGTGGAAAACCGTTCAGCGCCCCATAGCCCGGGCGCCGGCGCCCAGCCGCGCACGCCGTCGGCCTCAATCCGCCGCCAGCCGTCGGTTTCCGCCATCAGGCGGGCGATTACGCCGGCCGCCAGCCGCGCCCGTGCGGCGGCGCCGGTTTCCGGGGCGACGCGAAGCGCCAGCCCCTCCTCAACCACCAGCACTGTGCGTTCGCCGGAAAGCTTGGATTTGTGCGCCCAGCATTCCGCCCCCTCCGAATCGCGGATCTTGCGCCAGTGGTCGGTCGTTTCTGCGACGACCAGAACCGGCAACCCCTTGCGCAGATAGGTATAGCGCACCGGATGCCGGAACGTCGGACCCAGCCGGCAATAGGTCTTGGCGGATTTGAGCGAAACGAAGCGCGGCACCGGATAGCCGGAGGGAGTGTCGGTCCGGACCTTTGCGCCGGCATGGACGGGCGGGCCGTCGCCGACTTGCGCCGCGGCCACGGGCGCAGTCATATGAGCGAGCAGGATACAGGCGATGAAAGCGAGACCGCGGCGCATGTCTCTGACTCGACGATCGGGGCGAAAGAAGATTAACAAATCCCTATTTCGCTTCGCAGGCGTTAATGTGCGGTTAACCTCGCGCCGGAATCTCCGGAATATGACGATGAAAGGCGCGCGCGAATGGCCGAAGGGCGGTTGAAGGTTGCAGTGACGCGCAAGCTCCCCGACGCGGTCGAGGCGCGACTGGCGGAGCTGTTCGACGTTGTTTTGAACGAGACCGATGCGCCGCTCGGCCGCGAGACGCTGCTTTCGCTTGCGCGCGAGAATGACGTGCTCGCCCCTACTCTGGGCGACCGGCTTGACGAATCCTTTTTCGCCGCCGCCGGCGATCGCCTGAAGCTGGTCGCCAATTTCGGCGCTGGCGTCGATCATATCGATGTGGCGGCGGCGTGGGAAAAGGGCGTAGTCGTCACCAACACGCCGTCTGTTCTCGCCGAGGACGCCGCCGATATGGCGATGGCGCTGATCCTCGCGGCGCCGCGGCGGCTGGTGGAAGGCGTTCGCGCCCTTGAATCGGGCGCCTTTTCGGGCTGGTCGCCGACCTGGATGCTGGGACGGCGCGTCGGCGGCAAGAAACTCGGGATCATCGGCCTTGGCCGCGTCGGCCAGGCGATCGCGCGCCGGGCGCGCGCCTGCGGCCTGTCGATCCACTATCACAACCGCGAACCGATCAATCCGCATGTGGAAGAAGAACTCGAGGCGACTTACTGGGAAAGCCTCGACCAGATGCTGGCGCGCGCCGACATCGTTTCGGTGAATTGTCCGCATACCCCGGCGACGTATCACCTGCTGTCGCGCCGCCGCCTCGAGCTGCTGCAGCCGCACGCCTATGTGGTGAATATTTCCCGCAGCGAAATCCTCGACGAGAATGCGCTCGCAGACCTCATCGAGACCGGCCGGATCGCCGGCGCCGCTCTCGACGTGTTCGAAAACAAACCAAGCCCCAATCCGAAACTGATGAACGCGCCGAACGTCGTCATGATACCGCACATGGCGTCGGCCACCGTCGAAAGCCGCATCGAAATGGGCGAGCGCGTCATCATCAACATCAAGATGTTCGCAGACGGTCATAAGCCGCCGGACCGCGTCATTCCGGGAATATTGTAGGCATGGGCTTTTACGACGATCACATCTGTCCGATTCTGGTCGACTTCGCTTGCGGAACGAAGCCGATTAAGCGCGAACGGGCGAAAATCGTCGGCGCTGCGACCGGCCGGGTGCTCGAAATCGGCTTCGGATCGGGACGCAACGCGCCTTTTTACAACGCCGCCGCGATCGACCATCTGTTCGCGCTCGAGCCTTCGGCGGCGATGCGCCGGCGCGCGGCCAAACGCGTGGCGGGCCTGCCGTTCCCGATCGATTATCTTGACCTGCCGGGCGAGGAGATCCCGCTCGATGACGCTTCGGTCGACACGGTTCTCGTCACCTATACGCTGTGCACGATCCCGGATGTCGGCGGGGCGCTTTCGGGCATGCGGCGGGTGCTGAAGCCCGGCGGCAAGCTGGTGTTTCTGGAGCACGGGCTCGCGCCCGATCCCGGCGTCAGGCGCTGGCAGAACCGGCTGAACGGCGTGTGGAGGCCGCTCGCCGGAGGCTGCAATCTCAATCGGGACCCGGCCTCGCTAATTCGTGAAGCCGGCTTCAGGATCGAACGGTGTGACGCCCATTACGCCCGCAAAACCCCGAAATTCGCGGGGTTCATGACCGCCGGCGTGGCCTCGACGTAACAGGCCGGCGGCGATACAGGGTCGTTCCTTAAAATTTAAGTTGAAACGATTCTTGCGACGGCGATGCTGGAGCTAACGGGAATGGTGCGGGCTGCGGTGCCGCTTTCGAAGGGGAATCCAAACGTGCGCATATGGGCCGCACTGGCGTTGCTGATGATCGGTGCGGGGGCCGCGCGCGCCGACAGCGCATCCTTGCCCGACCCGCTCTCCCGATACGCCGATCCGGAAAGTGTCGTTCTCGCCGTGCAGTCGGCCTTCAAGGCGCCTGGCGGGCTCGTCAGACTCATCGTTTACGACCGGGAGGACGGTTTTCTCGAACGGGCGGCGGCGCGGTACTGGGCGGAGCTCGACGAGCGCGGTCTGGCGGTGCTGCCGCTGCGCGCGCTCGAGCCCGGCGCCTACGCCTTCGTGGTTTATTTTGATGAAAACCGCGATGGCAGGCTCAATCGCGGCGCGCTCGGCCGGCCGAAGGAGCCTGTGGCGTTCTCGAACGGCGTCAAGCCCAAGCTGCGTCGTCCGAAATTCGACGAGGTGAAAGTCGCGGTCGAACGCGGCAGCGTCGTGATGGTGACGCTGGATTGAGCCTGAGCTACTTGCGCAGAAATTCCGCTTCAATCTCGATTTCGACCTGATCGCCGACGACGCCGGAAAACCGGTCGACGCCGAACGTCGCCCGGTCGAACGTTCCGTGAGCGGAGAAACCAACCACATAGGCGCCGCGCAGAATGTCGCGTCCGCCGCCATTGAAAACGACATTCAGCGCGACCGGCGCTGTGACGCCGTGCACCGTCAACTCTCCCGTCACCCTGCCGGTGTTCTCGCCGGTCGTCTCAATGGACGTTGAGCGAAAGACCGCTTGGCGGTAGGCGCTCGCGTTAAACCAGTTCGGGCCCGTCAGCGTCGCCGCGAATTCGTCATTGGCGACGTCGAGGGACGTCATATCGATGATGGCTTCGACGCGGGCGGCGGTCGGGTCGGCTTCGTCGAAATCGAGCGAGGCTTCGAAATGCTCGAACCGGCCGATGAAATACGAAAACCCCATATGCTCGACACGGAACAACAGCGCCGCGTGATCGGGGTCGAGGGCGTATTCGCCGGGCTTGAGGGCGACGGCGCCGGTTTCCACATGCGGCGTAATCAGCGAGACACAAGCGGTAAGAGATAGCGTCGAAAGGGCCGCGGCGACCTTAGCGCGCAGATTTGTTTGCATGGCGATCTCCGCCGTTATCGAGAATTTCCGCGCAGTCCGGGCACTCAGGATCGGCGGGCAGCTTCACCGTGCGCACGGCCGCGCGCAGACCGTCATAAAGCAGCACGTGTCCGGCGAGGCCTTCGCCGAGCGACAAAATCTCCTTCAACGCCTCCATCGCCGCGAGCGTTCCCATGACGCCGGCGACGGCGCCCATGACGCCTTCCTCGGCGCAGTTGATCTGCGCGTCGCGCGGCGGGATCTCGCGCACGAAGCAGCGATAACACGGCGATACGCCGGGCCGTTCATAGGGCTTGAAAGTCGCGAGCTGGCCCTCGAACCGGCCTATGGCGGCGGAAATGAGCGGTATTTTCGCGGCCATGCAGGCGCGGCTGAGCGCATAGCGCGTTTCGAAATTGTCGACCCCTTCGAGGACGAGATCATAGCCGGCGATGACCTCTCCTGCGTTCGCCGCGTCAATGCGCAGCCGGTGCTCGACGATTTTTACATCCGGGTTGAGGCGGGCGACGGCGCCTTTCGCGCTTTCCGTCTTGGCGCGGCCGATATCTTCCGTGCGGTGAATGATCTGGCGCTGCAGGTTCGAAAGCGCCACCGCGTCGTCGTCGACGATCCCGATCGTTCCGACGCCTGCGGCGGCGAGATAGATGATCGCCGGCGCGCCGAGGCCGCCCGCGCCGACGACGAGCACTCGGCTTGCGAGCAATTTCTGCTGGCCCTGACCGCCCACTTCCTTCAGAAGGATATGGCGGGCGTAGCGATTGCGCTGGGTCTCATCCATGGCCATATTGTGAAGCGCCGCATAGCTTTGTTCAAATCCTTAGTTGCGCCATGCAGAAGTTTTTGATCGTTCTCGGGCTTGTGTTGCTTGCGGCGGGGCTTTTGTGGTCGCTGATCGCCAAGCTCGGCCTCGGGCGGCTTCCCGGCGACATCGTCATAAGGCGCGAGGGCTTCACCCTATATTTTCCGGTCACCACGATGATCCTGATCAGCGTCGCGCTCACACTCATATTCCGGGTTTGGGGGAAGTGAGCGGCGTCAAACCCCCGTCGAGCCGAAGCCGCCGGCCCCGCGTTCGGTGTCGTCGAGTTCCTCGACTTCTTCGAAAATCGCCTGATGGGCGGGCGCGATCACCATCTGACCAATGCGGTCGCCGCGGCGGATGATGAAATCTTCCGTACCATGATTGATGAGAATAATCCGGAGTTCGCCGCGATAATCGGCGTCGATCGTTCCCGGCGAATTGACGCAGGAAACCCCGTGCTTGGCCGCGAGGCCTGAGCGCGGGCGCATCTGCGCCTCCCAGCCCGGTGGCAGTGCGATGGCGACGCCGGTCGGGACCATGAACCGTTCGCCGGGTTTCAGAACGAGCGGTTCGTCATCGGGAACGGCGGCGCGCACGTCGCATCCCGCCGCCATCGCCGTCTCATAGGACGGCAGGTCGAGCCCGCGCCCATGCGGAAGGCGCCTGACGCGCACCAACGGACGACCGCTCGCCTGGGCGGAAGCCGGATCAAAGTCTTTCAAAGCAGTCGAGGACATGGCGCGCCGTCATTTGCAGGAACGGAGCGCGCACTATCGGGTGATTTGCCGGCCGCCCGAAACCCTTGTTGCCCACAGCTTATCCAAGCTGTTTCGACAGTTTTTTCCACAGCAATCGTTATTCCGCCGCCTTTGCCGCGCCGGGATTCGGCGCCGGCGCGGCCAGATTCTCGGCGATGCGTTCGGCGAGCCGGGCGGCGACCTCGGATTTCGGCATTTCAGCCCATTCCTCCTCGCCGTCGTCGGTGAGAAGCGTGATGGCGTTGCGTTCGCCGCCCATGGCGCAGAGCGCGCCCGGCGACACATCGTTGGCGATCATCCAGTCGCAGCCTTTCCGCACGCGCTTCGCCTCGGCGTGAGCGATGACGTCGTCGGTTTCGGCTGCAAAGCCGATTACGAGCCGGGGGCGGCCTTCCTTCATCTGCGCAAGGGTCGCCAGAATATCCGGATTTTCCGCAAGCGGAATATTGGTGAGCCCTCCGCGCTCCTTCTTGATCTTGTGCTCGGTTTCGATTTGCGGGCGGTAGTCGGCGACCGCCGCGCAGCAGACCGCGCAGTCAACGGGCAGCGCCGCCTCACAGGCGGCCATCATCTGCCGCGCGGTTTCGACACAGATGGTTTCAACGCCCGCAGGGGCGGGGAGGTCCGACGGGCCGGAAACGAGCATGACCTCGGCGCCCAGATTCCTGAGCGCGGCGGCGATGGCGTAGCCCTGCTTGCCGGAAGAGCGGTTCGCGATATAGCGCACCGGATCGAGCGGTTCTTGCGTGGGGCCGGCGGTGATGAGAACGCGCTTGCCGGCAAGCGGGCCTTTGGCTCTGTTGGCAAAAAACGCCTCGATTTCGTCGGCGACGGCGACCGGCTCCGCCATGCGGCCGGGGCCATATTCGCCGCAGGCCATTTCGCCCTCATCGGGGCCGATCATGACGACGCCGTCGTTTTTCAGGGTTTCGAGATTGCGTTGGGTCGCCGCGTGCTCCCACATCCGCACATTCATCGCCGGCGCCATCATCACCGGCTTGTCGGTGGCGAGGAGCGCAGTGGACGCGAGATCATTGGCGAGTCCGTTCGCCGCCTTCGCCATGAGGTCGGCGGTCGCCGGCGCGACGACCACGAGGTCGGCGGCGCGCGACAGCTCGATATGGCCCATCTCGGTTTCGTCGGTGAGGTCAAAAAGATCCGTGTAGCACTTTTCTCCCGACAGGCTTGCGACAGACAGCGGCGTGATGAATTCTGCGCCCGCACGCGTCAGGATCGTGCGTATTTTCACGTCGCGCCGCGCAAGCTCTCGAATGAGCTCGAGACTCTTATAAGCGGCGATCCCGCCGCCGATGATGAGAAGAATAGAACGGTCAGCCATAAAACTATTCTATCGTAAAACCAGAACGGTAGCGAGAACCAGAGCCGACAGGCCGGCGAACCACAGGGCGAAGCGGAGGAGCCGCCCTTCCCTCGATAACGCTTGCGCGAGCTCGTCGGCCACGCCGTTCGAGCCGTTTTTTCGCGCCCGCGCCGATTCGGCCGCCGCCTCGCCGAGCTGCTCGACATAGCCGGGCAGGCGTGGGGCGAATTCGATGGCGTTCAAGGCGGCGGCGCGCAGCGAGGACGAGGACGTCAGCATCAGCGCCCTCGAGGCGACCAACGCCCAGCTCCGCGGCCTGCTGGTCGAGCTGCACGCGCACGTCGAGAGCCTCGACACGCCGGCGGCCAACCGCCTC
>JBHHVZ010000054.1:0-18617 GCA_046756245.1 Parvularculaceae bacterium
ATATTAACCGCGCGTTCGATTTCTGGACCGGCGATTGGGAGGTTTACAATCTAAAAGGCGAAAAAGCCGGAGAGAATTCGATCACGATCGAAGAAAACGGCTGCCTGTTGGTCGAACGCTGGAAAGGATCAGGCGGCGGCACGGGCCAGAGCTATAATTTTGTCGACCTGGCGACCGGCGAGTGGCGGCAGGTCTGGGTGAGCGCCGGCGCGACGATCGATTATTCCGGCGGCCTGAATGAGGAAGGCGCAATGGTTCTTGAAGGCGAGATTTCCTATCGAAACGGAAAAAAGCGCCGTTTCGCGGAACCTGGACGCTGCAGGATGACGGCTCTGTGCGCCAGTATTTTCAGGAATATAACGCCGAAAAAGATGCGTGGGCGGACTGGTTTACGGGCATTTACAGGAGGAAAGAAATCGCCGGCGATTGATTTGGAACGAATTTACAATAGGTCCGCGATTGGCGCGCGCATAACATCCGTGTAACGCGCAACTAACGAAAGCATGCACGAAATTCTTCATTTCGCTCTCGCCATGACCGGCGAACGGCCTGTAGAGATTACGGCGGTAATCCTTGGGCTGATTAATATAACCCTGCTCATTCGCCGCAACATTTGGAACTATCCCTTCGGCATCGTCATGGTCAGTCTTTATGCGTGGATCTTTTACGGTGCGAAACTCTATAGCGACGTGTTGCTGCAGGGCTTCTTTTTCGTCGTGCAGTTTTACGGCTGGTATTACTGGCTGAAAGGGCGCGGCGGCGACGGCCGCGTCATTGTCGAGCGCCTGACGAAAGGTCAGGCGCTCGGCTATGCCGGCGTTGCAGTCGCCGGCGTCGCGGCGCTTGGAACCGTCATGGGCCGCTTCACCGACGCAGCGTTTCCCTACTGGGATGCATCCATCGCAGTCCTGAGCGTCATAGCGCAGATCCTGCTGGCGCGGCGGCGTCTCGAGAACTGGATCCTGTGGATCACCGTCGACGTGCTCGCGATCGGTCTCTACTGGGTCAAGGGGTTGCACCCGACGGCGGCGCTTTATCTGCTCTTTCTCATATTATCCGGCGTCGGATTCCTGACATGGCTTAACGCCTGGCGAAACGGCGAGGCCGTTTCATGACGCCGCTAGAACGACAGCGCCTTTGCCTGGGTGACGTGCGGCAGCGCGCGGACCTTTTCGAGCACCGCTTCGCTAACCGGCTCGTCAACCGCCACAAGCGCGATAGCGTCGCCGCCGGGGCCCGAGCGGCCGAGATTGAACGTTGCGATATTAAGCCCGGCCTCGCCCAGCGTGACGCCGAGATTGCCGATAAATCCAGGCTTGTCGTCATTGGTCGTGTAAAGCATATGAGGCGCGAATCCGGCTTCCATTTCGACGCCTTTGATCTCGACGATTTTGGGCGCGGGGCCGAATAACGCGCCTGAGACGGAACGATGCTGGCGTTCGGTTACGATCCGCAGCCGGATGACGCTTTCATAGCTGTTGGCGTCGTCGCGATAGGTCTCGGCGATGGCGACGCCGCGCTCCTTTGCAATCAACGGCGCGTTGACGACGTTCACGTCCTCAAGCATGGGTTTCAAAACTCCCGCGACAGCCGCCGCCGTCAACGGCTTCGTGTTCAGTTTCGCCACGCCGCCGGCATAGACCACTTCGATCGCCCTGATGCTCGTTTCGGTAAGCTGGCCGGCGAACAGGCCGAGATTCTCCGCCAGCGTAATGAACGGGCGCAGGCGCGGCGCCTCCTCAGCCGTAATCGAAGGCATGTTGAGCGCATTCGCCACCGCACCGCGAGTCAGATAGTCCGCCATTTGTTCGGCGATCTGTATGGCGACGTTCTCCTGCGCCTCGCGCGTCGATGCGCCGAGATGCGGGGTCGCTACGACCCGGGGATCGCCGAACAGCTTGTGCTCGGTCACGGGTTCGCTCGCGAAAACGTCGACGCCGGCGCCCGCGACGCGGCCGTCGTCCAGCGCGTCCTTAAGAGCGTCTTCATCGACAAGACCCCCGCGCGCGCAGTTAATTATGAATACGCCTTTCTTCGTCCTCGCAATGTTTTCCCTGCTCAGAATATTCCTTGTCTGATCGGTTAGCGGCGCGTGCAGAGAGATGATGTCGGCGCGTCTTAGCAGGGAATCGAGCTCGACTTTTTCCACGCCGAGCTCCACCGCGCGCTGGGCGGTCAAAAATGGATCATAAGCAATCACGCGCATCTTCAGGCCGGTTGCACGGTCGGCGACGATGGATCCGATATTGCCGCAGCCGATAATCCCGAGCGTTTTTCCGTAAAGTTCGAATCCCATGAATTTCGACTTCTCCCACTTGCCGGCGTGGGTCGACTCATTGGCCTGAGGTATTTTGCGCACCAGGGAGAATATCATCGCGATGGCGTGTTCGGCTGTCGTGATCGCGTTCCCATAGGGCGTGTTCATCACGACGACGCCCGCCGCCGTGGCGGCGGGAATGTCGATATTGTCGACGCCGATGCCGGCGCGCCCGATCACTTTAAGCTTGGCGCCCGCCGCAATTACTTCCGCAGTCGCCTTGGTGACAGAGCGCACAGCGAGACCGTCATAGTCTCCGATAACGCGGAGAAGCTTGTCGGGATCCTTTCCGAGGTCTGGTTCGTAATCGACGTCGACGCCGCGGTCCCTGAAGAGAGTTGCGGACGATTCGCTCAGGGCGTCGGAAATTAGAACTTTAGGCATGGGGTTCTCCGGCGTTCAGAAAAAGGGAAACGGGAAGGTCAGGAGAGGTCGGTTTTCGCCTGCTCAAAGGACCAGTCGAGCCATGGGCAAAGCGCGTCAATGTCGCTGCGTTCAACCGTTGCGCCGCACCAGATGCGCAAGCCCGGCGGCGCGTCGCGATACCCGCCAATGTCAAATGCAGCTTCTTCGGCGCCCAAAAGCGCTTCCATGCGTTTAACGAACTTGCGTTGCGCTTCTTCGTCAAGCGCCGTGAAATCAGCCTCGACGATTTTGAGGCATACGGAGGTGTTTGACCGAAAAGCGGCGTCGGCGCAGAGAAAATCCACCCAATCGCGCGTCTCGACCCAAGACGAAAGCGCGGTGAGATTATCGTCGGCGCGCCTGATGAGCGCATCAAGGCCGCCCTGTTTCGAACCCCATTTCAACGCGTCGATGTAATCTTCGACGCACAGCATGGACGGCGTGTTTATGGTTGATCCTTCAAAGATTCCTTCGTTCAGTTTTCCGCCCTTGGTGAGACGAAAGATCTTGGGCATCGGTCGCGGCGGCGTATAACTTTCAAGCCGTTCGACCGCGCGCGGGCCGAGTATGAGCACGCCGTGGGCTGCCTCGCCGCCCAACACTTTCTGCCAGGAGAACGTGACGACATCGAGCTTCGGCCAATCCATCCGCTGTGCGAACGCCGCCGAAGTGGCGTCGCAGATGACGATTCCTTCGCGATCGGCGACGATCCAGTCGGCGTTCGGGACGCGCACGCCGGAGGTCGTGCCGTTCCAGGTAAAGACAACATCATGAGCGGGGTCGACCGCCTCGAGGTCTGCAATTTCGCCATAAGGCGCGTCGAGAACGCGCGTCTTAAGGTCAAGTTGTTTGACGGCGTCCGTCACCCAACCCTGACCGAAGCTCTCCCAGGCGAGCATGTCGGCGGGCCGCTCGCCTAGCATCGACCACATCGCCATCTCGACCGCGCCGGTGTCGGACGCAGGGACGATCCCAATGCGATAATCATCAGGAACTTCAAGCAGCGCACGCGTGCGGTCGATTGCTTCCTTCAACCGCGCACTGCCGATTTTAGAACGGTGCGAGCGTCCGAGCGCCGAGATTGAAAAGTTGTCGGACGACCATCCCGGGCGCTTGGCGCAGGGGCCCGACGAAAAAAAAGGGCGCGCTGGCCGCGTCGCCGGTTTCGGTGTCGTCATTTATGTACTCCCATCCTTCCAGATGGGTCGCGCCTCGTTGGGGAGGCGTGGCCCGCGTTTCTTCTGCGCTTGAGCGAGCACGCCGTCAAGCCAAAATCCAAAAACGCAAGCACCTGCCGAAATGGCAGATTCTTGCCGCCTCGCTCAAACGACGATCCGTCCGCGGAGATAGGTGACGGCGGCGCCGGTCAGTTCAACGCGGTCGCCGGCAACGCGACAGCCGACAAAACCGCCGCGCGCCGACGCCTGAAACGCATTGAGGGCGTCCTTCCCGAGCCGCTCGGCCCAGTACGGCGCCAGCGTGCAATGCGCCGATCCGGTCACCGGGTCTTCCGGGATGCCGGCCGTCGGCGCGAAGAAGCGGGAGACGAAGTCGTATTCGCCCTCGCCCGGCGCTGTAACGATGACGGAGTCGCCGACGCCGTTTTCAGGCCGCGAGAGCGTAATCAATTCGTGCATGTCCGGATTCAGTCCCCGCAAGGTTGTCTCGTCGTCATAAACGGCGAGAAGATATTGCCCGCGCAGGACGGCGGCCGGCGCCGCGCCAAGCGCAGCGGCGAGATTGACTGGCGCAACGGTTTCGACCGGCGGATCGGCTGGAAAGTCCATTACGTAATCGGCGCCGTCGCGCGCGACCGTCAGTTCGCCGGAAAGCGTCTCGAATTTCAGCGCATCGACTTCTTCACCTAGCTCCGTATAGAGAATATGTGCGCTAGCGAGCGTTGCGTGGCCGCAGAGCGGCACCTCATAGCCAGGCGTAAACCAGCGCAGATGATACCGTCCATCGCCTTGCCTGATAAAATAGGCGGTTTCGGAAAGATTGTTCTCGACCGCAATGGCTTGCAGCGCCTCGTCGGGCAGCCAGTCGCGCAAGGGAATGACGGCGGCGGGGTTGCCAGCGAAAAGGCGATCGGCGAACGCATCTACCTGGTACAAATCAAGTTCCGGCATGTCGTAGTTCCGCTAAAGGCTGAGCGTGCGGTTTTCATCGCTCGTGACTTCTGTCACCTAGGCGTCAGAGCACGAGCGTACAAACGAGAAATATTCGCCCGCTCCTCAGTTTTCCTCATGTACGGACAGCGTATGGGCGTGGTTGAGCAGCATGCCGCCCGCTCCATAATCGGGCGCCGTCTTGATCGCTTTCTGCACATAATCAATTGCGCGCTTGACCGCCGCCTGCAGCACAAGGCCTTGCGCGATTCCGGTAGCGATCGCTGAAGCAAGCGTGCAGCCGGTGCCATGGGCGGCTCGGATATCGAGCCTCGGATTCGAGAAAACGCGGGCGCCTTCGGCGGTGACGAGCGCATCGTCAACCGTATCGCCGTCAATATGACCGCCCTTGACAAGCGCGGCGTCGGCGCCCGCCGCAACGAGCGCCTCGCCCGCCGCGATCAGTCCGTTGCGGCCTTTGACTTCAAGCCCCGTCAGCGCAGCAGCTTCTTCAGAATTCGGCGTCACAACAGCAGCGAGCGGAACAAGTTCATTCAGGATGACGTCGGCGACGCCCTCTCCGGCAAGCGGATCGCCGCTCGTCGCCGAGAGTACAGGATCAAGTATCAACGGCGTTTCTCGTGCAAACTCGCGAAGGAACAGGACAATCTCGAGAGCGGCGCTTTCCTCGCCGATCATGCCGATCTTGACGGCGTCGGCGCCGATGTCTTCGAGCGCTGCTGCGGCCTGCGCCCTGATCAGCGCCGGCTCGACAGGGTGAACGGCGGAAACGCCTAAAGTGTTCTGCACCGTGAGCGCGGTGATCGCGCTCGCTGCATAGCCGCCCAGCGCTGTAACTGTCTTTATATCGGCCTGCACGCCGGCGCCGCCCGACGGATCCGACCCCGCAATGATGAGAACGCGCCCTTTCATGACCGCGCCTTTTCCGCCGCCGTGCGAATATCGGCGACGACGGTTTTGACGAGCTTCATGTCCTCGCCCTCGCCCATAATGCGCACGACGGGTTCGGTGCCCGATTTTCTTACGACAAGCCGGCCTTTCGTTCCGAGTTTTTCTTCGCCGGCCTTGATCGCCGCCTTGACGGCGTCGCGCTTGAGCGGATCGCCGCCAGTATAACGGACGTTTTCAAGGATCTGGGAAAGCGGATCGAAATTCGCGCAAACCTCGCTGACCTTGCGTTCGCGCCTGGCGACGACAGCGAGAACCTGCAGCGCCGTGACAAGGCCGTCGCCGGTCGTCGCATAATCGCTCAGGATGACATGGCCCGAAGGTTCGCCGCCTATATTCATTTCTTTCGCACGCATCGCCTCGACGACGTAGCGATCGCCCACCTGCGTGCGATAAAGTTCCAGCCCCTTGCCGGCGAGAAACTTCTCAAGCCCCATATTCGCCATGATCGTGGAAACGACGCCCCCGCCCTTGAGCGCGCCTGCTTTCTTCCAGGACAGCGCGATCAGGGCGAGAATCTGGTCGCCATCGACGATGCGGCCTTTTTCGTCGCAGATAATGACGCGATCGGCGTCGCCGTCGAGCGCGACGCCGATATCGGCGCGATATTCGAGCACCGCCTCGCACATGCGTTTGGGCGCGGTCGACCCGCATTGACGATTGATGTTGAAGCCGTTCGGTTCGACGCCGATGCTTTTGACTTCGGCGCCGAGCTCCCACAAGACTGTCGGCGCAACCTTATAGGCGGCGCCGTTGGCGCAGTCGATGACAACGCGCAGCCCGTCAAGCGAAAGCTTGCGCGGAAACGTGTTCTTGGCGAATTCAATATAACGCGCGCCAGCGTCGTCGACGCGCTTGACGCGCCCGAGATCGGCCGGGGCGGCGAGACCTTCATCGCCTCCTTCGGCCATTAACCGTTCGATTTCTAGTTCGGTTTCATCCGACAGCTTGAACCCGTCGGGTCCGAAAAACTTCACACCATTGTCATGGTACGGATTATGCGAGGCTGAGATCATCACGCCGAGATCGGCGCGCAAAGACCGCGTCAGCATCGCCATCGCCGGCGTCGGCAAAGGACCGAGAAGGAAAACGTCCATGCCGGACGCCGCGAAGCCCGCCGTCAGCGCCGGTTCGATCGTATAGCCGGAAAGGCGCGTATCCTTGCCGATTACAACCCGATGGCGATGCGCGCCGTTTTTGAACACGCGACCGACCGCCATGCCGAGGCGCAGAATCGCCTCCGGCGTCATCGGCCCCGCATTGGCGAGCCCGCGCACGCCGTCGGTGCCGAATATCTGACGCTCGTCAGCGCCCTTTTCGACCGGCGCGTCTTCATCCCCGCGCATGGTTTGAACTCTCCTCAATCTCGGCCGCCCACTCTAGCACAGAGGCGCTCAAAATGCCTTAACACAAGCCCTTAACAGACGGGCTTAACGCAAGGATCGGGTCTTTTCTATGGCGTCAAAGACCGCGAGCGCCTGGCGGGTTTCGGCCACGTCATGGACGCGAAAAATGGCCGCGCCCCGCCGCCAGCCGGAAAGCGCCGCTGCAAGCGAGCCGCCGAGGCGGCCTTTCGCAGGCCCGTCCCGGTCGAGCGCCGCAATGAAGCTCTTGCGCGAAGCGCCGAGCAGAACCGGCGGACCGATCGCTGCGAACCGATCGAGCGCGGCGACAAGCGCAAGGTTGTGTTCAAGCGTCTTTCCGAAGCCCACTCCCGGATCGATGATGAGCTTATCGCGCGCAATCCCGGCGGCGATGCAGGCCTCGATCCGGCCTTTCAGAAATGTGAGCACGTCTTCTACCACGTTTTCATAGCGGGGATCGCGCTGCATCGTTTCGGGATCGCCCTGGGCGTGCATCAGGACGACGCCGCAGCCGAGCGCCGCGGCGGTCTCAATGCTGTCAGGCGCGTAGGTCAGCGCGGAAACATCGTTCCAGACGCCCGCGCCGGCGGCGACGGCGGCGCGCGCGGTTTCGGGTTTGCGCGTATCGACGGAAATCAGCGCATCCGTTTCTTGCGCCAGCCTTTCGATCACCGGCAATACGCGGGCGTGTTCCTCTTCGACGCTGACGGCCGCGGCGCCGGGCCGCGTCGACTCGCCTCCAATGTCGAGAATGTCGGCGCCGTCTTCGACAAGGCGCAAGCCGTGGGCGACGGCTTCGCCGGCGTCGGCGAATATGCCGCCGTCGGAAAAGCTGTCGGGCGTCACATTGACGACGCCCATGAGGGCGGGACGTTTTAACGTCCTCAAGTCAAAATCGCGCATGGCTTGACCGCTCGTCGTTTCATCTCCGACCTCAAACCGCCTCCTTGAAAAAAGTCCACTTTAAAAAACGAAAATCTCGAGACCCGCGGATTCCCTGGCCTGCAGCGCCAAAGGGTCCATTTTGTCCATTTTCGAACGCATGGGAGAACATGGGCGATTCCGTCAGTCCGTGTTAGCGCGCACAGCGCGGCTGATAAAACTCATCCTCCCAATATAAGGCCGCTTGGAAACCCGGGGACAACTATCCCTCAAGATTTAATGTTCGAACGATGAAAGCCTGCAAATATGCGGCCTTCGCATCGAGTCTTTGCACGCATGAGGCGAATCGCCGCCGTCCGAACCGGTCGGCGCCGGTCTTGACATATAGGTATATATGTACCAAGATAACGGCATGGCCCCAGCAATAGAACGCGTTCAGACCGGCGTGCGGCTCGAAAAGCGCTTGCTGAAAGTGCTGAAAGCGCTCGCCGAATATTGCGACATGTCGCTGGGCGACCTTCTCGAAGGCATTGTGCTGCACGCCTTCGAGGGCAAGGCGCCGTTTCCCGCGGCGACGGTCGAAAAGATCGAACAGCTCAAGGAAGTTTACGGCCTCGACCTCGGCGCGGAAGACAGCCACAAATTGCGGGAAGCGAACGGTGATTAGGGCGGATGCGGCGCGGCGCCGGCTGACGACCGGGCCCGTCGAAGACTTCAAACATGAAGATCATGTGAAAGCGGCATTCCTGTTATTGAAACGGAAACCGTTTCTTGAGGCTGCGCAGATCTATGCGGCGGGCCTCAAGCGCCTCACGGCGGAAGCGGGCCGGCCTGAAAAATTCAACATGACCGTGACGCTCGCTTATTTAAGCGCCATTGCCGAACATATCGCAAATAATCCGGATGCGGATTGGGAAGATTTTATCGCCTGTCACGAAGCGCTGCTCGACAAGACGCTGCTCTTGCGCTGGTACGATGCGAAACGGCTATGGTCCGACGCCGCGCGACAAACGTTTTTGATGCCGGAGGCGGCGCTATGAGCGCTGCAACGGCGATAACGCTTTATAGATGGGTGTACGCCGTCTCGATTTTCGCGCTCAGCCTCGAGACGTTTCTCGGCCATCCGGCCATTCACATTAAGGCGCTCGCGGCCGTTGAAATCGCCGCCGTCGTTCTTTTTGTCATACGTCCGACGCGCGCAATCGGCCTTCTCGGACTCCTGGGCGTTTACGCCTGGGCGTCCGCTCTCCATTTCATGGCCGGCGACATTCCCTTTCGATTCGCGATTTACGCCGGCGCCGCAGCGCTTGTCTGGTTGCTCGAGCGCAAGCCGGAAATCGTTGGAGAAAGAACTTAAGCTACGCCCCTTGCGGGCTCGGCTCCATGCCGCCGGCGCCGTCGGTCTTCGTCTTGCCCGCGGCTTCGCCTGAAGACGGCACGGAAGACGGCGGCGTATGCCCTGTGCTGTCGGAAGGGTCTTCGCGAACGATCGGTTCGCCCTTGAGAAGCTGAGCGATTTCCTCGCCGGTCAGGGTTTCGTATTCGAGAAGCCCCTGGGCGAGCGCCTCCCAGTCGTCATTGCGCTCGGTCAGAATGCGTTTGGCCGTGTCATAGCCGTCCATGACGATGCGCTTGATTTCGTCTTCGATCAGCTTCGCGGTGTCGCCGGAAATCGAGCGCGTGCGCGCGATCGACTGGCCGAGAAACACTTCGCCCTCGTCTTCGGCGTAGGCGATAGGACCGAGTTTTTCCGACAGGCCGTATTGGGTCACCATGGCGCGGGCGAGCTTGGTGGCGTTGTCGATGTCCGACTGGGCGCCGGACGTCGTTTTTTCGCGGCCGAATTTCATCTCCTCGGCGACGCGCCCGCCCATGGCCATGGCGATCTTCGCCTTCATCTGCTCAAGCGAAAAGGAGAGCTTGTCGCGTTCGGGCAGATACTGGACCATGCCGAGCGCGCGCCCGCGCGGAATGATCGTCGCCTTGTGGACCGGGTCGCTGCCCGGCATCGTCAGCCCGACGATCGCATGGCCGGCCTCGTGATAGGCGGTGAGCATCTTTTCTTCTTCGGTCATCACCATCGAGCGGCGCTCGGCGCCCATCAGCACCTTGTCCTTGGCGTCGTCGAATTCTTTCGCGGTGACGAAGCGCTTGCCGCGCCGTGCGGCGAGCAGCGCCGCTTCGTTCACGAGATTGGCGAGATCCGCGCCGGAAAAACCGGGCGTTCCGCGCGCGACCGTGCGGATGTTGACGTCCGGCGCCAGCGGCACCTTCTTGATGTGCACCTGCAGGATTTTCTCGCGCCCGACCACATCCGGATTCGGCACGACGACCTGGCGGTCGAAACGGCCGGGGCGCAAGAGCGCGGGGTCGAGAACGTCGGGCCGGTTGGTCGCGGCGATCAGAATAATGCCTTCATTCGCTTCGAAGCCGTCCATTTCGACGAGAAGCTGGTTCAAAGTCTGCTCGCGTTCGTCATTGCCGCCACCGAGGCCTGCGCCGCGATGGCGTCCGACCGCATCGATTTCGTCGATGAAGATGATGCAGGGCGCGTTCTTTTTCGCCTGATCGAACATGTCGCGCACGCGGGATGCGCCGACGCCGACAAACATCTCGACGAAATCAGAACCGGAAATTGTGAAGAACGGCACATTCGCTTCGCCGGCGATGGCGCGCGCCAGAAGCGTCTTACCCGTACCCGGCGGGCCGACCAGGAGCGCGCCTTTGGGGATTTTGCCGCCGAGACGCTGGAACCGCATCGGGTCTTTCAGATATTCGACGATCTCTTCGAGTTCTTCCTTGGCTTCGTCGATGCCGGCGACGTCGTCAAAGGTGACGCGGCCCTGACGTTCGGTCAAAAGCTTGGCGCGCGACTTGCCGAAACCCATGGCCTTGCCGCCGGCGCCCTGCATCTGACGCAGCACGAAAAAGATGAAGGCGAGGAAAATCAGGAAAGGCAGGACGTTGAACAGAACCGACAGCGCGAGCGGCAGTTCTTCGTCGGGGCGGATTTCCGTCGGCACCTTCGCCTCGACCAGACGGTCGGCGATGTTGCTGCTCGCCGGCACGGTCGTGACATAGTCCTTGCCGTCGGAAAGTTTTCCTTCCACGCGTTCGCCGTCGATCTTGGCGGTCTTGACGTCCTGCGCCTCAATGCGCTCGACGAAGTCGGAATAGGTAAGCCGCTCGACCGACGGGCCGGGGTTTGAAAACTCGAATATCTGGAGCGCAATCAGGAAGAAAATGATTACGAGGCCCCAGATAAGGAAATTCCGTCCATTCATAAACCGGTCCTTTTCGCCCGCCCGCCTCGGGCAGGCCGCCCGCCTGTCAATGTTATTAGATAGGCGTTAACAAAGGCCCGCGCCACCGCCGGGCCGGAGATTTCTGATCCTTCATCAAAACCGCAGAATACGGCGAAAATAGCGCTCTTCGGCGATCGGGCGGGCCCGCACGCCCGGCGCGTCCGGCTGGCGGATTCCCAGCGCCGGCGCGGCCAGGAAAGCGCCTGCGCGCCAGATCGCCGGCGTTGCAAGCAGAGCTTCGCGAGGGGCGTCGACAAGCCCGGCGCGCGGGCCCAGAGCTTCAAAGCCCGCCTCGCCAAGCGCCGCGACCTCGAGCGCCGGACCGCCGTCCGCGTCGTCGACAATGAAACGTCCGTCCCACAGGATCCGGCTGTTCGGCGGCAGCGGCGCAGGCTCCGCAGGCGCGCTGTCGACGCGGCCCGTGAGCGCCGCCGGCTCGCGCATCACAAAAAGGCGCGGTTCGCGCTGTTTCAAAAGCGCTCCGCCAAGCGCCGCCGCACCCGCGTCGAGCGCTTTTGACAGGGCCTGTGCGCAATCCGCCTCGCGGGGAGGATAATCAGCGCCGCTGACTGCATGGATGAGACGGCGCAACACAGGCGCGAATGACGCATCGAGCCTGTCGACGTCAACGCTCGCCCCGCCCCAGGCGTAAAAACAGCCGCCGGCGCGGCGAAACCGGCGATCTTCAGCCTTCATCAGACGGCGCGCGGCGGCGCTCATCGAATCAGCGGTCCGCGCCAACGCCTGAGCGCTTAAAAGGTTCTGCTCTTCGAGCGCGGCGAGCAATGCCCGCACCCGCACCCGCTCGAAGGCGGGGTCTTCATTGCTCGGGTCGTCGACATAGTCCTGTCTGCGCGCAGCAAGCGTCGCGATCAGACGGGCGCGCGGGATCGCCAGCATTGGGCGAAGCAGGCGCACCGGCGCGCCGGGCCCGGCCGCAATCAGCTTGTCTTCGGCCATGGCGGCGAGACCTTGCGGTCCCGCCCCGCGCGCCAGGCGCATGAAAACTGTCTCCGCCTGGTCATCGAGATTGTGCGCGGTCAGGATCGCGGCCGCGCCGGCTTTATTCGCAGCCTCCGCCAGCAACCGATAGCGGGCGCGCCGGGCGGCCTCCTGAACGCCTGAGGCCGGTTTTTCTCCGCGCCAGCGCAACACTTGGTGCGTAAAACCCAACGCTGCGCACCACGCGCCCGCGCGCACGGCCTCGTCGGCGGCATCAGGCCGCAAACCATGATCGACCGTAAAGGCGAAAATCTCCGCGTTCAGGCTTTTTGTTTCCGCCGCCAGACAGGCGAGCGCCATCGAATCCGGTCCGCCGGAAATCGCCAGCGCAACGCGCGCAGGCGCTTTCAAGGCGTCGAGCGCCGCGCGGAACTCGTCAGGGGCGACCGGCGTGTGCGCGCCCTTTTCCAAGGCCGTTATTTGCAGTTGATCCGCGCCATTTCGATGTCGGCGCGTTGCATGACGGCGGGCGCGGCGTTCGGAAACTTGCTTTTCATGGACTTGAACACCTTGCACGCCTGATCGGGCTGCTCGAGGCGCGCAAACGCTGTTCCGAGCTTCAGATAGGCTTCCGCCGCACGCGGATCATTCGGAAAATTCCGGATATGCTTGATGAACGCGTCGGCGGCGTCTGCATTCGCGCCGGTGGCGAGATATATCTCGCCGAGCCGAAACTGCGCATCAGGCGTACGCGGATGATTGGGAAACGCCTCGACATAGAGCTCGAACGCTTCCTGCGCGCGGTCGTAATCGCCCTGGAGAAGAAACCCGGAGGCGTACTCGAACGCCGCGTCGGGATCGAAAGGCAATTCAACGGGCGCGGCCCCGCGGGTTTGCGCGCCGGCGGCGCCGAGCCGGTCGGCGATCGGATCGCCGGAGGACAAATCGACCGGGCCGCTGCTCGCCTGAGCGCCGAATCCATCCGGCCTTTGAGAACCAGCCTGACCGCCATTCGCCATTACCTGGCTGACCGCCTCGAGCCGCCGGTTCGCCTGCTCGAGCTTGAATGATAGCTCTTCGACGCGCCCCGTGAGCTCCTGCAGTTCGCGCTCAAGCTGGCTGACGCGCACTGTCAGGCTCGCCGCATCGCCGCCCGGCTGCAAGCCTGCTGCGCCGTCGTCAAGATTGAGCGCCGCCTGAAGCTGCGCGACCGTGCGCTCCATGCGTGCGAGCCGGTCGTTGATCCCGGAAAGCTCGCCGCGCTGCGCCGCCGCCGGCGTCGCACAGGCCGTGAGCGCGAAAGCTGCGCCTAAAAGAGCGGAAAAAAGTGAGGTTCGCATGACATACCGCCTGTAACTGTTTTCTGGCCGGCTGGCGTTGAAAGACAGGGAACCTTAGCGTGTCCCAGGCGGATAGCGCCAGTCACCCTGTCAAATTCTTCATAGTCCAGGCTCTGGGCCAAACTATGACGCAAAAACGCGCCGGCGTGGACCGGCGCGTTTCTGAATTGCTCAGTTGCTCACTGGCTTATGAGCCGACACCGGTCAGAGTCGTCGTCGCATTCCGGTTGAGCGCCCACGCTTCTTCAGTGGAACGCGGATCGAGCGGCCGCTCCTTGCCGTACGAGACGGTCGTGACGCGGGCGCTGTCGACGCCGAGGCTGACAAGATACGACCGGGCGGCTTCGGCGCGGCGCGCGCCGAGCGCAAGGTTGTATTCCCGCGTGCCGCGCTCATCGCAGTTACCGGCGATAAGAATGCGCGTTTCCGGATACTCCTTGAGCCACGCCGCCTGACGCGCCAGCGTCGATTGCGCTCTGGACGTCAGCGTGTATTCGTCAAATGCGAAGAACACGCGGTGTCCGGCCGCCTGTTCAAGATCTTCCTGGCTTCCCGGAACCGGGCCCGTCGGCGGAGCAGCGACTGTCGGCTCCGTCGTGGTTGATGCATCGACGTCCGGACCGGTTGATGCGCAAGCTGCGAGCAGCACGAATGAACCGGCGATTCCTGCGATTTTAAATAATTTCATTCCCGTCATGATAGATTTTGCTCCACCTAGCCGTTCCCGGGCCTCAACGAGCGCGCCCCCCGCAATCAGCCCCTTATGAATCCTTCGGCGCACACGCCTGCGACGCAAGGCCTTTGGGCGAACCTAGCATCGCAACCTCTCCATAGACTGCAGGTTAAACAGAAAAGTCTAACCAACGTTTGAATCGTAGCGGGGACTTGCGCCGCAATCAAGGACGCCCGTTCCGGCTCGAAAATGAATTTTCAGTTACAACGGACTGATTTTACGGCAAAAGAGGCGACCAGGCCGGATCCGAGGCGTCTGCGGGCGTCCTGACCCGGCGCAGATTGCGGCCGGTCAGATCGACCGACCAGAGCGCGCTGGAGCCGCCGGAGCCGTCGGCGCGCGTGGGCGTTTGCCGGAAAAACATGAGCACCCGGCCGTTCGGCGACCAGGTCGGACCCTCGTCGAGAAAGCTTTCGGTCAAAAGCCGCTCACCGGTGCCGTCCGGACGAATGACGCCGATATAAAACCGCCCCTGATACTGGCGCGTAAAGGCGATGAGGTCGCCGCGCGGGCTCCACACCGGCGTTTGATAGCGCCCTTCTCCGAAGGTGATGCGTCGCTGATTCCGGCCGTTTAAGTCCATCACATAGATTTGCTGCGACCCGCCCCTGTCGGATGCGAACGCCACGCGGCGTCCGTCCGGCGACATTGTGGGCGAGGTGTCGATCGCCGGATTGTCGGTGAGACGGGTGAGCCGCCGGGTTGCAAGATCCATGATGAAGACGTCGGAATTGCCGCCGCGCTCCATGCTCATGATGACCCTGGTGCCGTCCGGCGAAAAGCGCGGGGCGAAGGTCATGCCGCGAAACGTGCCGAGCTGCTCCTGCTCGCCGGTTTCTATATTGAAAAGATAGACCTGGCCCGGCCGGTTAGCGAAGAGCGCCATATAGGTGATCTGCTGCTGCGTCGGCGAAAAGCGCGGCGTCAGCACCTTGTAATCGAGGCCGTCGGTCAGCGGCACCGGATTGGCGCCGTCCTGATCCATGATCATTAGCCGCTTTACGCGATCTTCCTTCGGTCCCGTTTCATGAACGAAGACAATGCGCGTGTCGAAATAGCCTTCTTCGCCAGTCAATTGCTTGTAAACGAAATCGGCCACCTTGTGGGCGGCGCGGCGCCAATTGTCCGCAGGCGTTTTAAATGCGACCGCGCCGAGCTGTTCGTCGGCGTAAACGTCCCAGACGCGCGTCGAGACCTGAATGCGCCCGTCCGGCAGTTCGGCGACTTCTCCGACGACCAGAACCTGGCCGTTGATGATTCGCCAGTCGGCGAAGCGTGGACGCACATTGACGCTTTCAGGGCGTTCGATATAGGCGCGCTGATCGATGACGGCGAAAAGGCCCGAGCGGTCGAGATCGGCCATCAGGACGCCGGTGATGTCGCGCCCGAGGCCCGCCGTCATATCGTTGCGGCCCAAAAAATCGGGCGTCGCGATCGGCATCGGCTCGATATTGCCCTGCGTGATGTCGATCCGGACGCGTGCAAACGCCGGATGCGCGACAAGCATCGCCAGGGCCGTCATCAGGATCTTGATCATCATTTTCATCATATCGCTCTCGCTTCGTCGCCCCGGTATATGTCCACAGGCCCTAGCGCCCGACCATTTCGGTCATATCAAAATTCATCTCAATCTCGCGCCATGTTTCATAGCGGTCCTGAGAGAGAAAATCATAGGGTTGGCACGAAATTACGGCGCGCACCGCCGCCTGTTCGGCGGTTTTCCAGAATGGGTTGCCCGAAAGCGCGATCGCCGTGGCGTTCAGCACTTTCGGCTCTCCATCGAGCGTTCCGTCCCGGTCGAGCCGGATTTCCACAATCACGTTCAGCTTTTCGGCTTCCGGCGCGCCAAAGGGCGGACGCCAGCATTCATACATCGCCGCTTGCAGCTTCGCGTAATCACTCGCCGTCAGGCGATCTCCGGCGCCGACGGCGCGACGCGTCTGCTCCGACTCCTCGGCGGTTTCGGAAGGCGTTTCGCTGGGCTCGGTCGCGCGCTCGGTTTCCTTTTTGGCCTTGTCTACAAGCGCCGACAGGGCTTCGAGATCGAGTTCGTCGCTCTCCTTCTTGGGACGAATGTTGGGAGCTTCCGGCGCCGGCGTGACTTTCTTCTCGGGCTCGGGCGCGGGTTCTTCGATGACCGGCGCCGGTTCGGGTTCCGGCTCCGGTTCGACCGGCGCCGGTTCTTCCGCGACTGGTTCGGGCTCGGGTTCAGGTTCGGGAAGCTCGGGCTCGACTTCTTCTACCGGCTCGGGCTGCGCGGCTGGAACGCTGGTTTTTTCCGCGAGTTCGGCTTCTCTTATCAGCTCAATCGGCACATACGGTTCGGCTTCGACGTCGGGCCGCCAGCTTTCAGGCAGCGACAACAACGCCAGCCCCGCCACCGCGAGGTGGACGAGAAGGGAAGCGAAAAAGCCGAAACGCATGGGTCCCCTCGGCCCTCCCGGGCGACTAACTCAACTCAGGATCGGTTACGAGCCCGATGCGCCGGAAACCGGCGGCGTTGATGCGTCCCATCACCCGTACGATATCGCCGTAAGAACGGGACTGATCGCCCCTGATGAATATGCGCTGGTCGTAACCGGCGACAGCGATCGCCTCGAGATGCGGGACAAGACTGTCGATGTCGACCGCCGTTTCCTGCACGTAGATGACGCCGTCGGCGGTGATGGTGACGGTAAGCGGCTCGCCCTGATCCTGAATCGGATCGGCGGCGGTTTCGGGAAGATCGACGGCGACGCCGACGGTCAAAAGCGGCGCGGCCACCATGAAGACGATCAGCAGCACGAGCATCACGTCGACCAGCGGCGTGACGTTGATTTCGGCCATCGGCCGCGGCCTGCCGGGACGATGGCGCCCGCCGCCGGTCGATCCGTTGACGACTCCGACCATTACCGCCCCCTCTCATCGAGCTGGCGCGACAGGATCGCCGAAAATTCGTCAGCGAAACCCTGAAGCCTGACAGCAAAGGAATTCAACGCGGCCGAATAGCGGTTGTAGCCGACGACCGCCGGAATGGCGGCGAGCAGGCCGAGCGCGGTGGCGAACAGCGCCTCGGCGATGCCCGGCGCAACGACGGCGAGGTTGGTGTCCTTCGTCAGCGCGATCGCCTGAAAGGCGTTCATGATGCCCCACACGGTGCCCAAGAGGCCGATGAAAGGCGCGGCCGATCCCACCGTCGCGAGAAATCCGAGATTGCGCTCGGCGACTTCGAGCTCGCGCGAGACGGTGACATTCAACAATTTGTCGATCCGCGCTTTGGTTCCGACCACGAACGCGTCGGTGCGGCTTGAGTCTTTTGCGCGCGCCCATTCAACCATGGCGGCGGCGAAAACCCGCGCCATCGGATGATCGGCCTTGTCGCCGATCTTGCGGTAAAGCTCGTCAAGCGGCTTGCCGGACCAGAACTGATCCTCGAACCGACGGGATTTTCGCTTCAGGCGCCCGAACACGAGCGATTTGTCGATGATGATCGCCCACGACCAAACCGAGGCGATGGCGAGAATGGCCATAACCGTCTTGACCACCGGGTCGGCGCGCAAAAACAGGCTGAAGAGGCTGAAATCGCCGCCCATGGCCGCCGCCGCGACGTCTGTTTCCATTGTTATTCCCCTAAGACACCCGCCGCGCGGGACTGCACCTTGAATTGCCGATACGCCCTTGCCGGGCGCAACCTACCCTTTCGCGCTTAAAACCCGCGCGCAGGGCAGAATATGGTTATCATCGCCAAGACGTTTCTTGTATCCCCTATCGCGAGGAATTTAGGCGAATCCGCGGCCCGGATGCGGCTTGAGGCCTGATTTTCCAAACTTTAATGCGATCCAGCGCGTCCGACCGGCCCGCGCCGACAGGCAGCGGTTCTAGCGCGCGGAGGTTAAAGAACTGAATTTTTCGAGGATGGCGGCGGGCAGACGCCGGGGTTTTCCGGAAAGATTCATCGCCGCGACCTCGACGTCGGCGCGGGCGATCGGCGTCTCGTCCCGCCGGATTTCCTGCTCGAGCGCCAGGCGCGCGCCGCGGCCGGCGAGAAAGCGCGTCTCGACGGTGAGAAGATCGTCGATTTTGGCCGGCGCGATCCATTCCACCGCCATCTTGCGCACGGCGAAGACGATCGGCTCGGCCTCGCCGAGAAGTTCGGCGTGGCTGAAACCGCATTCGCGCAGCGCCTCGGTGCGGCCGCGCTCGAAAAATTTCAGCGTGTTGGCGTGATAGACGACGCCGGAAAAATCGGTGTCCTCATAATAGACGCGGACGG
>JBHHVZ010000055.1:0-18435 GCA_046756245.1 Parvularculaceae bacterium
CTAGGGCGGCTCGCGACTGGCGGCGCAAACCGCATCACGATCTGATCGCAATCCCGAAACCCGGCAAACGCCATTGATTTTCCGCCGGAATCTGCGAGATTTCCGGCCTTCTTATTGTCGCTCTTGCCGGTTCCGGCGACGTGCGGGCGCGTCATGTAAGCCTGCTGGAGCGACGTCCATCGGGTGAAAACCGTCGAACGACGGAGCGCGGAACAGGGGCGCATGGGGCGATTTATCATACTTGGCGCGGCGCTCACGGTTCTGTGGCTGTTGCTGTCCGGCTATTTCGATGAGCCTTTGCTGCTTGGCTTCGGGGCGGCGTCGGTCGCGCTTTCGGTGTGGCTGGCGCATCGCGCCGGCATGCTTGATCCCGAAGGCGTCCCGGGGGGCGTCTTTCCCGGCGTGCTCGCCTATATGCCCTGGCTCATCGTTGAGATCGGCAAGGCGAATCTCGCCGTCGCGCGTCAGGCCCTGTCGGTCAAGCCGAAACTGTCGCCCATGATGATCCGCGTTCCCGCAAGGCAGACGTCGACGGTCGGGCGCGTCATATTCGCCAATTCGATCACATTGACTCCGGGCACGGTGAGCGTCGATCTCGACGATGACTGCATCCTGGTTCATGCGTTAACGGAAGAACTTGGCGACGAGGCGGGGCTCGCCGATATGGGCGGCAGGGTCGCGCGCATCGAACGGAGGCGCGCGTGACCATGTTTGCGGCTGCTACGGCGGCGATCATCGTCGCCATGGTGCTGGCGCTGTCCCGCGCCTTCGCAGGACCGTCGCTTTATGATCGCGTGCTCGCCGGCAACAGCTTCGGCACCAAGACGGTGTTGCTTATCGGGCTGATGGGCTTTCTTTCCGGCCGGCCGGACTTCCTCGACATTGCGCTTCTTTACGCGCTTATCAATTTCGTCGCCACAATTGCGATCCTGAAATTCTTCCGATATCGGACCTTCGCGGTTTCAATGGACGGGACCAACGCCGTCAAGCCGGTGTTCGACGAGGGGGACCGCCAATGATCGAGCTGGACCTTCTTCGCGACGTGTTGTCCTGGGCTGCTTTTCTCATCGGCGGCGCGTTCGTGGTTATCGGCGCCGTCGGCATCGTGCGCTTTCCTGATTTCTTCACGCGCATGCACGGCGCCGGCGTCACCGACACTGCAGGGGCGGAGCTCATTTTGATCGGCATGGCGCTGCAGGCGCCGAACTGGATCACGGTCGCAAAACTCGTTTTTATCGGCGCCTTCCTGATGTTCACGAGCCCGGTCGCCACCCACGCGATCGCGCATGCGGCCTGGGTTGTGGGTCTGAAACCCATGCTCGGCCCCGATCTCAAGCGGGAGGACGAGGCATGACGAATGATTTCACGCCCGTTCTGACGCCGATCGTCCTGCTCGACGTGTCACTGCTGACGATGCTGCTTCTTGTCGCGCTCACCATGCTGAAGCTCAGGCATTTGTTCGCGGTGGTGATGCTCGCAGGCGTTTACAGCCTGCTGTCGGCGTCGTTTTTCGTCTCCCTCGATGCGGTCGACGTGGCCTTTACGGAAGCCGCCGTGGGCGCAGGAATTTCCACCATCTTGATGCTGGGGGGCATGCTGTTGACGAGCCGCCGGGAAAAACCGGTCACGCCCGGCCGCGCGCCGGTTGCGCTCGCCGTCGTTATCACGGTCGGCGCGGCGCTCTTTTACGCCACGATCGACATGCCGGCTTTCGGAGACGCCAACGCTCCGGCCAACAGCTATGTCGGGCAGGAATATATCGAACGCACGCCCCATGAGGTCGGCGTGCCGAATGTAGTGACCGCGGTGCTGGCGAGCTATCGGGGTTTCGACACGCTCGGCGAGACCATGGTGATTTTCACCGCCGGCGTCGCGGTGATGCTGCTTTTGGGCGCGGGCAGCGTGCGCGGCGGCAAACCGGTCGACGATGTAAAGGATGGGGAGTGAGCATGGAGCACGTCATTCTCCGGATTACGACCAAGGTCCTGTTCGCGCCGATCCTCTTGTTCGCGCTCTACGTTCAGTTTCACGGCGATTTCGGTCCGGGCGGCGGGTTTCAGGCCGGCGTCATCTTCGCCGTGGCCTTCATGCTGCATGCTTTGTGTTTCGGCCTTGAGGCGACGAAACGCGCGCTGCCGCAAGCGGTCCTGCGCGTCGGCATGGCGGTCGGGCTATTGCTTTACGCCGGCACGGGCACGGCGACGATGCTGCTCGGCGGCAATCTTCTGGGTTATGACGCGCTTGCGCCGGATTCGACCCATAACGCCGGCCAGCATTACGGCATCCTGCTGGTCGAATTCGGGGTCGGAACGGCGGTGGCTTCGACCATGCTGACGATTTTCTATCATTTCGCCGGGCGCGAGCCTGAAATCGATCCCAAACACTGGTGACCGGACGGCATGGCGCTCGAATTCATTCTTGAACGGTATAATTACTGGATCGTCATCCTGCTGATGATGACCGGTCTTTATATCGTATTCAGCCGCGGCAATCTGGTGAAGAAAGTTGTCGGGCTCAACATATTCCAGACATCGGTGTTCATCTACTACATCACGATCGGCAAGATCGTCGGCGGAACGGCGCCGATCATCAAAGGCGGCCACGGTGAAGAAAGTCATGGCGAGGACGCCGGCGGCCACTCGGCTGCGGCGACGCCTGAACATGCGGAAACGTTGAACGCTGCGTCCGAAACCGCCGCGCTTGGCGAGACGGCGAAGAGCCTGCATGAGGACAAGATTTCCAACGCGTTCGCGGGCGTAAAGCCGAACGACATCACGGCCGCCCCGCCCGAAGGCGCTGACGCCGCCGCTGGGGCCGCCGACTCGCTTCATGCGGAGCCGGGCAAGATCGCCAACGACATTCTACGCGAAGCAAAGGACGCTGCCGGCGCCGGCCCGTCCTTCGACGTCGCCGGCCCGGATCACGCAGACGCCGCGACGCAGACAGCCGACGCCGCCGGCCACGCCGTCGAAGCCGCCGCCCACGCAGCCGATGTCATCTATACGAACCCGCTGCCGCATGTGCTCATCCTCACCGCCATCGTCGTTGGCGTGGCGACGACGGCGGTCGGACTGGCGCTCGCCGTGCGCGTCCGCGAAGCGTACGGCACCATCGAAGAAGACGAGCTCGAAGCCGCCGACCATATCGCCGAATTCGGCGCGCCGCCCGCGGAAACGGCGGAGGCGGGCGCATGAGCCAGCTTCTGTCTCAGGTTCCGGTTTTGCCGGTCATCATGCCGCTGATTGCGGCGCCGCTGGCGCTGTTGATGCCGAAGGGACGCGCCCCCTGGGCCTGGGCGACATTGGTCAGCTGGCTGATATTCGCCGCCTGCGCGGCGCTTCTGCACAACGTCGCCAATGCAGGACTCATTTCCTATCATCTCGGCGACTGGGCGCCGCCGCTCGGCATCGAGTACCGTATCGACCTGGCCAACGCGCTCGTGCTGTTTCTTGTTTCGGGCATCGCCGCGGTCATATTTCCGTTCGCTTATGACAGCGTTCGTTCGGAAATCGATGAGCGCCAGTCGCCGCTCTTTTATTGCGCGATGCTGATCTGCATCGCCGGACTGCTTGGCGTGACAATTACCGGCGACGCTTTCAACGTTTTCGTCTTCCTCGAGATTTCCTCGCTGTCGACATATGCGCTTGTGGCGATGGGCGCGCGCCGCGACCGCCGGGCGCTTACCGCCGCCTTTAATTATCTCGTCATGGGCACGATCGGCGCGACCTTTTTCGTCATCGGCATCGGGCTTCTCTATCAGGCGACCGGCACGCTGAACATGGCCGATCTGCATGTGCGTCTCGCCGGGCAGGAAAACCGCGTCGTCGAGGCCGGCTTCGCCTTCATCGTCGTCGGCATCGGGTTGAAGGCGGCGATGCTGCCGATGCATCTGTGGCTGCCGAACGCATACACATACGCGCCGTCAGCAGTGACGGCATTCATCGCCGCGACCGCCACCAAGGTTGCGATCTACGTGCTGGTGCGGTTTTTCTATTCGATCTTCAGCCCCGACTTCGCGTTCATGTCGGCGGCGTTTGCCTATGTGCTCTTGCCGCTTGGGCTGATCGGCATGGTCGTCGCCTCGCTGGTCGCGGTCTTTCAGGACGACGTCAAAAGAATGCTCGCCTACTCGTCGGTGGCGCAGATCGGCTACATGCTGTTGGGCGTTTCTCTGGGCACGAAGGAAGGCCTGACCGCGGCGCTCGTTCACGTGTTCAACCACGGGCTGATGAAGGGCGCGCTTTTCATGAGCGTCGCCTGCGTGGTGTTGCGGTTGGGCTCGCACGCCAACGAGGCGTTTCACGGGCTTGGACGGCGCATGCCGGCGACGACGGGCGCATTCATTCTTAGCGGGCTGGCGCTTGTGGGCGCGCCGGGGACCGTGGGCCTCATTTCGAAATGGTTTCTCTTGAAAGCCGCTTTCGGCGCCGGCCAATGGGCGGCGGGCTTTCTCGTAGTGGCGAGCTCTCTCATCGCGCTCATCTATATCGGGCGCGTCGCAGAGATGATGCTGTTGCGCCCGCCGCCGGCGGAAGGAAAGCTCGCCGGCCCCGTAAAGGACGCGCCCTTGTCGATGCTCGTTCCGATGTGGGCGCTGATCGCCGCCAATATCTATTTCGGCCTGCAGACTGACCTTACGGGCGGGATTGCAAGCGCTGCGGCGGATGTGCTGATGACGATCGGGGGAGGGCGGTGATGGCGCTTGCATGTGACGCCCGAAAATATTCCTCCCCCGTTTACGGGGGAGGTGTCCGCGAAGCGGACGGACGGGGTCGCGAATTTTCGGCGAGCGTCTGTGCTTTGATCCTCTTCGGTAAACCCCCTTCGGCCCTTCGGGCTGCTTCCCCCGCAAGCG
This sequence comes from Parvularculaceae bacterium, assembly GCA_046756245.1. Taxonomy (GTDB): domain Bacteria; phylum Pseudomonadota; class Alphaproteobacteria; order Caulobacterales; family Parvularculaceae. The sequence continues at coordinate 4,856 of JBHHVZ010000055.1, forward strand.
GGGGAAGAATTGCGCTGCGGGCTGCAGCCGTACCGGGAGAATGCTCATGATCTCTCCCGGTCTCGCCATTCCCCTGACGCTTGCTGCGCCGGCTATCGGCTTTGTGCTGATATGGCTGACCGGGCGGTCGCCGAATATCCGGGAGGGCGTAACGCTGGCGACAAGCGCTATTCTCCTTATACTGACGATCACGGTGTTTTCCGCCGTCGGCGAAGGACAACGCCCGGGTTATATCCTGTTCGAAATCGTCGACGGGCTGCCGCTCGCTTTTCAGGCCGAACCGCTGGGGGCGATGTTCGCGCTGCTCGCGAGCTTCCTCTGGCTGGTCAATTCATTTTATTCGATCGGCTATATGCGCGGCGGGAACGAGAAGCATCAGACGCGCTTTTACATGTCGTTTGCGATCGCCATTGGCGCCGCGATGGGCGTCGCCTATTCGGCGAACCTTTTCACCATGTTCGTCTTCTACGAGATCCTGACTCTTTCGACCTTCCCGCTCGTCACCCACAAGGGCGACGCCAAGGCGCGGCGCGGCGGCCGCGTCTATCTCGCCATGCTGATGGGCGCCTCGATCGGGCTTCTGCTGCCGGCGATCGTGTGGCTCTACACGCTGACAGGGAACATCGACTTCACGCCGGGCGGCGTTATGGCGGCGCATATCGATACGGTCGGTCCGCTCGTGCCGGTTCTTCTCGGACTGTTCGTTTTCGGCATCGCCAAGGCGGCGCTGATGCCGCTGCATTCCTGGCTGCCGAACGCGATGGTGGCGCCGACGCCGGTGTCGGCCTTCCTGCATGCGGTCGCCGTCGTCAAGGCGGGCGTGTTCGCCGTTCTCAAGGTGACGGTTTATATTTTCGGGGCTGATTTCCTGCGGGAAAGCGGCGCCGCGACGCCGTTCATCTGGATCGCCGGCGGCTCGATCCTGCTCGCCTCGGCAATCGCCATGCACAAGGACAATCTGAAGGCGCGGCTCGCCTATTCGACTGTCAGCCAGCTTTCCTATGTAACGCTCGGGGCGATGCTCGCCACCTCGATGGGCGTGATGGGCGGGGCGATGCAGATCGCCATGCACGCCTTCGGCAAGATGACGCTCTTCATGTGCGCCGGCGCGATCTATGTGGCGGCCCACAAGCAGAACGTTTCGGAAATGCGCGGGCTCGGGCGCGTCATGCCGTTCACGTTCGGCGCGTTCTTCATCGGCGCGATGTCGATTGTCGGCCTGCCGCCGATGGGCGGCTCATGGCCGAAATTTCTCTTGATGCTCGGCGCGGCCGACGCCCACCAGCTCGCCATGGTCGTCGTGCTGATGGTTTCGTCGGTGCTGAATGTCATCTATCTCTTGTCGATTCCCGTGCAGGCTTTCTACATGTCGCCGGCGACGATAGACAGCAAGGCGCAGGGCGCCGGCGCAGAGGCGAAGATCGAATGGGGCCGCCTGAAGGAAGCGCCGTTCTTCTGCGTCGCGCCGCCGGTCGTCACCGCGCTCGGCGCGCTCATTCTCTTTTTCTGCGCCGGCGGGCTTTACGATTACCTCGCGCCGCTGATTGGAGGCGGGTGATGGAGGAACGCGGACGAAAGAGTTGCGGCGAGGGTTGGGCGGAATTTTCGCGAACCCGCCAGCAGACGTTTGAAGCACGGTCATTAAGACGCGATGCAACTCCTGCAGAGCGAATATTGTGGACCAAGTTGAATCAGGCGCAGCTTGGCGGATTCAAGTTTCGCCGTCAGCATCCGATCGGTCCCTATGTGCTTGATTTCTACTGCCCGGAAATCAGGCTTTGTATCGAGCTGGACGGCGACCAGCACGGATACGATCGAGAAATCGTGCGCGACGTTCGCCCTACAGAATATCTGAACCGGAACGGCGTTGAAGTGATGCGTTTCTGGAATCACGAAGTGAGGGAGAACCTGATCGGCGTCGCCGAGACCATTCTACATCGGGCAATTGAACTGCGTTCGCTTGACCGGGTGGAGGGCGGGATTCCCTCCCCTTGGAAAGGGGAGGGTTAGGGTGGGGATTGTAAGCCGCATCGATGGGACTTTCAGATTGCAAACAATCCCTCCCCTAACCCCTCCCTTTCCAAGGGAGGGGAACGATGCTGCGCTGAATGGAGATTCCGAGTGAGCGATCATAATCACCACAATCCCGACGACGCCGGCTGGGCCGACAGGCCGGCGGTTCGCCGCTTTATTCTGTTCGCGCTCTTTGCAGCCTGCGCGCTTGCGGCGGCGGCGGGGTTCTACAGCGAATGGCGTAACCCGCATCCGCATTTCGAGGCGGAGGAATTTCCCGTCTTTTTCGCCGTCTACGGTTTCGTCGCCTTCATGTTCATCGTACTCGCCGGCCAGCATCTTCGAGCCCTCGTCGGCCGCAAGGAGACCTATTATGACGAGCGCGAATAGCGTCATCGCGGCGCTCGTCGCCAACCCGGCCGTTATCCTGACGGTCGGCGCGCTCTTGTGCGTGTTCGTTCCGGCCGCGCTAAGGCGCGTCTTCATGCTGGTCTTCGTCGCGGCGGGCGCGGCGCAGCTTTACCGGCTGGGGCTCGGCGAGTTCGGCGCCGTGACGCTTTTCGGCGAGACGCTGACAACCTTGCGCATCGATCCGCTGGCGCGGGTCTTCGCCGTCGTCTTCCACATCGCCGCCGCGCTCAACATCATCTACGCCTGGCATGAGAAAGACCGGGCCCAGAGTTTTGCGACGCTCGCCTATCCGGCCGCAGCGCTCGGCGGCGTGCTGGCGGGCGATCTCATCACGCTCTTTGTGTGGTGGGAGCTTGCGGCGATCACCTCGGTCTTCTTCGTCTGGGCGCCGGGAACGCGGGCGACCTATCTTTCCGGCCTGCGCTATCTGTCGATCCAGATTCTTTCGGGCGTGCTTCTACTGGCCGCCGTCGTTCTGATCTTCCGCGAAACAGACTCGCTCGCCTTCGGCGAGGTCGGCCTCCGCGACGCGGAAGGCGCGCTGAAACTTTCCGGCCTTGTTCTCTTTCTCGCTTTCGGGATCAAGAGCGCCTTTCCGCTGTTGCATAACTGGGTGCAGGACGCCTATCCGCGCGCCAGCATCTCCGGCACGATCGTATTGTCGATCTTCACGACGAAACTTGCGGTCTATTCGCTCGCCCGCGCTTTCCCGGGGACCCATGAGCTTATCTATATCGGCGCGGTGATGACGCTTTTCCCGATCTTCTTCGCGCTCATCGAAAACGATCTTCGGAAAGTTCTCTGCTATTCGATCAACAACCAGGTCGGCTTCATGGTGGTCGGCATCGGCGTCGGCACGGCGGCGTCCCTCAATGGCGCCGTGGGCTACGCCTTCTCCAACATCATCTTTGAAAGCCTTCTCTTCATGGCCGTGAGCGCGGCGATGTACCGGACGGGGACGTCAAAGGCGACCGAACTCGGCGGGCTTTACCGCACCATGCCGCTCACCATGATCTACTGCGTCATCGGCGCGCTATCGATCTCAGCCTTTCCGCTGTTCGCAGGTTTCGTCACCAAGGGGCTGATCATCGACGGCGTCGCCGGCGAGCACATGTTCTGGATCTGGCTCGTCATGCTTTTCGCCTCGGCCGGCGTCTTGGAACATGCGGGCATCAAAATCCCCTATTTCACTTTTTTCGCCCATGACAGCGGCAAGCGGCCGAAGGAAGCCCCGCCGATGATGCTCGTCGCGATGACGGCGTCGGCCATCCTGTGCGTCGGCATCGGCGTCTTTCCCGAGCCGCTTTTCGCGCTTTTGCCCTATCAAGACCACATCGCCGGCTACGACCCCTACACGCCGTGGCATGTGATCGAACAGACCCAGCTTCTTCTGTTCGCGGTGCTGGCGTTTGCTCTCCTGATCGTCTGGAAATGGTATCCGGCTGAAAAAGCGCTGGTGAATCTCGATACCGATTGGTTTTATCGCATTCCGGGCCGCAACTTATTGGCGTGGGCGGCGGGAGCGACGACGGCTCTCTGGAATGTGATATGGCGGTTCCTGTACGGTCGGGCCGAGGCGGCGATTGCGCGCATCTACGCCGTGCACGGGCCGGAAGGCCAGCTTGCACGCTCATGGCCGATCGGTTTCATGGCGTTGTGGACGGCGATCGTGCTCGGCGCCGTGCTGATCCTGTCGTTCCTGGCCTGATCTCAAGCTCTCGCTGACGGCCTGAGGCTCCATTCAAAGGTCGACATTGAAAAGCAGTGCTTTTCTCCGGCGTCGGGAGTCGCGGTCAGCGAGAGCGCTGCATGAGACGGCGCCCCGCCCGGCGCGAAAAAAACAGCCATTCGGTTAATTCTTCGCCCCATGGTTTTATTCCGGGGATAGTTATCCACGGCTTTCGCTCCAGACTTATCATTCCGGAAGGGTGATCAATTCCGGAAGGAGTTCGTTGCGTGGAGTCGCCCATGGCGCGGGATAACGGCAGTTACGATGATCTGTTTGCAGTTCGGAAGAGAAGGCTGATCGCGAGGCTGGCGATGGAGACTGCGTCCGTCGCATTCGGCGCGCCCATGGAGCGGTTAGCGTCGTCACAGCGCTGCGGCGCGCAGGTGGCGCTGGCGCGACAGGCGGCGATGTATCTTGCGCACGTAGTCGGGCAATTGCCGTTGTCTTCAATCTCGACCGAATTCAATCGCGATCGAACGACTGTGAGCCACGCCTGTCATCTGATCGAAGACCGGCGCGACAGTCCGATGTTCGATATGCAGATAGAAATTCTTGAAACTTACTTGCGCGAAAGGTTGAACACAGCGGTTCCCGAACTGACGCCCGGCCAGTCTGACCGCTCGCGAACGCGCCGCGCGGCTGCGTCGATTTCTTATAAGCCGTGCAGATAGTCCTAACCGGCGCCGTCGGCCGCGGCGATGTTGCGTATGCGCTTCACCATGGATACAAGCCCGTTCGAGCGTTGCGGCGTCAGATGATCCTTGAGGTCGAGCGGGGCGAGCGCGGATTCGGGATCGATATCGACGATCTCCCGCGGGGTTTTGCCGGAATAAAGCGCAAACAGAACTGCAATCAGTCCCTTGACGATATGGGCGTCGGAGTCGCCGTAAAATACGAGCGCGCCGTTTTCATGCTCGGCGAAAAACCACACCTGGCTGGCGCAGCCGCGCACCTTGTGAGCGTCGTCGCGCACCTGCTCCGGATAGGGTTCGAGATTGCGGCCGAGATCGATCAGATATTTGTATCGGTCGTCCCAAGCGTCGAGAAACGCGAAATCCTGCTTGATATCTTCAAAGCTCGCCATTTGAAGGAAATAAGCCGCGCTGACGCCGAGGGCAAGGCGAATGGGAAATAGAATCATTTAGCGTCATCCCGTGCGCGCTGCGGCGCTCTGGCGTCATTGCACTGACACGGGATCGTTTTGGATGTGTTGCGTGGAACAACATGCAGCCGGTCCCGTGTCTGCAAAGCAGCATTTACGCGCTGCATTGCGCACGGGATGACGGGCGCTGGTTGTCGTTTTGTGAATCCGCTTCAACTCGCGCCTGCGCCGGCGACCCAGCCGATGCAGGTCGCCACGTCATTCAGTCCATGTTCGCCGAGGCAGAATGCTTCTTCATAGGGCGTGCGCGTCGCCGCGATGCACTGGTTGAGCGTCAGCTTGGAGAGTGAAAGGCAGCGTTCGCTGTGGTCGTTCTTGGCGTAAACCTCGACAACCTTTTCATTGACGCCGTCGATGGCGTAGCGGGCTGCGAGATTGAGGACGCGGTCCATAACCACTTGCGCGTTCGGTTCACTGATGCGGCCCGGCGCCGCCGACTGACCCCAGCCCGGCGACCAGGCCGGCTCGGCGCTGGCAAGCGACGGGGCGGTGACGCCGTGATCGGTCGCAGGCGCCAGCGTCGGCGGCCGCGCAGCGGGGCGCGATGTCGCATAACGCGCCGCTTCGCTCAGCCGTTTCGAACCAGGCTGAATGCGCTGTTTGCCCCATTTCGTTTTCTGCATGGCGTAGGCCTGGGTTTTGAAGGTAGCCCCAAGATCGGCGAAACGGGCCGAATCGCGCGCGGTCATTTCAAGCACCGCCTTCATCGCCGCTTTGGCGCCATTGAGCTTGCGCGGATAGGACGGGTCTGCGGCGAGCCTTGCCAGAAACGCGTCCTTGCCGCTCAAACCTCTGCGGCCGCGGCGCTTCTTCGACCTAAGCTCTTTTTGCAACGCTTCAGCGAATTCCGGCGTGTCGGCCGCCACCAGCGCGGCGTAGGCGACCCAGCCGCCCGAAAGCGCATAGGAATCATGCGCGCCAAGACGCTTGTGCGCCTCGCGGGTTGAGGCGGCGCTGTTCAGCGGTTCGGCTTCGATCGCGGCGACGTCTTCCCGGAAAAGGATGTAATCGGCGGCCCGGCGCTCAAGCGGCGTCTGGCGCGGCTGCGCGAGCGTGTCGGCGGCGACCGCGCCGGAAACGACGGCGCCGACAACCACGGATGCAATCGCAGCGCGGCGGGCCAGCGCCTGGCGGCGAACGCCGCCGATATTGAAATTCGGGCGCCTACGCGCCCGGCGGCGAACCTGCGAAAGATTACGCAACATATGGTCTTCTCCCAGCCCTTCGCATGAATTCCCCGAGGGGGACGCTGGACGTTATCAATCCGCAATTAATTCCGGCTTTGGCATACTAAACGCATTGAAGCTAAATTGGACATATTGATTCGCCTTAAATACGCCGCAAGGCCGCCTATTTGCAGGGGTTTAGTATTTATTAACGTTGCCGGGGCGATGGTGAGGTTGCGTTAATCATGATGACGCCTTCGTTAATGGCGAGACCGTGCTGAAGAATCTCACCGCCCGTCTGACAGCGCCGTTCTCCCGCCGGGAGCGGGGACCATTGTGGCTGCCCGGACCGGGCGAGATGGTCGTCGTACTGAGTCCGGAAGGCCGCATCCTTAAGGTCTCGCCCGCGGCGCGGACGTTGCTGTGGCGCAAGCCGGAATCGCTTCTGGGCAGGGCGCTTTCCGATTTCGTCTGGCGCGACGATCACGCCGCCTTGCGCAAGGCGATCGCCGAAGCGGGGAAAGGAAACGCGCCGCCGACAACGCTGCGCTTTCATCATCCGCAAAAGGCGGCGCTGTGGACCGACGTCATCGTCCGGGCCGAGCGGGGCGGGCGCCTGCGCGCGCTCGTTCGCGACCGGGGCGGGCTGCACGCCCGCGAACGCGCGCTGCGCCAGTCGGCCGAGCGCGCCCAGGCCGAAGCGGCGGCGCGGGCCGACCTTTTGGCCGACCTGAGCCATGAGATGAAAACGCCGCTCAACTCGATTCTCGGCTTCGCCGACGCCATGCGCGAGGAAACGTTCGGACCGCTCGGCTGCGAAAAATACGACGAATATGTCAACCTCATCCATGGTTCCGGCAAACATCTGATGTCGCTGATCACGACGGTGCTGGATCTGGCGCGGATTGAAGCCGACCGCTATGCGCTCAAGCCTGAAATCGCCAACGCCGGCGCGCTCGCGCGCGAATGCGTCGAAATGATCCGTCTGGATGCGGAAAAAGCCGGTCTTGCGGTGAAAACCGACGTCGCGCCGAATATTCCCGACAGCCTGCTCGATGCGCGTGCGGTCCGCCAGATTCTGCTCAACCTTCTCTCCAACGCCGTCAAATTCACCGGCGAGGGAGGAATTACTGTGACGGTGCGCGCTGAGGGAGACGCGCTACAGCTTGATGTAAAAGACACAGGCGTCGGCATGAGCGCGGAGCAGATCGCCGGACTCGGCGCCCGCTTCACCGCCGTGCAGGGCGACGGCGTGCGCGGGGCCAAGGGCGCAGGCCTCGGCCTGTCGCTTGCTTTCGCGCTGGCCGAGCTTCATGGCGGCGCGCTGACGCTTGAAAGCGCGCCTGGCGAGGGGCTGCTCGCGCGCCTGCGGTTGCCGTTGCGCACGCCGAAAGCGATCGGCGAAGAGGATGCGCACGCCGCCGGAGCGCCCGCGTCTTTTTTCGGCGCATCCTCGCGCGAATCTTCCACGGTCGCGCCGCTGCGTGCGGATCAGGACGTCGCTCCGGCGGCGGCGGCTGACGGCGAAGACATTCTCACCCAGCTTGAGCGCATTGAAGCCTATCGCCGCGAAACCGCCGCCCGTCACGACAGCGGCGCCGATGCGGCGTGAGAGGGAGAGTGGTGAATAGGGAATAGGGATGAGGATGAGTCAAAGCTTTGGACCGTTGGTGTAATCCCTATTCACCATTCACCATTCACCAGTAACCCCATGCCCGATCGTTCATTCCGCCTGAAAACCGAAATCCGGGTGAGGGCGCATATTCGGCGGTGCCGCAGCGAAGGCGCGTTCGCGACTGTGGCGCGGCGCGGCGATCCGGACGCCGGCGCGGTCGCGATCAAAGTCTATCTCGGCGCCGCCACGGCGCGGCTGTTCATGCAGAGCCGCGATCTCGACGGGCGTCCAATCTGGCGCGAGCCGTTTGAGGAGGCGCGCGCCGAGTCGGAGATCGACGCGCGGCTGGAAAAGGAATGCGCGATCGATCCGGATCTGTGGATTGTGGAAATCGAGGACCGCGAAGGCCGCGCCTTTCTGGACGAGGCGGATTAGCCTGACGCCCTGGCGCTGGCGATCGAATGAATCCCGAGCTTCTTGCGTTTCTGCCGGTTGCCGGCGGCCTGGGCGCGCACGCGCCAGAACCGCATGACGCGTTCGGCGGCGTCCTGGGGAATTTTCAGATAGAGGTCGAGAATGCGCAGCGCCTTGTTCTGCTGTTCGTGGTTTTTCTGCATGCCGAAGACGATCTTCGCGAAAGTCGAGCGCTCCAGCCCGGCCGCGCGGCACGAAATCGCCAGCGACTCCCATGAACGATCCTGAAGGATGCGTTGCGCGGTTGAGGCGTCGACCCCGATATAATGCGCAAAACCGAGCAGAAATTCGGTCGAGCGATGCAGCTCGATCAGTTCCTTTAAGAGACTTTCATTGAGCGCGTTTGCGCGAATCTTGTCGGAAATGAACTTCTTCGCTTCGGCGACGTCGATCTTCGCTTCCGTCACCGCCTGGGTGAGAATCTTCGAGCGGTTCGTAACCACCGCCTCGTCGATCAAGGCCGGATCCAGCATATCCGACCGGCGCAGGATCTCACGTTTCAAAGCCGTCGAAACAAAGAAATACATTTGCGTCAGAAGCTGCGGCGGCAAATCGTAACGGCTTGCCATCGGCGCTTGCAACTCTTCGACTTCACGCGATTGCTCGACGAGCTTTTCCATCGTGTCGGTCTTGAAGCGCGCGCCCTTGTTTTTGGCGAGCGACACCAGAACGTCCTTGTCGCCGCGCTCAACCAGTTCGTGCGAGACGGTTTCCGGCACTTCGCGGCGCTGGGTGATCGCCTTCATGTGATCCTTGCCGCGACGGCGGATGACGCGAATGAGATCTTCTTCGGTCAAGGTGGCGCTGCGCCGCAGAACCGGCTCGGCGACGCTGATCTCATCCTGGGCGAGCTGGCGGATGAGGCCGCGCGGGGCCGAAGGCACGTCGGCGAGTTTTTCAGCGATTTCGCGCCTGAGCGCCGTTTCGACGCTTTCGGTCACCCGGCTCAGGATGACGTCGAAATGCTGCATTTCGCTGGAGGTGTAGCGGTCCGGCGCCGCCATGAAAACGTCTGTAATCTCGCGCAGGAGATCGCGCCTTTTATCGCTTGAATCCTCTTTCGCGACAGCAATCAGCTGCTTGAGGCGTGAGGTTGCGCCGGACATTCTTGCCCCTCCACAATCGGGATCGAGTGTGCGAATAAAGTGTAAATAATTCGTCGCCTTGGATTTTTGGGGTTAGACCGGTCGGTGTAACGGCGGCGGAACGCGGCGGGGGAGAAAAGGAGGCTCGGTCGTGGGCGAATGGAGCGTGGGCGCGAGGGTTGCGGCGACGGCGGCGGCGGCGCTGATTTTGAGCGCATGCGCGGGGCTGCCGACAGGCGGTGGTTTCGGACCGGAGCAGGTCAACTTCGCCGCCGGCTCGACGCTGGGCGGGGAGCTGCCGGGCCGGGACGTGGAAGTTCTCCATGACGTCTTCCTGACGGCGATCGAGACCGGCGCGCCCGACGAGCCTGCGTCATGGTCGGGACGCGCGGCGCGCGGCGCCGTTATTCCGGGCGGCTATCTGCTCGCCGGTTTGCGGCCCGACCCGGCCGATCTGCTGGCCGCGCCGCCGGGACTCGAGATCACCCATGTGCTCGAGACCGAACTTGGCCTTTACGTGCTGACGCGCAATTCCAACGTCCGGCGCGGACCGGGCACGGACCGCGACATTCTCGAAGTGCTGCCTTCCGGCACCGGGGTCGACGTCGTCGGCCGCGTCGTCGACCGGCCCTGGATGCTTGTCGCCATCGATGACGAGGCGCGTGGTTATATCGCCCAGAAGCTCTTGATCCGCGCGCCGGGTTCGGAGCTATTGCTTGCAGGCGGGCCGCGCCGGCGCCCGCATCTGTGCCGCGAATTCACCCAGCGCCTTGAGCTTTACGGCAGGCTCGACGAGTGGAGCGGCGTCGCCTGCAATCGCGGCGACGGCTGGCGGCTGGAAATTCCCGAAAACGCTCCCGTGCGGCTGTTTTAGCGCCTCGATTAAAGGATCGCTTGGCCCAGATCAGTTTCGCCGCCGGCGGCCCGAGGATCGTACGCGGCCGTCGCGGCGCACCCGTTCGAGGCCGCGCGCGACGTCCGAATAAAACTGCACCAGCACCGGCTCCGACGCATAGCTGACCGCCGGATAGGCGCCGGGGAAGCTCTTTTCGGGAAGGCCCTGATGGGCCGCGACCATGAAGTCGCGCCAGATCGCCGCCGGCAGCGTGCCGCCGGTGATTTTGTCCATCGGCCGGTAGTCGTCATTGCCGACCCAGACGCCGGCCGTCATCTGCGCCGTGTAGCCGATGAACCAGGCGTCGCGCCAGTCATTGGTGGTGCCGGTCTTGCCGGCCGCCGGCCGCGAGCCCAGCGACGCGGCCCGGCCGGTTCCCGAATAGAGCACCTGATAGAGGAAATGATTCATGTCGGCGCTGACTTTGCGCGTCAGAAGCCTCGTCGGTCTTTCGTTCCTGTGCTGATAAATCACCTTGTCGGCGTGGTCGGAGATGTTTTCGATCGCATAGGGTTCGACGCTCATGCCGCCGCGCGCGAACGGCAGATAAGCGCCCGTGAGTTCCTCCAGCGTTACATTCACGGCGCCGAGCGCGATCGAGGGGTGCGTCGGCACTTCCGACCTGAAGCCGAGCCTGTGCGCGGCCTCGGCGACGTTTTCGCGTCCCGCCCGTTCGCTCACCTGCACGGCGACGGTGTTGATCGATTTGGCCACCGCTTCAGTGAGGCGCACCGGCCCCCTGTAGCCTTCGGTGTAATTCGTCGGCTTCCATCCTTCGATTTCGACCGGCTGGTCGACGAATTTCGATTGCGGGGTGAGACCCGCTTCGAGGGCGGCGACATAGACGAACGGTTTGAACGCCGAGCCAGGCTGGCGACGCGCCTGGGTGGCGCGGTTGAACTGGCTTTCGAGATAGGATCGGCCGCCGACCATGGCGCGCAGGCCCCCGTCGGTCCCGTAGGCGATGAGCGCCGCCTGGTCGGCGCCGGCAAGCCGCGCCTCCACGTCAAGCGCATTGGCGACGGCGTGTTCGGCGGCGACCTGCATCTTCGCGTCGATCGTGGTTTTGACGACGAGGTCGCCCCAATAGTCGCGGGCGAGCTCCTGCGCGCGGGCGGCGACATAATCGAAGAAATAGCCAAGCTCGACATCGCGGTCGCCGCTGACGAGTTTCGGCGGGTTGAGCCGCGCCTCGCGCGCCTCGAACGGGGTGACGGCGCCGGTTTCGAGCAGATTGTCAAGCACTTCCTCGGCGCGTTTCTGCGCGCCGAACGGATTCTGGGTCGGGGCCAGCGAGGAGGGCGCTTTCGGCAGCCCCGCCAGCATCACCGCTTCTCCGAGATTTATATCGCGTACGGACTTTCCGAAATAGGTCTTCGACGCCGACTCGACGCCGTACGCTCCGGCGCCGAGATAGATGCGGTTCAAATAGATCGAAAGAATTTCATCTTTCGAATAGCGGCTCTCGAGCCAGATCGCGAGCAGCGCCTCGCGGGCTTTACGCAGATAGCTGCGCTCGGAGGAGAGAAACAGGTTCTTGGCGAGCTGCTGGGTGATGGTCGAACCGCCCTGCACCACGGCGCCCGAACGAAGATTGGCGAAAATCGCCCGGGCGAGCCCGCGCGCATCCACCCCGTTGTGCTCATAAAAACGCCGGTCCTCGGTCGCCAGGATCGCCGCTGTCAGATAGGACGGCATCTCGTCAAGGCCGACCGCTTCGCCGTAGCGCGCGCCGCGCGCGGCGATCTCCTCGCCGCGCCGGTCGAGAACGACGACGCTGGGCTGGCGGTTGACGTTCCACAGATCCGCGCCTTCTGGCACGCGCGGCGCGACCACGACGAAGACCGCGTATAGCCCGCCGATAAGCCCTACAAAGGCGAGCGAACTCGCTGCAACCGAAAGCCGTGCGGCGAGGATGATTCGCGCAAGCCAGCCCGACTTGCGAATCGGCGGCGCATCAGATTCTTCAAAGACGGGGGCGGGTTCCAGCGCTTGCGGAGCTTCGGCCGATATTGCGGCCTCCGCCTCGGCTTCCGCATCTTGCTTGCGCCGCCGTCCGGTGAGACGGCGCCATAGCGCCCGGAAGTCGCCGGCGAACGCGCGCGCGCCTTCGCGAAGATCCTCGCCGAGTGCGGCGAGAAGTCTTCCCAGCGCCCTAACGAGGCCTCCTCGCGGTTTCTGCTCCATAAGCGTTCGTCGCTCCGATACCGCGATACCATAGCGCCCCGGCGGCGCAAGTGGGGAAAATGTAAGCAAATTGTCGGGCGCGCGCGATTCGGCGCTCCAATTTCGCTTTTCAGGCGAAACCTGGCTACAACACGCCGATGCATGGCGCGATCAAACCTTTCTGGGAGACCAAGACGCTGGCCGAAATGAGCGAGGCGGAGTGGGAGTCGCTGTGCGACGGCTGCGGCCGTTGCTGCGTCGTGCTCATAGAGGACTCGGACACCGGTGAGATATTCGAAACCGACGTCGGCTGCCGCCTGTTCGATTCGCGCGCCCGGCGCTGCCGCGATTACGAAAACCGCCACGACCGCGTGCCGGACTGCGTGCGCCTGACGCCGCAAAACGCCGACGCGTTGAAATGGATGCCGGAAACCTGCGCCTACCGCCGCATCGCCAACGGAGAAGGCCTCGCCGACTGGCATCCGCTCGTTTCCGGCGATCCCATGAGCGTCGGGCGCGCCGGCGTCGCCGTGCGTCCCGATCTCTTCGAAGAAGCGGGCGTCGCCGAGGAAGACCTTGAGGCGCATATCATGCGCCGCCGCATCAAGGCCCGCGCCAGGCTGTGATGCAGGCGGCGTGAGAAATACGCAAGCGCGAGCTTTTTGACGTGGCCCGCCCCCACCCGAAATTCGCTGCGCGAATTTCGACCTCCCCTCATGGGCGGTTCGAACGCATATGAGAACTTTTCCCCGCTCGTCCCGGCGAAAGCCGGGATCCAACACTATAGAAGATGTCGGGCGAAGCCCGTCTTTTTAGTTTCCATGCCTTGGAGCAAACCCTCCGTCTTTCAGACGGAAAGCTTTA
>JBHHVZ010000056.1:0-17511 GCA_046756245.1 Parvularculaceae bacterium
AACACCGAAAGCGCCGGCCCCGGATTGAGCCCAAGATAAAGCGCAAAAGCCATCAACGCGCCGAGAATGGCGAGCTCACGCCGGTCAACGTCGGTGATCGACATCAGCGCCTCCTTGGTCATCTCGCCGTACATCACCTGCCGATAAAGCCGCAATGCATAGGCCACCGAAAGAATGACGCCGAAGGCCGCAAAAAACGCGATCCAGCTATTGGTGACGAACGCGCCGGTCATGGTCAGGAACTCGCCGACAAAGCCGGATATGCCCGGCAGTCCCACATTGCCCAGCGTGAAGAACATGAACAGGAACGCATAGAACGGCATCCGGTGCACAAGTCCGCCGTAAGCGGCGATTTCGCGCGTATGCATGCGGTCGTAAACGACGCCGACGCAAAGAAAGAGCGCGCCCGAGATGAATCCGTGCGAAAGCATCTGGAAAAGACCGCCCTCGATCCCCTGCTCGGTGCCGGTGAAGATCCCCATCGTCACGAAACCCATATGGGCGACCGACGAATAGGCGATGAGCTTTTTCATGTCCTCTTGCGCGAGCGCCACCAGCGAGGTGTAGATGATCGCCATAATCGACAGCGCATAGATGAAGGGCGCAAAATCGGCGCTCGCGACCGGGAACATCGGCAGCGAAAACCGGATGAACCCATACCCGCCCATTTTCAGGAGAATGGCGGCGAGGATGACCGAGCCGGCCGTCGGCGCCTCCACATGCGCGTCGGGAAGCCAGGTGTGCACCGGCCACATCGGCATCTTGACGGCGAAGGAGGCGAAGAACGCAATCCACAGCCATTTCTGGGCGGCGACCGGAAATTCGAACTCCTGCAGCGCCGCAATGTCGGTGGTGCCGGCATGCGCATACATCCACAGAATGGCGATCAGCATCAGCACCGAACCGAGCAGCGTATAGAGAAAGAATTTAAGCGCGGCGTAGATGCGGCTCGGCAGCTCGATGCCAGCGAGTGTTTTCGTTCCCTTGCTCCCCCACACGCCGATGATCAGAAACATCGGAATGAGGCTGCCTTCGAAGAACAGATAGAAGACCACCAGATCGAGCGCGCAGAAGACGCCGATCATCAGCGTTTCCATGACCAGGAAGGCGATCATGTAATCGGCGACGCGGTTGGTGATCGACTTCCACGATGCAATGACGCAGATCGGCGTCAGGAACGTCGTCAGCAGCAGGAACAGGATGGAAATCCCGTCAACGCCCATCTTGTAGCTGACCCCGCCGCCGAACCATTTCGCCTGCTCGACGAGCTGGAAGCCGGGAAGCGACGGATCGAACAGGAAGAAGGCGCCGAGTGAAACAAGAAATGTTCCGACTGAAAAGGCCAGCGCGACGCCGCGTGCGACGTTTTCGACCTGTGCGAGCTCCTTAGGGTCGAGCGCGCCGTTGTCGTCGGCGCGCGCCATCATCCGGCGCAGCGCGATCATCAGCGCGCCCACAAGCGGCAGGAACGTAACCATGCTGAGCCAGGGTTGCTGGGCGAAGCTCTCGGTCATCACCGCCCTCCTCCAAGCACGAACATGGCCAGCGTGATGAAGATGGCGATCCCCGCGAGCATCACGAAAGCATAGTGATAAATGTAACCGGTCTGAACGCGTACGATCCGCTTTGCGCCGACCGCGACCGTGGCTGCAACGCCATCCGGGCCGACGCCGTCAATGGTGCGCCCGTCGCCTTCCTTCCACAGAAAGCGCCCGATCGCCAGCGCCGGACGGACCAGAAGGAAATCGTAAAGCTCGTCGAAATACCATTTGTTCTTGAGGAAGGCGTAGATCGCGCCGCCTTCGCGCAGGATTCCCGGTTTCAGCGGATCGCCGCGCAGATAATGCCAGCCCGCCGACAGCGCGCCCGCCAGCATGGCGAAGAACGGCGCCCAGACCACCCAGGCCGGGAAATGATGTTCGCCGCGTTCAGCCGCTGCGTGCGCAATTTCGTCCGCGCCCGCTTCCCCATGCAGACTTTCTGCGGCGCCTTCAGTCGCTGGCGCGCCCACATGTTCCGTCTCGCCTTCGAGCAGCGCCGGCTCGTTGCCGGCGCCGGCATGAAGCGAGGCCGCCGCTTCGATCTCAACGCGGGAGTAAAGCGCGCCGTTCCAGAACGCATCCGACTTGGGACCGATGAACTGGCTGTAAAAAAGCATGCCCGCCGCAAGCGCGCCAAGCGCCAGCGGCACAAGCGGCCACAACATGATGTCAGGAACCGCATGAGGATGCTTGCGCACATGTTCGGGCGCGCGTGACGGCCCCCAGAAAGTCAGGAAAATCAGCCGCCACGAATAGAACGCCGTGAACACCGCCGCGATGATTCCGAGAATGAATGCGTATCCGCCGAACGCCTGGCCTGCTTCGCCGGCTGCATAGGCGCTTTCGAGGATCATGTCTTTTGAGACGAAGCCCGCGGTCCCGAGCGGCGCGCCGAACAGTTTGACGCCCGGGATTCCCAGCCCCGTTATCGAGATCGTGCCCATGATCATCAACACATGGGTGAGCGGCAGCAGATCCTTCACGCCGCCCATCTTTTTCATATCCTGCTCGTGATGCATGCCGATGATGACGGCGCCCGAGCCGAGGAATAAAAGCGCCTTGAAGAAGGCGTGCGTGAACAAATGGAACATCGCCGCGTCATAGGCGCCGACGCCGGCGGCGAAAAACATATAGCCGAGCTGCGAGCAGGTCGAATAGGCGACGACCCGTTTGATGTCATCCTGCAGGAGGCCGACGGAGGCGGCGAAAAACGCCGTCGTCGCGCCGACGAGCGTGACGAGCGCTGCTGCATTCGGCGCAAACTCATAGATCACAGAACACCGGCACACCAGGAAAACGCCTGCCGTCACCATGGTCGCCGCATGAATAAGCGCGGAAACCGGCGTCGGGCCTTCCATCGCGTCGGGGAGCCAGGTGTGAAGGATGAACTGCGCCGACTTGCCCATCGCGCCGATGAAAAGCAGCACGCCGATCACCGTGAGCGCATGCCAGTCCTGGCCGATGAAGGTGATGGTCAGATCCTGGATCGGCGCGCCGACCCGCTGGCCGATCGGAACTGCCTCGCCATTGGCGGCGATAACGGCGAACACCGTGTCGAAATCAACCGAACGGAATACATAAAAAACCGCCATGATGCCGAGCGCGAACCCGAAGTCGCCGACCCGGTTGACCACGAACGCCTTGATGGCGGCGTCATTGGCGGATTTCTTTTTGAACCAGAAGCCGATCAGCAGATAAGAGGCGAGCCCGACCCCCTCCCAGCCGAAAAAGAGCTGCAGGAAATTGTCCGCCGTAACCAGCGTCAGCATCGCAAAGGTGAAAAGCGACAGGAAGGCGAAGAACCGCGGCTGCTCGCCATAGCCCTTCATATAACCGATGGAATAGGCGTGAACGAGGAATGAAACGGTGTTTACGACGACAAGCATGACCGCGGTCAGCGTATCGAGCCGCACCGCCCAGTCGGCCTGAAAGCCGCCTGATAATATCCAGGTGAACAGCACCTTGGTTTCGCGCGGATTGCCCTGTAGCGCGATGTCGTTGAACAGCAGCCAGGAATAGACGCAGGCGACGCCGACGAGCGCCGTCGTCAGCCATTCGGCTGCGCGCGGCCCGAATGCGCGCCCGACCGGCATCGCCAGCATGGCGCCGAAAAGAGGAAGTAAAACGACAAACGGCTCCATGGCGCGCGGCCTCAGTGTTTCATCAGATTGGCGTCTTCGACGGATATGTCGCCGCGATTGCGGAAATAGGAAACGAGAATGGCGAGACCGACCGCCGCTTCAGCCGCTGCGACGGTGAGCACCATGAAAGCGAAAACCTGACCGGTCATATCGCCGAGAAACTGCGAGAAGGCGACGAGATTGATATTCACCGCGAGCAGCATCAGTTCAATCGACATCAGAATGACAATGACATTCTTCCGGTTCAGGAAAATGCCCGCCATGCCGATCGCGAACAGAATCGCCGCCGCCGACAGATAATGTCCAAGCCCGATATCAGCCATGTTAGATGCCCTGCCCGGTTTTGACCTTGACGAGTTCGACGCCTTCTTCGCGCTTGCGGCCGATCTGACTGACGGCGTCCTGCTTTTTCACGCCACGGCGCACCCGGAACGTGAGGACGATGGCGCCGATCATCGCAACCAGCAGAACAATGCCGGCGATCTGGAAGTAATGGATGTAATCAGTGTAGAGAATGAGACCGAGTGATTCGATATTGTTCGGCCCGGCCGGATTGGCCACGACCTCGACCGCCTTCGGCGCGGGATGCGCGCGCGCCAGTTCTGCGTCTGACGGAAACGCCCAGACCCAGACCACCATTATAAGCTCGGCCACGACAACAGCCGCGACGACGCCGGCATAGGGAAGATAGCGCAGGAAACCCTGTTTCAGTTCGACGAAATCGACGTCGAGCATCATCACCACGAACAGAAACAGCACCGCGACTGCGCCGACATAAACGACGACCAGAAGCATGGCGAGATATTCCGCGCCCATAAGCACGAAGAGGCCGGCCGTCGAGATAAACGCGCAGATCAGAAACAGCACCGAGTGAACCGGATTGCGCGCGGAAATCACCATCAACGCCGAAAAGATGGCGGCTGTGGCGAAAACGTAAAAGGCGATGGTTGCGGTCATATGGTTGCCGGCGCGTTTTGAGGCGCCTTTCGGTCAGGCATTCGGTCTATGATGAAACGGCCGGAAAGAATACGCGCCCGACCGTCGAGTCGCGCCCCTCTTAGCGATAGGGCGCATCGAGTTCTAGATTTTTCGCGATTTCCCTTTCCCAGCGGTCGCCGTTCGCAAGCAGGCGCTCCTTGTCGTAAAACAGTTCTTCGCGGGTCTCGGTCGAGAATTCGAAATTCGGTCCCTCGACGATAGCATCTACCGGGCAGGCTTCTTCGCAGAATCCGCAATAGATGCACTTCGTCATATCGATGTCGTAGCGCGTCGTTCGCCGCGAGCCGTCAGCACGGGGTTCCGCCTCGATTGTAATCGCCTGGGCCGGACAGATCGCCTCGCACAGCTTGCAGGCGATGCAGCGCTCCTCGCCGTTGGGATAGCGCCGGAGCGCATGCTCGCCGCGAAAGCGCGGGCTGAGCGGACCTTTTTCAAAGGGATAGTTCACTGTGGCTTTCGGCCGTAGATAGTATTTTAGCCCCAGCCAGAAAGCCGCTGCGAAATCGAGAAGCGCGAAGCCGCGAATAGCCTGTGCAATGCGCGCCATCGGTTACGCCCTCCAGCTCTGAAACCAGTCCTGCGCGCCGGGAAACATCACCAGCAAACCGGCGATAAGCACCACCCAAAAGAGCGACAGCGGCAGAAATATCTTCCAGCCAATCCGCATCAACTGGTCATAGCGATAACGCGGCACGATCGCTTTCACCATTGCGAACATGAAGAAAAAGACAACAACCTTCAACGTGAACCAGAAGAGCGCCAGCCACGGCGCGTTCAACGGATAGATGTCGATCGGCGAATGCCAGCCGCCGAAAAACAAGATCGTAAGCATCGCGCACATCAGCACGATGTTAAGATATTCGCCGATCATGAATAGCAGATAGGGCGTCGAGGAATATTCGACCTGATAGCCGGCCACCAGTTCCGATTCAGCCTCAGGCAAATCAAACGGAGGCCGGTTGGTCTCCGCCAGGGCGGAGATGAAAAACACCACGAACATCGGAAACAGCGGAATGAAGTGCCAGTTCAAAAGGCCGAGCCCGCGATCCTGGCTCATGACAATGTCTGTGAGATTGAGCGATCCCACGAGCAGCAGCACCGTGATGATTACGAACCCGATCGAAACCTCATAGGACACCATCTGCGCGGCCGAACGCAAGCCGCCGAGAAACGGATATTTCGAGTTCGACGCCCAGCCGCCCATGATGATGCCATAGACGCCGAGCGAGGAAACGGCGAACAGATAGAGGATGCCCACATTGATGTCGGACACGACAAGCCCTGGTCCGACCGGCACCACCGCCCAGCCGACAAAGGCCAGCACGAAGGTGAGCAGCGGCGCGACGATAAAAATCGTACGGTCCGCGCCGGCGGGAATGACGATTTCCTTAAAAACGAATTTGAAAAAGTCCGCAAAGGACTGCAGCAATCCAAACGGGCCGACGACGTTCGGTCCTTTTCGGAGCTGCACCGCCGCCCAGACCTTGCGGTCGAACAGCAGGATGAACGCGAGCGCCAGCAGCAGCGCCATCATCAGCGCCAGCGTCTGCAGCAGGGTCGGCCATAGCCACGCCCACCAGCCCTGATCGACCGGGCGCGAGATCAGCGCGTTCCAGATATTCGTCCACAAATCGCTCATGGGTCCGCGTCATAATCCGGAACGGACCCTTAGTCACCCGGTTTTCGTAGAGAATTTGGTCGCACCCCCGCCCGCAACTGCGTCGGGCGCGGTCGCGCCCGACCGCGCCGCTATCGGATCGTGATGTCCGAGAACAGGCCGCCGTGCTTTTTCACCTTTTTCGGCGAGCCATAAACCGTGATGTCTCCCATGCCTGAAACGACGGCGTCTACCGACTCTGATGCGTAGACTTCGGCTTCCCCGACGCCGGAAACCCGAACCGTCACATGGCGGCATTCAAGATCGCTGGCGTCGAGTTCGCCGACGCCGGACACCAGCGCGTCGAGCTCGCCGCACCGGCCGGAAACATCAACATCGCCGACGCCGGAAAGGTCGACAGTGAGGCGTTCCGAATCGACGCCCTCTATAACGCCGTCGACGACGCCGGATACTTCGAGCGCTTCAAGCGACGGCAAGGTGATCGTCGCTTCGACGCCTTCGCGCCGATGCCGCTTCTTGCCGCGCTTGCGTTGGCCGAGATCGAGCTTGTCGCCGCGCTTTTTCACTTCCGCGCGCGCCATTTCGTCGGCCGGCCCCGACAGCTCGATGGAAAAGCCTGAGCCTACGGTCACCTCAATATCATAGACGCCCGATACCCAAATCTTGTCGAACCCCGTAAAGTCGTAAGACTTGCGCACTTCATCATCCGCCGCCAGCGCAACCCCAAGCGCGCCGATGACGGCCGCCGATAGTCCCAGTCCAAGTATTCTTTTCATTCGGACCTCCCAATTCTCTTGCGACAAATGTAGCCCCCACGACGCCGCGACGCCATGCGACCGGTCGCAACCTGGCGTCGGTCCGGCGCAAAATGGCTGACTTT
The DNA here is from genome assembly GCA_046756245.1 of Parvularculaceae bacterium. Lineage (GTDB taxonomy): Bacteria > Pseudomonadota > Alphaproteobacteria > Caulobacterales > Parvularculaceae. The sequence goes on from JBHHVZ010000056.1 coordinate 7,180, forward strand.
TGCGGGCGTGCAACGCCGCCAGGCCCTTCGCCGACCGTCGATATTCACCCAGTCTAGCACACTCAATCGAGGCGGATAATGACGCTGTTTTCAGCCGGCGAGTCGCTCCGTTCGGCCTGGCGCCAGAGCGGCTTCATAAATCGGCCAAATAGGACCGCGATGACAGGCGCCGGCGCAAGCCAGGCGATCGCATGCGCCAAAGGCGCATCAATCAGGACGGCGATATCACCCTGAACTACGAAGAAAAAGACAAGCTCCACGATGATCGCTGCAATCAGATAAGGCCAGGGTTTTCGGTATCGGCGTTTTTCGAGCGTCAAAAACAGCGGAATGGCGATTACGACCGCGGCCGAAAACCCGACCAAAAAAATCAGGAATGCATAAAGGAGCGTGTCGATTACGGCGTCGAGAATTCCCAGAAACGACGCGCCGCCGACCAACACAGAAAGAACCGCCAAGACCAGGCGGACCCCTCCGCAAGCGAACGCGCCATAAAGCACCGCCGCCACCATCTGCTCGAAAGCGATATTGGCGCGGACGTGGTTGATCACTTCTTCGTTCGCGGTCTGCATGCCGTTGGTCAGCGTTTTTAGCGGAATGCGCAAAACCAGGCTCGGCGCGCGCCATGCGCTTACTCCGCCGCAACCCTATGCGCGCCCGCCATCGCGGCCGAGCATTCAGCCATTGTTTTCGATGCTCGGGCGACTGGATTTGAGAGGTAAAAATCCTTGATTGGCGAGCCGAACGGCGCATCAGAAAGCGCGCCCGAGACGCCGACTTTTGAAAGGTCGAAGGCGGCGGCGGTCTCCGCTCCCGGGGCATGGTCGATACGGGCGAGCACGGGCGCGTCCTCGATCATCGCCTGTCTGAGCGCAAAGAGATCGTCATAAGGCAGCGCCTTGCCGACGCGCTCGGAAAGCGCCCGCAGGATCGCCCAGTCTTCGCGCGCATCGCCGGGCGGGAAATGCGCCCGCGCCGCCATCTGCACGCGGCCTTCGGTGTTGACGAAGACGCCGTTTTGCTCCGTATACGCAGCGCCTGGAAAGATGACGTCGGCGGCGTGCGCGCCGGCGTCGCCATGGTGGCCCTGATAGACGACGAAGGCGCCGTTGAATTCAGCCGGATCGATTTCATCCGCACCTAGATTATAGATGAACTCAATCTCGCGCTTCTGCGCGCCGTCGAGAATGCCGGCGAGATCGCGCCCGCTTGAGCCCGGCAGGAATCCGAGATCAAGCGCGCCGACGCGCGCGGCCGCGGTGTGCAGAACGTTGAAGCCGTTCCAGCCTTCTTTCACGGCGCCGACGGCGGCGGCGAGCTTTGCAGTTTCGGCCAGGACCGCCGCGCCGTCTTGGCGCGCCAGCGCCCCCATGCCGATAATGATCGCAGGGCGCTCGGCGGCTTTCAGCGCCTCAAAGAAAGCCCCCTCCCCCGCCGCCAGAGATTTCAGCGTCGCCGGCCCGGCGCCAAGATAGTCATAGTCGTAAGTCAGCGCCGCCTGCTCGCCAACGAGGCCGATCTTGAGCCCCAGATTGGCGAGCCAGGTCTTGCGGATGCGGGCGTTGACCATCGCCGCTTCGCGCCGCGGATTGGCGCCGACAAGGAGGATCGCATCGGCCTGCTCGAGCCCGGCGATCGTCGTGTTGAAGAGATAATTTTCTCGCGCGCCGCCAATCGGGGCGCCGTCCTGGCGGCAATCCATGTGCGGCGAACCGAGCGCCGCCATCAGATCTTTGAGGGCTTTCACCGCCTCGGCCGGGATGAGATCGCCGACGATCGCCGCGATCTTGTCGGCGGGTGTCGCTTTGAGTTTTTCGGCGACGGCGGCGAAGGCTTCGTCCCAACTTGCGGGTTCTAGCATGCCGTTGCGGCGCACATAAGGCTGGTCGAGCCGCTGGCGTTTCAGCCCGTCCCAGATGAAGCGGGTCTTGTCGGAAATCCATTCCTCGTTCACGTCTTCATTGAGACGCGGCAGGATGCGCAACACCTCGCGACCGCGCGCATCGACCCGGATGTTCGATCCTACCGCATCCATCGCGTCGATGGTTTCGGTCTTTCTCAGCTCCCAGGGCCGCGCGGTGAAGGCGTATGGCTTCGAGGTCAGCGCACCGACCGGGCAGACGTCGATGAGATTGCCGGTGAGTTCGCTCTCCACCGTTTTCTCGAGATAGGTGGTGATTTCCGCGTCTTCACCGCGATTGACGAGGCCGAGATCGTCGACGCCTGCAATTTCCGTCGCAAATCGGACGCAGCGCGTGCACTGGATGCAGCGGGTCATGATCGTCTTGATCAGCGGGCCCATGTATTTTTCTTCGACGGCGCGTTTATTTTCGGCGTAGCGCGAACCGTCGCGGCCATAGGCCATCGCCTGGTCCTGCAGGTCGCATTCTCCGCCCTGATCGCAGATCGGACAATCGAGCGGATGGTTGATGAGCAGAAATTCCATCACCCCTTCGCGCGCTTTTTTCACCATCGGCGTATTGGTGAAAAGCTCTGGCGGTTCGCCGTCGGGACCGGGGCGCAGATCGCGGACATTCTGGGCGCAGGAAGCGACGGGCTTCGGGGGCCCGCCCTTCACCTCGATCAGGCACATGCGGCAATTGCCGGCGACCGACAGACGCTCGTGATAGCAAAAACGCGGGATCTCCTCGCCGGCCGCTTCGCACGCCTGCAGCAGCGTCAGCTCGGAGGAAACTTCGACTTCGCGGTCGTTGACCCTGATTTTACGCAAGTCTGACATGGCCTGAACGCTCTTTAAAAGATTGGATTTGTCGGCGGTTTCATAAGCGCCTTTGCGCACAGACGCTAGTGGTCCGATTCGGACATTTGCCTTCCCTTGCCGCCCGCTCTCGAGCAAATGTCGAAATCATAAGGACCACTAGCAAGTTTTTTATTCTAGTGGAGCTTTTGAATTTGACATTCGAGCACGAGCCTGGCCGCAACCCAGACTCAAATGTCAAATTCGCTCCACTAGCCCGAAAATGGTCGCGCGCCGCGCGCTACTTGTCGCGCCCGCCGCCGGAGCCGGCGCCCGAATCTGTCTTCGCATCGGCGATGACGCAGGCAAGCGTCCTTTCAATCCGGTCGACGCCGGCCGCCAGTCGTTCGAGCGTTGCTTCCTGTTTTTGCGACCGGGTCTTGACGTTGTGCAATTGAAGCTTGAGCCGGCTGAGCCCTTCGAGCGCCTTGCGCATGCCGTCATGGATAATGCTGATCCGGCTTTCGAGCGCGTTCAGCGTCGTTTCCTGGCGGCGGTGATTCGCTTCAAGGCGCTTCAGAGTCGCCTCGATTTCGTTGTCCATGGGAAGACCCCACAGGAAGCCTCATCGCAACGTCGGAGTCTAGTTTCCGCGCGATGAATACTCTATTAATGCGTGTGTAAAACCGTCAAACTACAACCGCTTTTCTGTTGCATAGCAAGCCGTTGTGAAAATAACAACTCTACGCGACCGATTGTTGCGAATATGTCCGCCGCTAACGACGGCGCCGATCTTAGGCGTGCAGCCGGGATCGCGACGGCGATTTCCCCCTTGATGGCGCGCTATTGACGCCGCGAGACGATGCGCTGTCCCAGCTCGCTGACGCCCGCCGACCCGGCGCCGAGAGCGATTGCAAACAGAAGATTATCGGTCGCCAGCCAGCACAGGCTGAACATCACGGCGAAGCTTAAAAGGTTGATCAGAAACCGCATACGTCGCCTTCCATATCGCCCTACTCCGCCGCCGCCATCGCCACATGCGGGCGGTCGGCGCGATAGGAATTGATGCGTTCCTCGATCTCGCCGCGGAAATGGCGGATGAGGCCCTGCACCGGCCAGGCGGCCGCGTCGCCAAGCGCGCAGATCGTGTGGCCTTCGACCTGACCGGCCACATCCAGGAGCTTGTCGATTTCTTCGGTTGTCGCATCGCCGACGGCCATGCGCTCGAGCACGCGCCACATCCAGCCGGTTCCTTCGCGGCAAGGCGTGCATTGGCCGCAGCTTTCATGTTTGTAGAAATAGGAAATCCGGGCGATGGCGCGAACGATGTCGGTCGATTTGTCCATGACGATGACCGCCGCCGTGCCGAGGCCGGATTTCACTTCCATCAGCGCGTCGAAATCCATCAAGACGTCGTCGCAGATCTCGCGCGGAATGAGCGGCACCGACGAGCCGCCCGGGATGACCGCTTTGAGGTTGTCCCAGCCTCCGCGCACGCCGCCAGCATGCGTGTTGATGAGCGTCTTTAAGGGTATCGACATTTCCTCTTCCACATTGCACGGCCGCTCGATATGGCCGGAAACGCAGAAGACTTTGGTGCCGGAATTCCTCTCCCGCCCGAAATTTTTGAACCAGTCGGCGCCGCGCCGCAGGATGGTCGGCGTCACCGCAATCGATTCGACATTGTTGACCGTGGTCGGGCAGCCGTAAACGCCGGCGCCGGCCGGAAATGGCGGCTTCAGACGCGGTTGGCCCTTCTTGCCTTCGAGGCTTTCGAGCAGCGCCGTTTCCTCGCCGCAAATGTAAGCGCCGGCGCCGTGATGGACATAGAGATCGAAATCCCAGCCCGAGCCGCAGGCGTTCTTGCCGATGAGTCCGGCGGCGTAGGCTTCGTCAATCGCCGCCTGCAGGCGCTCGCGCTCGTCGACGAATTCGCCGCGGATATAGATGTAGCCGACCTGGGCTTTCATCGCGAAAGCAGAGACAAGACAGCCCTCGATCAGGAGATGCGGGTCATGGCGCATGATGTCCCGGTCCTTGCAGGTGCCGGGTTCGGATTCGTCGGCGTTGACGACGAGGTAATGCGGGCGCTCGCCGACCTCCTTCGGCATGAACGACCATTTGAGGCCCGTCGGAAAGCCGGCCCCGCCCCGCCCGCGCAAACCTGAGTCCTTCACCTGCTGGACGATCCAGTCGGGCCCCATGGCGAGAATATGGTGTGTGCCGTTCCAGGCCCCGCGCTTTTTCGCCGCCTCGAGACGCCAGTCCTGAAGGCCGTAGAGGTTCGTAAAGATGCGGTCTTTGTCTTGCAGCATTTACTTTCTCTCGTCACATGAGGTTTTCTTTAATGACGCCAAGGTCCAAAAGGCAATGCCAAGAATCACGACCGCAACACTCACCCCTATTATAATTGGTTTCTCGAAGGATATCCCCAAAAGTATCCCGATAAGGCCACCAACAAAGAATTGAAGCGAATACATACGCACGATATCAGATGCACCCTCATCAGAATTATTTCGTTCCGGATCAAGCTCCGGAATATAATGCGGGCTTTGCTTGCGATCCTCAGGCATCGCTTTCACCAGTTGGATTCCCCCGGGAACGGTTTGCCCCGCCTCTTAGACTGTTTCAAGCGCCTGGGCGAGGTCGGCGATCAAATCTTCCGGCCGCTCGACCCCGACGGAAATGCGGATCATCGAATCCTTGATGCCGAGCCGGGCCCGCTCGTCCGGCGGCACGTCGGAATGGGTCATGGCGGCGGGATGCGAGGCGAGCGTCTCGGTGCCGCCAAGGCTGACGGCGAGTTTTATGAGCTTGAGTGCATTCAGAAGCCGGAAAGCTTCCGCCTCGCCGCCTTTTACTTCGAACGAGAAGGTCGAGCCGGGCGCCCGGCACTGGCGCTCATAGACGGCGCGGTCGGGATGGTCGTGGGGCAAATCGCCCAGATACCAGACGGCGGCGATTTTCTCGTGCCCCCCAAGGAAGGCTGCGACTTTCGCCGCGCCGGCGACCGACGCTTCCATCCTCAGCTTCAGCGTTTCGAGCGAGCGGAGCAGCATCCATGACGTATGCGGATCGCTCATCGCGCCGAGAATGGTGCGCATCACCCGCACCGGCGCGATGCGCTCGGCGCTCCCCGAGCACGAGCCGGCGATCAGATCGGAATGGCCGCCCACATATTTGGTGAGCGATGTCAGCGTGAGATCGGCGCCGTGATCGAGGGGCGTCTGCCACAGGGGCCCGAGAAACGTATTGTCGACCATCAGCGGCGGGCGATGACTGTCATTGGCGAAACTGTCGGCCAGCCCGCGCGCCGCGGCGATATCGACAAGGCCGTTGGTGGGATTGGCCGGCGTTTCGATATAGACCGCGCCGACGCGCCCGCCGGTTTTTTCCACATGGGCGCGCGCCGCTTCGCCGGCCCGCGCCATTCCGGCCGATCCTTCCTCATCGTTGAAATCGAAACGGGCGACGCCGAATTCGGGCAGAATATTGTGAACCAGATATTCCGTGCCTCCATAGATCGGCTCGGAATGAATGAGCGCGTCGCCGGGGCGCAAGTAAGCCCACAGCGCCGTCGAGATCGCCGCCATGCCGGAAGCGAAGGCGAGGCTCGCCTCCGCGTGGTCCCACAGCGCCAGCCGGTCTTCGAGGACTTCGAGATTGGGGTTGTTGATGCGGGAATAAATGAGCCCCGGCTCTTCGGACTCTCCCTTCTCGCGCAGACCGTAAGCCAGTTCGAAGAACGCCTTGCCCTCTTCGGCCGAATGAAAAACGAAGGTCGATGTCTGGAAGACCGGCGGCTTCAGCGAGCCTTCCGAAAGCCCCGGCGCATAGGCGTAGCTCATCATCAACGATTCCGGCGCCAGCCGATGATCGCCGATGGCGCGGGATTTATAAGGTTTGTTCTTGGTGTTCATTACGGCGGCTTTCGTTGCGCCAGCCGGCGGCGGGCGGCGGCGCCCTACTCTCCCGGCGCAGCCGGATTGGAATTCGGCAGTTCTTTTATCGGCGCAGCGGCCGAGCCGTCGTAAAGCGCCGGGTCGGTCAGGGTGGTGAGGCCGCTTTCCGGTTCGGACGTATTGCGGTTCGGATTGGCGGAGCCGATTTTCACTTCCTCGCCATCCTTGAGCTTGGCGAGCAGGTCTTCTAGAATTTCCGGCGTCAGGTCTTCGTAATAATGGTCGCTGTCCCTGGTGGAGACCTGCACCATCGGCGCGTCGACGCAGGCGCCGAGGCACTCGACCTCAAGCCAGGAAAACTTGCCGTCTTCGGAAACCCGATGGGCCGGGCCGATGACGCGCTCGCAAATCTTGTTGAGTTCTTTCGATCCGCGCAGCATGCACGGCGTCGTGCCGCAGACCTGCACGTGGATTTCGCCGACCGGCTCGAGATTGAACATCGAATAGAAGGTCGCGACCTCGTAGACGCGGATATAGGGCATATCGAGCTGGCGCGCGATATGCTCCATCATCGGGATCGAGACCCAGCCTTCCTGCTTCTGGCCGCGCCACAGGAACGGGATGACGCAGGAGGCCTGCCGGTCTTCCGGATATTTCTTGCGCTGCTCGTCGCACCACGCCTTGTTTTCAGGCGTCCATTCGAACGATGCGGGCTGGTTCTTCGTTGGTCTGCGTACGGACATTGACACGATCCATCAGTTCACGGATTTCGATGCGGATTTACGAATTTCTCGTTCAAGGCGTTAGACACTCTTTTTTGCCGTTCAAATTGCCATTTCTCAAGAGCAAGCATGAACTGCGCAACAGACTTGCCGAGCACCGGCAGACTCTTCGGCAAGCCAAAAAGCCAGAGAATCCACATTAAGAGGCCGCCAACTACTATTGCGAGCGACGCGAAACCGTCACCGACGCCGAGCGCAATGGCGACATGCACTGGCAACAGAACAAATAAGTACATCCAGATGCCGGCTGCCGCGCCGCCAACCACGACACGCGCCTTCCCATCCGTGTGATCTCGAACCAACCACCCGCCTATTCCGCCGAGGATAGCAAAAAATACCATCGCGCCACCCGACAGCACCTCAATGTAAGCGGGCGTGCTCATCGATCAATCTCCCCGAACACAACATCAATCGAGCCGATGAGGGCGGCGACGTCGGCGAGCATGTGACCGCGGGCGAGATAGTCCATCGCCGCCAGATGCGGATAGCCCGGCGCGCGGATTTTGCAGCGATAGGGGCGATTGCTTCCGTCGGAAACGAGATAGACGCCGAATTCGCCCTTCGGCGCCTCGACCGCGGCGTAGACCTCGCCGGCCGGCACATGGAAGCCTTCGGTGTAGAGCTTGAAGTGATGGATGAGGGCCTCCATCGAGTCCTTCATCTTGGCGCGGCGCGGCGGCGTAACCTTGCCGTCTGTCGCCATCACCGGGCCGGGCCCCTCCTCGCGCATCTTGGCGATCGCCTGTTTCATGATCGAGATAGATTGTTTCATCTCTTCGACGCGACAGAGATAGCGGTCCCAGCAGTCGCCATTCTTGCCGACCGGAATGTCGAAATCGTATTCCGGATAGGTTTCGTAAGGCTGGGCTTTGCGCAAATCCCACGGGATTCCCGAACCGCGCAGCATGACGCCGGTGAATCCGCGGGCAAAGGCTTCATCCTGCGTCGCGACGCCGATGTCGACATTGCGCTGCTTGAAGATGCGGTTATGGGTGATGAGCGTTTCGATTTCGTCGAGCACCTTCGGAAAGGTATCGCACCAGGCGTCGATATCGTCGAGCAGTTCCGGCGGCAGGTCCTGATGCACGCCGCCGACGCGGAAATAGGCCGCATGCATGCGCGAGCCCGACGCACGCTCATAGAACACCATCAGCTTTTCGCGCTCCTCGAAGCCCCACAGCGGCGGGGTGAGCGCACCCACGTCCATCGCCTGCGTGGTGACATTCAGGATATGCGACAGAATGCGGCCGATTTCACTATACAGAACCCGAATGTGCTGCGCGCGGCGCGGCGCCTCAACGCCTAAAAGCTTTTCCGCCGCGAGACAAAACGCGTGCTCCTGGTTCATCGGCGCGACATAATCGAGGCGGTCGAAATAGGGGATCGCCTGCAAGTATGTCTTGTATTCGATGAGCTTTTCGGTGCCGCGGTGAAGCAAGCCGATATGCGGGTCGACCCGCTCGACGACCTCGCCGTCGAGTTCGAGCACCAGGCGCAGAACGCCGTGCGCAGCCGGGTGCTGCGGGCCGAAATTAATGGTGAAGCGACGCTCGGATGATGCATCCGAAGCGCTGTCTTCAACGGGAATGATTTTCGAACCGTCAGCCATTTGCGCCTCGGGCGCTTGGGTGAATGGTGAATAGTGAATGGTGAATGGGGATGATGTTGCGCCCTTGAATCATAACGTCCGCCTGTAAATGAATAGCGCGCGAAAACCGAAAGGCGGTCCGCGTCACGATCTCACTATTCACCATTTCACGATTCACCACTTCACCGTTCACTCACTTGCCTTCTCATCGCCCGGCAGGACGTATTTCGCGCCTTCCCAGGGCGAGAGATAATCGAAATTCCGGTATTCCTGGACGAGTTTTACCGGCTCGTAGACGACGCGCTTCAATTCGTCGTCATAACGCACTTCCACATGGCCGGTGAGCGGAAAATCCTTTCTGAGCGGATGGCCTTCGAAGCCGTAATCGGTGAGGATGCGGCGCAAATCCGGATGGCCGGAAAAGACGATCCCGTACATATCGAACGCCTCGCGCTCGAACCAGTCGGCGCACGGATAAACATCAATGACGGAGGGAATCGTTTCCTCCTCGCCGACCTGCGCCTTGACGCGCACGCGCTGATTATTGTGCAAACTCAACAGGTGATAGACGACATCGAATCGCCTGGCGCGGTCGGGATAATCGACCCCGCACAGATCGATCAGCTCTATAAACCGGCACAGCGGATCGTCGCGCAGGAACTGCAGCACGTGGACGATGCGGTCGGCGCGGACATCGACGGTCAGTTCGCCATACTCCACCCGCCAGCCGCGGATTTCACTGTCGATTGCAGCGGCGATATGCTCGCCCAGTTCCTTGAGTTCTTCGCTCATAGTGGTGAATGGTGAATAGTGAAGTGGTGAATGGTGAAGTGGTGAATGGGGGAAGTCATGAGCCGTTCCGCCGCTTCAGCGCCCTGATAAGGGCGCGAAGCATTTTGCTGAGCCGCACGATATCTGAATTCAGCGACTCGAACTTGTCTGTCGCAAGGAAGCCGAGTTGGCTTGAAAGCTCAACCAAGGTCTCCAGCTCCTTGAGCGAACCTTGCGCAATACGGAGAAACTGAATAAATGCGCCGGTCGTTTCCCGGCCGAATCCCTCCGCTATGTTGGTCGGAACAGATACGCAAGCCCGGCGCATTTGCGATGTGATTCCATAAAGTTCTTCACGCGGAAAATCCGTCGTATCCCGGTAAACGGCCGCCGTTATCGCCATCCCTTCTTTCCAGACATCGAGATCGCGATAGTCCGTAACTTTCGCGCAGCGACCATCTTCGGCGAATCCAACCAATTCCCGGCGGTCCCCCTCATTCTCAATTTCCCATTCACCATTCACCACTTCACCATTCACTACCGCACGATCGAGCCTTCTCGGCGGATTTTCTTCTGCAATTGCAGGATACC
>JBHHVZ010000057.1:0-17508 GCA_046756245.1 Parvularculaceae bacterium
TCGGGCCAGCGTTCGGCGCCGGCTTTCGCCCATTCGATGAAGATATCGACGCCCTTGCGATGATCGGCATATCCGACGCCGAGCGCGATCCGCGCGTCTCGCGGCAGGCCGAGGCGCTTCGCAATTTTCGCCCGCGCCTCGCGTTTTTCCGCAAGATCGCCAATGTCGCCGGATTTGTATACGCCCTGCGGCAGGATCCGCGCGTTTCTCCAGTCCTTGAGCCCGGCCGCTTTCGCGCCCCGGTCGCGCACGATCACGGCGGGGAACACCACTGCCCGCGCATGGCAGTCGAAGGCGCGCAGATTATTTTCGAGCTTCATTTCGCCGATAATCTCCGGCATTTCATGGACCATCCCGATCTGCTCGATGCCGCGCCTGGCGAGATAGGGTGCAACCCATCCCGACGCCGACGAATTGACGATGGCGTGGCGGAAGCCCTCATTACGAAAGCGGGAAATGGCGGCGTCGATCTCGCTGTCGGAGGCGGTCGCGGAATCAAGGATGGCGAGCGGGCCTTCCCTTTCGTAATCCGCCGCGAGGTCGCCCGGACCGCCGGCGATTGACGCCACGTTGAAGCCGAACCGCCGCTTCAGGGTCCGCAGCATGTTGAGCGCCAGATATTGCGCCCCATACGTGCGCAACTCATGAATGACGATCAGGACTTTTTTTTTTCGATCATCGCCGGCAGCGGAAAGATCATGCGACGGCTCGTCTTCCCGCACCGCGCTTGCGCTTCCCGCGGGTCGCATCGGGTCCTCGAAAAACTCGCTATCCGGGTTCATTCGCGATGAGCGCGCGGCGTTTTGCTCGGTCTTCCACGCCTTGTAGGCGCCACTCCAGAAAAACAGGAAGGGCGCGGCCGAAAACAGGGTTGCGGCGAGGCGCCCGCGCTGTTCCGCCGGCATCGGCAGGAGCCGCCACGCCGCGCGCGCAATCCTGCTCACGACCTGGCGCGTTCCGCCGAGCGGATCGCGCGCAATGGTTCCCGCGGCTCTGAGCGGCGCCGTCAGTCGCCATGACATGCTGCGCCGAATGGCGTTTACTTCCGCGCGCGTGAGCAGCAAATCTTTGAATTGCTCTCGTTTCTCTGTCCGTAAAGCCTGTTTCGCAGATTTGAGCCGTTCAATGTCGCGGCCCCGCTCGGCGGCGATCGATGCGAGGCGTCTATTCTCATTTTCAGACGATTTACTCTGAGCCCGCATCTCGCGGCGTTCCCGCAATAACGCATCGATCGCTTCGGTTACGGAGCTGGCGCTATGCGGCATTTCACGGCGCAGAATCTCGAGCGTTTTATCGGTTTCGTCCTGCAACGCCTCAAGAGCGGAGTTGTTGGCCGCCTTGACTTCGGCGAGTTCAGCGTCCGCCTGTAGTATTGTCCTGGCGATTTCAATTTCAGTTTGCGTTCTTACGCCATCGGCTTCGGCGGTTGCTTTCTCCACGGCCTCTTCGAGCGCGCTGCGCAACTCCGCATTATGGGCGGCGAGCGCGGCGCGTTCCGCTTCCAGCTTCCGAGCTTTTTCTTCGTCGAGTTTCTGGCGTTTAGCTAATTCAGCTTTTTTCTGTCGCAACGCCTCCAAAGTAGCTTCATGAGAATCATTAGTCGTTGCGATTTCTGATTCGGTTTGCAGCAATATTTCAGCGATTTCAATTTCGGCTTGTGTTTTGACGCCGTCGGTCTCGATGGCTGCTATTTCCACCGCTTCCTCAATCGCCCTTTGCATCTCTTCAATTCGCGAGGTGAGCGCGGCGCGTTCCGCCTCGAGCGCATCGATTTGCTTGGCGTCCTTTTCCTCACGCGCAGCATTTTTCGCTTCGGTTTTGCGCAGGGCTTCTATTGCGGCCTCATCTGCAGCCGCTTTTTCGCGCGCCGCCTCAAGAGCTCCGCTCAGTTCATCAATGCGTCGCGCGTAATCGTCGCATTCGGCGATTTTTTGCTGTAGAGCGGCTTCAGCCTCACGCAGTTTCGCTTCAGCGGCCTCGCGGGCTTCGCTGAGCACGCCGATCTCGGCCGCGTTCGAGCGTTTGAGTTGGTCAAGCTCGCCTGCGATCCGGTCGCGCGCATCGGCGGCGGCCTGTTTTTCTTCGTTCGCCTTCGCTAAAGCGTTCTGTAATTCCGTCAGCCGCGCGTTTGCTTCTTCGGCGCGCGCTTGCGATTCCTGAGCTTGTGTTTCCGCAGCCTTGCTTTTGCGTTCCGCATCAAGACGCCGATCGTCGATATGATCGGCGTAGTCAAGAAACGGCGCGGCCTCATCGTACCGCGCCTCGATAGAACGCCATTGTTGGATATTGGGTTTTATGGGCGCGCCGGCTTCCGCTTTTGTCCAGTCGGCGACCAGGCGCTCGAGTTCAACGACGAAGCCGGGCGCAAGACCGGAGCGTTCAAGCTCCTTGGCGCCGACAATGTTGTGACGCAGGCTCGGCGTCAGAAATTCGTCGCGATACTCTCTGATGGCTTCGCTTTCAGGATCGGGCGGCGCCAGATCAAGGGCGGCGGCGATTCTTTGCAATTCGTCGACCGGATCGCGCAGAATGCGATCGTAACTGACAAATATTCTGGGTTTTCCATTTGTGCCGCGCACCGCTTCAATTTCGTGTTTGGCCCAAAGGAAGACGCCTTTGGCCATGGGAAAGCCGTCGCGCGCATTCAGCGACGCGGCCGCCGCCAACGGATTGCGCACCGTAATAAGGTAGCAGTCGTCAAGGTCGAGATCTTCGAAAACGCACTGCCACAAGGGCAACAGAACCGCCGTGCGCGGATCCTTGAAGGCGAAAATTTCACTCGTTTTCAGCTTTGCCGACAGCAGCCCGGCCGCTTCGCGCCGTTCATCGGAATAAGAGGGCCCAAGAAACGCATCCTTGTCGAGCCGCGCAAGTTTGTGCCAGGCGCTGCCGGCTTTCGCGAGGACGCGTTCATGGAAATGGTAGATATCGAGATCTTCCCAGAAGCCTTTTTCATTAACGCCTTCGATCGGCGCCATCAGATTGTCGCCGAGATCGACGCCGAGCGCTTTTAACCCGCGCGCAATCGCGCTTGAGCCCGAGCGATGCATGCTCAAAACGACAATGACTTTCTGCTTCTCCGCTACAATAGCCTTCTGCTTTGCCGCAGCAGGCTTTCTTCGCGGGCCAGGCGACGTTTTTCGCGGCGACTTGCGCGCTGGCCTTTTCTTTTTGTTCGGGCTGCGAGCCATCAGTTAAAAACCTTCGCCTGCATTTCCTTTACGAGGGATTGTGCAGTTACTCTCCCCTCACAGGCGGCGGGACCGCCCTGTTATCCGTGTCGAGGCTCTGCAATCGGCCAGGATATAACGATGCCGTCGTAGCGTAAGCCCGCCAATTCGGCAATATACTGAAATGACGAGAAAAATGTGCGTCCGGCGTTCAGCGCTCGCATGCGCGCGAATTTTTCGCAAAGCCTTGAGCGGCGCGGATATCAGGGTTGAGCATGCGGACCGCTCGAGCTTTCCGCTGGAGCCCGTCGTCGATGACGCGACGTTGCGCATTCCTGGAGTCGCAACCGGAAATGTCGCCCATGCGCCGGTCTTCGAATTACCCGGCGTCGATGATTTTCGCAGTTTTTCGTCACGCGATTACCGCCCTGTCCTGCACGCGCCGCCAGTCGGTTCCGTCGGAAAAGGCGAGCGTCGCGCCGCCCGTTTCGTCCGAGACATAAATGATGGCGCCGGCGATGCCGGCGGCAGACGGCGCGCCGGCGACCGTGTAAGACTTTACTTTTACCGGACCGTCCACATCGAGTTTCGTTGCCGGAGAGGTCGCGCCGATCCCGACATCGCCTGCTGAGGTCACGCGCATGCGCTCGGTGAAACTCGCCGTTCCGTCCGCCGAAGTGTGAAATGTGATGCGACCGGGCATGTCGTTCGCGCCCGGCGTTCCGTCCACCGCGAAGCGAAGGCCGGCGGCGTTCTTATAGGCGGAACCGTCATAGCCGCGTGCAAAGAACGAGAAGATAAAATCCGCGTTCTGTACAATCGTCGGCGCGGCGAAAGTCCCGCGCGAGCGATAGCCGACTACCGATGGGTTGCCGCCCGCATCGTGCGAAGATACATGCGCTTCGGCGAAACCGTCGCGCGTTAGCTGGAACCCGACGATTGTCTGGTCGACGCCCGCGGTGAGAAAGCCGTTCGCGCCGGAAATGACGGCTTGGGCCGAATGGAGAACGCCGGCGGCTTTGTCGACGACGAACGCCTCTTTCCATGACGATCCGTCGGCCGAGACCTTGAGATGAAAATCGTCGTCGCCCGTGAGGCCGAACTCGGCGCGGCCGGAAAACCCGGTCTGAAAGAGATGCGACGCCGTGTCGCCAGCCGCCTCTTTATTGACCTTGACCCGGCTGTCGCCGGTTCCGCCTTCGCCGGCGTCGAGCGCGTCGAGAAGGACGGCGTTCGATTTTACGGAAAGCCGGTTGGCGGCGTCCGGGGCGACGCCGACGCCCCATCGGTCGGGGCCGGCCCACGCCGCGCCGTCATAGAAAACGAATTCGTCGGTGTCCGCGATCCATGCGCGGAAACCTTCGATCGGGTCGATCTGCACCCATGCGCCGTCCTGAAAGGCGGCGATGTTGAGGTCTGTGAAAGCCGCCCAGTCGGTCCCGGTCTTGCCGGCGGGAAGGATATAGGCGTCGCCGTCTACCGGGCTCGCGGGCTCTGCCGCGGTCGTCGCCGAAACGACAGAAAGCTGAACGAGTACGTCGAGCCGGCGGAACGTTTCGTTGACGGTGACATGTTTCTGCGCCTGCTGTGGCGCAAGATAGGACAGGCCGATACGCGGCGAAGCTGACATGGAAGGCTCCTCGAACTGGCTTTGCGTCCGAGAATAAAGCCGGCCCGAAGGTGTTGGATAAGTTTCTTGAAAATCGGCCTCAACGCCTTTAGCGGCGCGGGCTGGAGCTGTGGGATAGATTTTTTTTGCGGAGAAAATTTCGCAAGCCGTCCGGCAGCGCCCGGTACATCCATCGCGCCGCATTCAGGCCGGCCCCGGCGCCGCCGGCCCGGGCCGCAGCGAGAAGCGCAGGCGAGGCTCGGCATTCTTCTTCGGCGTTCAGAATAAACCAGCGGTGAAAGCCGCGCCGGCCGGCATCCGACGACAGCGGAAACAGCGCCTGCAGATCGGGGCGGGCGCGCCAGATTGCTTCCATGAAGACAGTCACCGGCGCGCCGGCGTCCTGGTCGACTGCGGCGCTCGGCGCATTGAGAATGTCATAGGCCGGTTCGAACGGCGCGGCCGGTTCGCCCGCCGCCTTGCGCTGCGCGTAAATGCGTCGCGCCGCCTGGGGTATGAGCGTTCCGTCTGCGAAGCTGTCGAAACCGTAAGCGACGCTTCCCCATCGCTGCGCGCCGTTTGCTTCGAGGCGGGCCAGATAGTCGTTCAGAAGGTCGCTTGCGGGGCCGATATTTTCCGGCGTGAAGCGGTTCTGGTGCTTCGAGAAAATCGACGAATCGCCTGGAACGACGCCGGAGAAATGAAAGAAATGAAGCGGTTCGCCGCCGGCGGTCCATGCGCCGTCCGGGCCGCGTGCGATCGGGCGTTCCTGCAGGTTCCAGTAAGCGGCGTTGTAGCCGGGATGGCGCAGGATCGTTGTCGCGCCGACAAAGGCGGGGACGAATTCGGCGAATTTCTGATCGACGAAGAGCCCGCGCGCCGGATCGGAGAAACACGCGGTCTCGCATTGCGCCGCCCACCATCGAATAAACGCGCGCGCCTCAGGCCGGTTGGCGAAAGCCGCAAAGCCGAGATTGTACGTCCCGCTGGCGAGAAGGTCGCGCGCGTCGGGACGTTTGCCGTCTTCTTCGAGCGGCGCGGTTATATGCGGCGTCAGCACCGCCGCCGCGCCGCCTGCAAGCGCCGCGATCGCATGATCGAGCGGACGCAAAACCAGTATGTCGGGATCGAGATAAACCGCCGCTTCGGCCCCGCGCCGGTCGAAAAGATAGTCGAAACAGAACGGCTTCACAGCCGTGTTGAACTCCATAACGTCGTAGCGGAACGTCATGTCGCCGATGTCCGGCAGGCCGATTTCCGCCGCCGGGACGATGTCCTCGCAGGGGGCCGCGCCCTCCAAGGGCTCGTCGGCGAGAAAGATCGTGAACGCCGCTTCGGGCTCTGCGGCGAGCAGCGAATCGCGCAGGCCGAGCGCATAGGCCAGATAGTTGTGCGAGCAGATGGTGAAATAGGCGCGGGTCATGGCCATCCCTTGCGTATCACATTATCTTGGCGGGGGCGCAAACACTATCGAAGAGTTGGAATGCGTTGTCAGTGAAGCTTCCGAAAAAATAATTATCACCGTTGGCGGGAAGATTATGACCGAAGAAATCTATCGGCTGCCGCGCGACTATCGTTCCCGATTGGACCCTGAACCCTATCTCGATATGCCGGGTGGCGTCGTCTTCCAACCGCACGTATACGAGCTCGCTCTTTTTGTCGCCGAACGCGCCAATGTCGAACACATTATCGACATCGGCTGCGGGGCGGCGACAAAGCTTCAGGCAGTCCAGCATAACTTCGAAATTATCTGCGTGGATACGCCTGCTGGCATAGAGCTGGCGAAATCCTGTTTATGCCGGGCCGAATTTATTGAAACCGATTTGGAAAATGGATTGTCGGAATTGCCGGACAACATGTTCGACAATGCTGTCGTAATTTGCGCCGACGTTATTGAACATTTGCGAGACCCTTTTCCGCTTGCGCTACGGTTGGCGGAAATTGAGTCGCGCTGCAAGTTTCTTTTTATTTCAACACCGGATCGAGATCGTGCGCGAGGGCTCATGCATCTTGGTCCGCCGACCAATACTGCTCATGTGCGCGAATGGACTGCCGGTGAGTTCGGCGTGTTTCTTAAAGACGCCGGCTTTTGCGACGGTTTGCTGATCGGCCATACCATCAATAACGACGTAAATTTGTTGAAGGCGACGACTCTTGTTATTGCAGGGCGCGACTCTCATCCGCGATGCCCGGTTCCTCGTAAATCTGTAGCAGCGATCATTCATGCATATAACGAAGACGATATTATTGAAGAAACAATCCGCCACTTGTATCGCCAAGGAATTGAAATTCATGTTTTTGACAATTGGTCTACGGACAATACTTATAATACAGTTGAAAAACTTGTTGCTAACGGTCAGTGCGCAAGTGTGAGGCGCTTCCCAGACAGGGCGACCAATCAGTATCAATGGGTGCGCCAACTAGCGGAAACCGAAAGATTCGCCGCTACGTTACAATCCGACTGGGTTATGCACTACGACGCGGATGAATTTCGTTATTCGCCATGGCGAGGCGTTTCTTTGGCCGACGCAATTAGTTTTATCGACTCACTCGGGTATAACGCGCTCGATTTTTCAGTTATCGATTTTCGATTTCTTGAAAAGCGATCATCCGCCACAAAGGCTTTTGAAGCGGCGCTGACGCATTTTGAATTCGCAACGCGACCGGGCGGGTTTGTGCAGATTAAGGGTTGGAAAAACAACGGTTCGCCGATTCAACTTGCACAATCCGGAGGTCATGAAGCAAAATTCGAAAATCGTCGGATTTTCCCGCTAAAATTCCTTCTCAAACACTATCCGCTCAGGAATCGGGAACAGGCCCATCGAAAAATCTTCTGCGATCGGGCGCCAAGATTCGAAGCTGAGAGACGCGCGCGCGGCTGGCACACGCACTATGATAAGTTAATTGACTTGGGGGAAATCTCGGGCTGGAACGCATACGACTTAATTGCATGGCAACCGCATTTTTTTGATTCGGAATTCATCGTCGAACGATTAAGCGGAATTGGCGTGCCGATTAGGAAGCCGCCAAAAGCTTCGGATATTTCATCAAAATAGGGGTTTCGAGCGCATGTCGCTCAACCTATTAGTGTAAAACGCCCGGAATTCAATTGAAATGCGCTAAAGAGCAGGCTATAAATAGATTAACCAAGGTGCTTGGGTTTGCTGCGAAACTAGCGAGCGTATGACGCTAGTGGTCGTCAGACCCTTGGGTGTCGGGGAGTATATAGATGAAAAGCGTTTTGATCGTTGCGGTTGCAGCAATATCTCTGGGCGCGGCGCAAGCTGCACCAATCTCCGTCGCCAATGGGGATTTTGAAGGCGGCGGTCCGCTTGCGAATACAGATTCAACTTATGGCGACTGGGAAATCGGCGCTGACAATTGGTCAACGAGCGGTGCGGCGGGGACGTTTGAGCCGAATTTATCCGGCGCGGATGTTTATCTTTCGGCTCCCGCAGAAATCGGCCAACGGGTAGGCTTTATCAACGCCGGAGCAGCTCTCTCCCAGGTGCTCAGCATTATTATAGCCCCGAACACCAGCTATACGCTCTCAGCGCTGTTCGGCGATCGCGTAACGGCGACCGCAGGCGGCTCATTCGGTTTCTTCGCCGGCGACGCGAGCAATATTATCGCCACGCAGGCTGTCGCGTTTCCGGGCGAAGGCCTTTGGAGTGCGCAAAGTTTTTCAATTAGCGCGGAGCTCATCGCCGCATATGTCGGCCAGCAGCTTGGCATCGTCTTTTTTGGCGGCGGCACGCAGCTCAACATCGATAACATCACGGTCGAGGCTTACGATCTCGACAGCGAGTCGGTTGTCGTAAACCCGCTCCCCGGAGCGATTTGGCTGTTCGGTTCGGCGCTGTTCGCCGGCGGTCTGGCGCGCCGTTGGGGGATCGTCGGGCGTCGCCAGGACGGACGGTAGCTTCCTGCCGGGGCCCGCACAGGGTTTCGTCGTATCCTTTCTTGATAAAGCTTTGTCCGTTGGACGCGCTTCAGCGCAGTCGCTGTGTCAATTGCTCGTCCATAGCAAGATTGGCGGAGAGAGAGGGATTCGAACCCTCGGAACGCTCACGCGCTCAACGGTTTTCGAGACCGCCCCGTTCGACCACTCCGGCATCTCTCCGACCGGGCGCTTTTATACGTATTGCTGCTGTAAAATAAAGAGCCGGGCGTGGTCGAACAATCCCGGGGATCGCGCGCGCTTGCGCGCGCGGGGCGACCGCTCCGGCATCTCTCCGACCGGGCGCTTTTATACGTATTGCTGCTGCAAAATAAAGAGCCGGGCGTGGCGGAAAGAACCGGGAATCGCGCGCTTTTGTGCGAAGTCTTCTGTTTGCGCGCCTTCGCGCGCGGAGCGACCGCTTCCGCGCCTCTTCAAACGGCGGATGTTTAGCCAGGCGTCACCCTCGAATAATGGGCCGGGACGCCCGAAATTCGGGATTTTGCGTTGTCGGCGGCGCCCGCGCTTGACGCGCCGGCCCGCCCGCGCTAGCTAGCCGCCTTCCTCAAACAACCGGGCGGCAGAATCCGGGGATGAAAAAGGACGCCGGCGCGGAAAACGCGCCTATGGAGTCGAAAAAATGTACGCAGTCGTCAAGACCGGCGGCAAGCAATACCGCGTCGCCAAGGACGATATCATCAAAGTCGAGCGCCTGCCGGGCGAGGCGGGCGACCAGGTCACCCTCGGCGAGGTGCTGCTTGTGGGCGAGGGCGGCGACGTCGCCGTCGGCGCGCCGAAAGTGGAAGGCGCTGCGGTCGCGGCCGAAATCCTCGAACAGACGCGGGCCGCCAAGATCGTCGTTTTCAAAAAGCGCCGCCGCAAGAATTACCGGCGCAAGAAAGGCCATCGCCAGCATTTGACGGTCCTCAAGGTGACCGACATTCTTACTGACGGCGCCAAGCCGAAGCCCAAGGCCGCTGCGAAAAAGCCGGCGGCCAAGAAGGCTGAAAAGCCGGCTGCGGAGCCCAAAGAAGCCGAGGCCGAAACGCCGAAGACGGAAGCCAAAAAGCCCGAAACCAAAAAGCCGGCGGCGAAGAAAGCCGCGCCGAAAGAAAAAACGGGCGCGGCGGACGACCTCAAGCAACTGTCCGGCGTCGGCCCGGCGCTTGAGAAAAAACTGCACGAGGCGGGCGTTACGACTTTCGCGCAGATCGCTGCGTGGACAAAAGCGGACATTGCCGAAATCGACGAGAAATTCTCGTTCCAGGGCCGCATCGAACGCGAGGACTGGGTGGCGCAGGCCAGGAAGCTCGCCAAGGGCGGGAAGGAGTAAAAGATGGCGCATAAAAAGGCAGGCGGTTCGTCCCGCAACGGCCGCGATTCAGCAGGCCGGCGGCTGGGCGTGAAGAAATTCGGCGACGAGCGCGTCGTTCCCGGCAATATCCTCGTGCGCCAGCGCGGCACGAAATTTCATCCCGGCCCGAATGTCGGCATGGGCAAGGACCACACCCTGTTCGCGCTTGCCGGCGGGCGGGTGAAATTCGCTGCGAAAGCGAAAAACCGCAACGTCGTTTCGGTGACGCCGGAAGAATAGTTATCGCAACCGGATTGCCCGTATCGGGCTTCGAAAGGGGGACGGCGGCGCGCCGGCCCCCTTTTTCGTGTTAGAGGTCGACCATGAAAAGAACGCTGACAACCGTCCGGTTCAGTTTGACCCCGGTCGCGCCCGCCGATGCGCCGCGCATCGCCGAATTGTGCGACGATCGCGACATAGCCGAGAATTCTGCGCGAATTCCCCATCCCTATACGCTTGAGGACGCCAAACGCTTCATCGATTACGCTGAAAAAGCGTTCGCCAGCGGCGGCGAGTATGTATTCGGGGTGCGTGAAAACGGCGCGCTGATCGCCTGCGCCGGCGTGTTGTGCGGGGGAGATTCCTTCGATCTCGGTTATTGGGTCGGCGCGGCCTATCGCGGCCGGGGCGTTGCGACCGAAGCCGCCCGGCGAGTCGTGCGCTTTGCGTTTGAAGGCCTTGGCGCGAAACGCATCACGGCCGGGCATTTCATCAACAATCCGGCTTCGGGCAAGGTCTTGAGCAATATCGGGTTCAAGCCGACCGGCGAAACCGAGATGATCTTTTGTCAGGCCCGCGGGCGAAAGGTGGAGACGGCGTGCTTTGCTCTATGTTCGGAAGACATGCGCGGTTAGGAGAAGGCGATGACGGAAAAGCCGCGCCTTCTCGTCGATATCGTGGCCGATCCGGTGTGTCCGTGGTGTTATGTAGGCCTGCGTTCTTTCCTGAAAGCGAAGGAATCGCTGTCGGAGTCGTTCGATGTGTTGCCGCGGTTTCGCGCCTATGAGCTCAATCCCGACACGCCGGAAGCCGGCGCCGACCGCGTCGCCTATTACGACAGGAAATTCCCGGACAAGGAGCAACGCGCGGCGCTTGTCGAGGCGCTTGTCGCGTCCGCAAAAGAAGCAGGATTCGCGTTCGATCCGCTGCGCCCGACCTGGTTGCCCAATACGCTGAAAGCCCAGCGGGTCATCCGCTGGGCGCATCTGGAAGGGCTTCAGGAGGCGGCGGCGCTGGCGCTTTATGAAGCCTATTGGGACGAGAGCGCGGATTTGGGCGATGCGGCGGTTCTCGCGGCCGCCGCCGGCAATGCCGGCATGAACGCCGATGCGGTTCGCGAAAAGCTCGACAGCGGCGTCGACCGCAAAGCCGTGCGTCAGGAAGCGGCGGCCTTTCGGCAGGCCGGCGTGTCGGGCGTGCCGACTTTTATCGTTAACGAACGCACGGGCTTTTCCGGCGCGCTGCCGCCTGATCGTCTGGCCGCGGCGCTTAAACAGGCGGCCGCGCGAAGCGCCTGAGCACGCGTCTTGCTTAGAAGTTCGCAACCGGGTTGACGCTAGAAAACCTTCATGAAACGCTTTTTCGCTCGCTTGTTTGCTTTAACAGTCTTTATCCTCGGCGCAGGCGCAGTTGCGCTGGTCGAGCCCGACGCGCCGGCGCCCCTGCGCGTTGAGGCGGCGGCGCCGGTAAAAGGCAAGCAGGTCGGGCTCATCCGGCCGCCGGTTTTCGAACGCAGCGAAGAAGCCCTCGCTCAATTCCGTCTCAGGAACAACTGGAAGCGCGACAGCGCGTCGGACTATGTCACTTTCGGTCAGGCGTTCGAAGAAGGCGCGCTCGAACCCGGCGATTTCGTCGCCGCCAAATATGGCGATATGCTTCTTCTCGCGCAGATCGACGTCAAGGCGCTGCACGAAGACGGTTCCGTGCGCCACGCCGCAGTCACCGTCGCTGCGCCGCGGCTTGGGTCCGGCGAGGAGATTGACGGCGTTTTAATAAGGGCGAATTCCGTTTCATTGGAAGATTTCAACGCAGCGGCGATTATCAGCCGTCATTACAGTTTTCCTGTCGCCTTGAAATTTTATTACGGGGACGGATCAACACGGCCCTTCGCTCTAGACGCGCGCGCGCTGGCGCTTGGCGCGCTTGAGAACGGCAGTGCAGATTTATGGCTCGACGGCGCGCTCGTAAAAGAATTCCGGGTTGAAAAACAGGCCGCGCCGCATCTGCTTTTGCGTTTCGACATTCGCGTCTATCGCGACGGCGACATCCGGACCGACATTGTTTTTTCAAACGAAAAGACCTTTTCGTCCGGAAGGCGCGAGTCGCTTTACGATGTGCGGATCGGTCCGGAAAGCGCGCCCGTCTGGTCGGTCGAGAGGATCGGGCACCATCGCGCCGCGACCTGGCGGCGGACCTTCTGGACCGGGCGGCAGCCGCGCCTGTTCGTGACGCATGATCTGGAATTGCTGATAGCATCCGGCGCGGTCGCCCCGCTCGACGGCTCGCTCGGGATCGCCGCCGATCTCATCGCCCGTCAGGATGCGGCGCTTTCCGGCGGCGTTCGCCCGTTATCGCCGGTGTTCGTGGAGCGGTTTTTCCCGGCGACGGGCGGCCGGCCGGACATCGGGCTCACTCCGCAATGGGTCGCGACCTATCTCGTAGCACAAACAGAAGCCTCTGCTCGCGTGATGTTTGCGAACGCCGACGCCGGCGGCGCCGTTCCCTGGCATTTTCGCGACGAGGCCGACGGCGCGCCGGTTCGCGTCGACCGGCGTCTGAAATTCTGGGCCGATCCGCGCGGGCTCGAGGCGCAGTATGCGCCCGACCGGCCGCACCCGGATATTTTCGCCTCGAGCGCCGGCGGCTGGACGCCGGATCATAGTCACAAACCGGCTCTTTCCTATGTTCCCTATCTCGTAACGGCGTCGCGCTATTTCGGCGACGAACTCGCCATGCAGGCGGCATGGGCGCTCAACGGCCGTTGGCCGCAATTACGCGAAGGGGGCTTGAAGGCGATCGGCGTGGAGCAGGTGCGCGCGTCGGCCTGGTCGTTGCGCGATATCTCCGACGCGGCTTTCATCCTGCCCGACGATCATTTGCTGAAGGACTATTTCAAGCAGGCGCTCCATGACAATCTCGACGCCATGGTCGAGAAATATGTCGTCCGCCGCGCCATGCGCGACGCCGGCGAACTCGAAGGTTATTTCGAAGAGCTCATTGAGCGCGAACCCGAACGAATCAGCCCGTGGCAGAACGACTATGTGGTGCTGGCGCTGTGGTTGGCGGCGCGGCGCGGGGAGGGCGGCGCGCTAAAACTTCTTGAGTGGGCGGAAAATTTCCATACCGGGCGATTTCTGAGCCCCGATTTCGAGCCGAAGCACGGGACGGCCTATATCTTCGCCGCCAAGGACGGGCCGACCCAAAAGCCTTATGCGCGCTGGGCCGACGTTGCGGCCAAAACCTATGGCGGCGTGAAGGCGCACGCCCTCTCGAAAATGGAAGGCTATCCAGAGCTGGCGACGGGATATATCGGTTCGGCCTACGCCGCGCTGACGGCGATCGCATCCGCAACCGGATCATTATCCGCATACGAAGCATTAGGCTGGCTGGCGCGCGAGACGCGGTCTTATCCCATGTGGAATGAGACAGAAAACGGCGGAGCGCAGGCCAACAACAGATTTCTGTTTTCGCTGCGGTCGCCGGGCGGCGGGTCGCTGTCGCGCGCCGACATCCGAACCGGAAACGGCGACGGCGGATCGGACGAAATTCTCGGCGATGATGACGGGGCGCTGGCGAAGGGCGGCGGAGGAAACGATATTCTTTACGGATTCGAAGGCGATGACAGGCTTGAAGGCGGCGACGGCGCCGACATGCTGTTTGGCGGCGCCGGCGACGACCATCTCAAGGGCGGCGCGGGCGCTGATCGCCTTGTCGGCGGTCGCGGCGACGACATCATGTCAGGGGGCGCAGGATTCGATCTGTTCGCCTATCTCAGAGGGCCTTATGGAAACGATCGAATTCTCGATTTCGATCCGGAAGAAGATGTCGTCGGTTTGTCCTCTCATGCGCCTTTCGGGTCTGCACAAGCTTTGAATTTTGTTGAAAACACGCCGGAAGGCGCATGGCTGAGCTTTGGCGAAAAAACCGGGATTTTGCTCGTGGGCGTTAAAAAGGCGACATTAAAGGCGGACAGTTTTCGCGCGGTTCAATAGCGCTTGACGAGGACATGTGCTGATTGTTTAGTTACGCTGCGACTTTGTTTTGGCCGACCTTCAAGACTACGCCTTCGGCCCGCCTTCAAGAGACTCCAAGACATGGTTGCCTGCCGGCGGCGCCCGCGCGCCGCGCTTTGCCATTGAAGGAGATTGAATATGGCGACGGGTACAGTCAAATGGTTCAACGCGACTAAAGGTTTTGGGTTCATCACGCCGGATGAAGGCGGCAAGGACGTGTTCGTACATATTACCGCCGTTCAGGCGGCGGGACTGCAAGGCCTGAAAGACGGCCAGCGCTTGACCTATGACCTGGCGGAAGAACGCGGCAAAACAGCCGCCGCCAATCTGAAGCTCGCCTGAATTTTCGGCGATCGACATCGATTTCTAAAGTTTTGCGCCGCCGGCCATTCGGCCGGCGGTTTGCTGTTCAGAGTTCGCAGAAGCAGCCGTTTAGAATTATCCGCGTCGGTATTTGATGAATGATCACGCATGCGATTGGAATCTTGAAATTTTCAACACATAACCACACAGACCTAGAGCAAGTTCCCCGAACTGCGAGTCGGAGAACATGCTCTAGGTTTTTGTTTTGTCGCGCATTTTATCCGAAAACCGGTTCCCACTTTTCGGAATGCGCTCTAGGCGCGTGCGGAGTCTTTCATTATATGCTGAGGCGAATTGACCGGGGAGCATGAAAACATGGCATCGACCGGCGATCCGGGCGGGACTCCAGCGCCTGCGCCCGACGCGCCTGTAAAAGCGTGGGCGGACTGGTGCCTCAAACGTCTTGACGTCTATGCGGCCGAGTTCGCACGGGATCCATCCGCCAATTCCGTACGCCGGCTCGCTTTCGATCTCTCGAAGATTCTGGAAGAAGGCAGGGTCGGTCTGACGCATCTGCACGGCCTCGCCAAGAACTTGAGCGACGAAGCGTTGATCGCGCGTGCGGAGCGCTTTTTCGAAATCCATGCAGGCGCCAGGGACGGAGGTCTTGAGAACCGGATCGCGCAGACCCTGAAGGCGGCTGGCGCGGAATCGTTTGAAGATTTTAAACACGCGGTCGAACAAACCCGAGCCGGGATCGTCTTCACCGCGCACCCAACATTCGCACTGTCGCAAACATTGCGCCGCACGCTGGCCGGCTACGCCTCGGCGCAAGACGACAAGGCCCGCGAGCAGAAACGCGCTGCGCTCGCCGGGCTTGCGCATGCGCCGGACGATCAGCTTACGCTGTTTGACGAACATGACGATGCGATGGACGCGATCGACAATGCGCAGGCCGCCGTCGCTGCGGTGAACCGGGAAATTCTTCTCTACGCAAGGAAACGCTTCCCGAAAGACTGGACGAAACTGACGCCGGCGCCGGCGAGCCTCGCCACCTGGGTCGGATACGATCTCGACGGCCGCACCGATATTCACTGGGGTCAGACGGTGCGAATCCGGCTGGAGGAAAAAGCCCGTCAGCTCGACCGGTATGCGCGCACGCTGGAAGCGATTTCAAAAAGCGAGCCGCTCGCCGGCGCCGATGCGCTTGTCGGGCAACTCAATTGCGCCGCGGCCTTCGCCGGCGAACAGGCGACGCTCTTCGCCGGCGATCTCGATGATCCTGACGTCGTCGTCAAAGCCGCGAACCATCTGACGGCGGCCGACCCGCGACGGCTCGTCAGCCTCGATGAAACGCGCGAGACGCTTTCCGAAATGATCGCTGCGGCGAAAGACGAAGAAACGCGATTGCAGCTTTGCGGGCTGCGCGCCGACATGAAAGCGTACGGTCTCGGCGTTGCGCGCATTCACCTGCGCGTCAACGCCGCCCAGGTGCGCTCGGCATTGCGGGCGGATTTCGGCCTCGATCAGGATGCGGCGTTCATGGGGCGCACAACGCTTGCTGAAGCTGCGAAAAAAGCAGAAACGGCCGCGCGCCGAAACGTCAATTTCGCGTCCGTCTTTCTTGAGCAGATGACGGCGCGCCGCCAGTTCATGCTGTGCGCCGAAATCTTCAAGCATATCGACGCCGACACGCCGATCCGCTTCCTGATCGCCGAATGCGAGGCGCCGGCGACGGTGATGGGCGCGATCTATCTCGCCCGGCTTTACGGCGTCGAGCACAGGCTCGACGTGTCGCCGCTATTCGAAACGCCCGAGGCGTTGGAACGCGGCGGGCGGTTTCTCGAACGCCTGCTCGATGAGGAAGCCTATGTGGCCTATATCCGCCGGCGCGGCCGCATCGCCATTCAGGTGGGGTTTTCGGATTCAGGCCGCTTCATGGGGCAGATTGCGGCCTCGCTTGCGATTGAACGGTTGCAGATCCTGCTCGCCCGCGCGCTTGGGGAACGCGAGATTCGCGACGTCGAGGCGGTTATCTTCAACACCCATGGCGAGTCTATGGGTCGCGGCGCCTATCCGGGAACATTCGAAGAGCGCCTCGATCATCTGATGACGCCGTGGGCGCGCGCGCGATTCAAACGCGAAGGGGTGACGCTTAATGCGGAAAGCAGCTTCCAGGGCGGCGACGGCTTCCAGCATTTTCAGACGCCTGCGCTCGCCCGGTCATCGGTCGTGCAGATTTTTGCGCACATGTTCAATACGCCGCAGGCGGATTATGGCGACCGCTTCTATCGTGACATTAACTATTCATGGGATTTTTACCGCGGCGAAAAGTCTTGGCAGGAGGATTTATTCGATAACGCCGACTATCACGTGACGCTGTCGGCGTTTGCGCCGAATCTCCTCTTCACCACGGGGTCTCGCAAGACGCGCCGCCAGAGCGGCGGATCCGGCGTAACGGGGCCGCGATCGCTGCGCGCCATCCCGCACAATGCAATTCTCCAGCAACTGGCGATTCCGGCGAACGTGGCGTGCGGCGTCGGCGCCGGCGCGGGCGGCGAAATCGAACGCCTCGTCGATCTTGTCCGCTCCTCGACGCGGGCGCAGCGTGTGTTAAAGCTCGCCGAATATGCGCGCGACGCCACCAGCCTGCCGGCGTTTCGCGCCTATGCCGGCCTCTTCGACGCAACCTTCTGGACGGCGCGCGCGGGAATGGTCGAAGAGCCCCAGACGTCGGGCGGTTTTCAAATGATTGCGGAACGCGTGCAGGATCAGCGCGTGTTCACGGCTTTATCGCGGCTGGCGAATTTGCTCGCCGTCGATCTTTCGCGGTTCGACGAGATACTGGCGACGATCCACGGGCCCGAAGGCCGGCGCGAGCGTCATCGCGGCCGGCGGGG
>JBHHVZ010000058.1:0-17039 GCA_046756245.1 Parvularculaceae bacterium
GCCCCATTCGCGCCCGTTGCCCGACTGCTTGTAGCCGCCGAAGGGCGCATGGAAGTCTCTGGGCGCGCCGTTGAGCTCAATGGTTCCGGCGCGAAGCCGCCTTGCGACTTTCGCTGCGTGACCGACATCGCCTGACTGCACATAGCCGGCGAGCCCGTATGGCGTGTCGTTGGCGATAGCGACGGCGTCGTCCTCGTCTTTATAGGGGAGAATCGACAACACTGGTCCGAAAATTTCCTCACGCGCGATCGTCATGTCGTTCGAAACGCGCCCGAATATGGTCGGTTTGACGTAATAACCGCGCTCAAGCCCTTCCGGCTTGCCGGGACCGCCGGCGACAAGCTCCGCGCCTTCCTCGATTCCCTTTTCAATAAACGCCTGGATTTTGTTCCACTGGGTTTCGCTGACCACCGGACCGATTTTCGTATCGTCCGCATTCGGATCGCCGGGCTTGACGCCTTTCGCGACTGCGCGCGCGATCGCCATCGCCTCTTCGAGCTTGCCTTCCGGAACAAGCATCCGCGTCGGCGCATTGCAGGATTGGCCGGAATTAATCATGCAGGCGCGCACGCCGCGTTTGACTGCGGCCTCGAGGTCCGCGTCGTCAAGGATAATGTTGGCGGATTTGCCGCCGAGCTCCTGAGCGACGCGCTTGACTGTGGGGGCGGCGTTCTTCGCCACGTCGACGCCGGCCCGGGTCGAGCCGGTGAACGAGACCATGTCGACGCCGGGATGAGCGGAAATGGCGGCGCCGACGACCGGCCCGGTTCCGTTAACGAGGTTGAAGACGCCTTTGGGAACGCCCGCCGCATCGAGAATTTCAGTCAGGATATAGGCCGACACCGGCGCGATTTCGGAAGGCTTCAAGACCATCGCGCAGCCGGCGGCGAACGCCGGCGCGACTTTGCAGGAAATCTGATTGATCGGCCAGTTCCATGGCGTGATCAGGCCGCACACGCCGATCGGCTCGCGGACGAGGTCGTAGGCGCCGTGTTGTTCCTCGAACGGATATTCCCCGAGTATCTCGCGCATCGTTGCGAAATGGCCGAGACCCGCTGCGGCCTGCGCCTCCGTTGCGAGTTTCTTGGGCGCGCCCATCTCTTCGGAGATAGCGGCGGCGAGGTCGGCGTAGCGCGCCTTATAGGCGTCGATAATGCGGCCGAAAAGCGCCATGCGCTCTTCGCGGGTTGTAACGGAAAACGCTTCGAAAGCCTGCCGCGCCGCCTTTACCGCGAGATCCACATCCTCCGCCGCGCCAAGCGAAATTTGCGCGCAAGGTTCCTCCGTCGCCGGATTGACGACCTCCATGGTCTCGCGGCCCTCGGGCGCAATCCACTCTCCGCCGATGTAGAATTTCGTACAGTCGCGCATGATCGCCTCCGTCGCTTGCGCCCGCCCGCGCCCGCAAGCATACGCGTTCGAACGGCGCATTTAAATGGCCCGGCGTAACTTGGCGGCGAACCTAATCCGCGAGAAATTTCTCGGCTTCGAGCGCCGCCATGCAGCCGAGGCCTGCCGCGGTGACCGCCTGACGGTAAATCTCGTCGGTGACGTCGCCGGCCGCAAAGACGCCGGGAATGTCGGTCGCCGTCGAATCGGGCGCGGTGATGATGTAGCCGTTGGGCTTCATCTTCAGCTTGCCTTTGAAAAGCTCGGTCGCCGGCTTGTGGCCGATAGCGATAAAGACGCCGTCGACGGCGATTTCCTTCAATTCGCCGGTCTTAAC
This sequence comes from Parvularculaceae bacterium, assembly GCA_046756245.1. Lineage (GTDB taxonomy): Bacteria > Pseudomonadota > Alphaproteobacteria > Caulobacterales > Parvularculaceae. The sequence goes on from JBHHVZ010000058.1 coordinate 1,727, forward strand.
GTTTTTAAGCCGCGCAGCCGTCACGCCGAGCGGCTCGTCCGTTCCAAGGATTTCGTCGAGAACATGGTCCCAGACGACGATGATGTTGTCCTTCGCAAAGAGACGGTCCTGGAGGATTTTCTCCGCCCGGAATGCGTCGCGCCGGTGCACGATGGTCACCGACTTGGCGAGACCGGCGAGATAAATCGCTTCTTCGACCGCCGTATTGCCGCCGCCGATGACGACAACGTCCTTGCCGCGATAGAAAAATCCGTCGCAGGTGGCGCAGGCCGATACGCCGAAGCCCTGAAACTTTTCTTCGGAAGGAAGCCCCAGCCATTTCGCCTGCGCGCCGGTGGCGATGATGAGCGCATCGGTTTCATAAACCTCGCCGCTGTCGCCTTTGAGCTTGAAGGGGCGGGATGAAAGGTCGGCCTCGACGATCATATCGGCGATGAATTCAGTTCCGACATTTTCGGCCTGGCTTTGCATCTGCTCCATCAGCCACGGGCCCTGAATGACGTCGGCGAAGCCTGGATAGTTCTCGACATCGGTGGTGATGGTCATTTGCCCGCCCGGCTGGATGCCGTGGACGATAACGGGCTTCAGCCCCGCGCGCGCCGCATAGATCGCCGCCGTTAGGCCGGCCGGGCCGGATCCGAGAATGAGCACGCGGGTTTTCATGAAATTCGCCTCTGTTTCTTCTTTTACCGGTGAGCCCCGTTATCTGGGCGCCGGAATTCCCGGAGCAAGCGGTCGGGCGCGCCCCTCGCGAAGGCGTTACCAATCCGGCCAGCCCGGCGCAAGCGGCTTGCGAAGCCGCCGCCAAAATGGTAACAAATGTTACTAATTGCGGAGATGGAGAAGCAGCATGGCCCGGAAATGGATCGCCGCCTCGCGGGTCGAGGGCGAGGCTTCGCGCCAGGCCCACGCCGACATGCCGGCGGGCACCTATGAGCGGGAAATGTCTAAGGAGGGGTTTTTCGGCCCCGCCGCTTTCTTTCATCACAAGCGGCCGCCGACCGGCTGGACGAAATTCGAAGGCCCGCTCAAGCCGCGCGCCTTCAATCTGGCGGCGCTCAATCGTTCCGAACCGAGCCCGTGGAGCGCGCCGCGGGTTCTGCACAACGCCGCCTGCGACATCCGCTTCTGGAAGCTCGACGAAGCGATGCCGGCGCTCGCCCGCAACGGCGACGGCGACCAGTTGCTGTTCGTTCACCGCGGCGCGGGCGATCTCTTTTGCGATTTCGGGCATCTGGCGTTCGAGGCAGGCGATTATGTCGTGCTGCCGCGTGGGACGATGTGGCGGCTGGCGCCGTCTGCGCCGACGTCGATCCTGATGGTCGAGGCGACCAACACCCATTACACGCTGCCCGATAAGGGGCTCGTGGGCGGGCATGCGATTTTCGATCCGGCGCTCCTCGATGCGCCGGAAATTGACGACGCGTTCAAGGCGCATCAGGCCAATGACTTTGAGACCCGCGTCGAAATCAAGAAACGCGGCGAGGTTTCGACCGTCACCTATCCCTATAATCCGCTCGACGTCGTCGGCTGGCACGGCGAGCTTTCGCCGGTCCGGCTCAATGTCCGCCATATCAGGCCGCTGATGAGTCATCGCTATCACGTGCCGCCGTCGGCGCACACGACGTTTCTTTCGGACCGTTTCGTCGTCTGCACCTTTGCGCCGCGCCCGTTCGAGACCGACCCCGGCGCCTTGAAAGTGCCGTTCTTCCACAGCAATGACGATTACGACGAGGTCCTCTTCTATCACGCCGGCGACTTCTTCTCGCGCGACAATATCGACGCCGGCATGATGACGTTTCATCCTTCGGGTTTCACGCACGGGCCGCACCCGAAGGCGCTCAAGAACATGCTCGAACAGTCGAAGCTTGGAACGGATGAATACGCGGTGATGATCGACACGCGCGATCCGCTCGATGCGGGCGAGGGCGCCGCCTCGGTCGAATTCGCCGGCTATGTGGACAGTTGGAAAACGAAAGAGGCGGCGGAATAGCGCAAGCAAGCTTCAGCCATGGGTGATGAGCGCGATGCCCAAGATTATGAGCGCCGTTCCCGACAGCTTCATGGCGGTCATCGCCTCGCCGAAAGCGATTGCGGCGAAGACCGTAATCCCGACAAGCGCCGCCGAGGTTACGACCGCATAGGAAAGCGACAGGTCGAGCGTGCGGATGGCGAGCAGATAGCTTCCGAGCAATGTTCCTCCGGCGACAAGCGCGCCCCAGAGCCAGGGCGAGACAAGCGTCTCTTTGACAAACGCTGCGCCGAACGGCGCGTCAATCGCGGCCATTGTTTTTTTGAGCATCAGATTTGTGGCGATGTTTGCGACGACGGCAATCGCGAGATAGAGCCAGGGCATGGTCATGTCTCTTTCATTTGAGCGCTTTCAAATCGCGCCCGGACGGCGATGAAGGCAAATGCGGCAAGCATGGCGATGAACGGAATGCTCGGAAAGTGATAGCGGTCCTGCGAAACGATGACCGCATGCACGCCGGCGTAATAGCCCCAGAACAGGAGCGCCGGATTGGCGAGAAATTGCACAGCAGCGAAATTGAATCCCGCCTGGACCGCGTTGCGTAAAATGAGTGCGACGCCGACGAGTCCGGCGAGCAGCAAGACGGTCCAATAGCCTTGCGCGACGACTTTCAAAATCGTCACGCTCTTTTCGCCATAACGCCGCTCGAGTCCCTTCGCGTTCCAGACAACGGCGATGGTCTCACGGATATGCGTATCGACGAGTTTGCGGACGAACAGGGCGGCTGTGCGTGCAGGATGGTCGCGCATATACTGCTTCGCGTCTTCGCCGAGCCGTTTCGCCCGGTCGATTTCGCTCAAATCCCTGACATAGTCGGGCGTCGGCATGTAGGCGCCCGTCGAGTCCGGATTATTGCCCATCCAGAGATTGGGCCCGCCATTGGTGGAGATAAGCACGAACTCGCCGTGCAGCGCGGTGTTGCGGGCCGACCAGGGCGCGATGACGGCTGCCGTGGCAATGATGACGAGAAAACCGGCCAGCGCCGGACGAACGATCCGGCCGCTGCGTATCGCTTTAAGACCGATGACGATAAAGGGAATCAGCAGCGCCACCGGCCGCACATAGGCGGCTGCGGCGAAAAAAGCGCCGGAAAGGAGCGCCAAGAAAAACCAGCGCCGCGCGTCCGGCCGCCAGGCCAGCAGGGCGAGATTTACGAACAGCGCAAAGAATATTTCGCTGGCGTAGATTGTCGTGAACATGATGAGGCTCGGCCAGACGGCGAGAAGAGAAGCCGCCAGGATTCCGGCGCGTTCGTCGAACCAGCGCTGCGTTAGCAGCGCGGTCGTATAAACCAGAAGCATTGACGCGATCAGATTGATGAAGACCGCGCTCGCCGCATTGACGCCGAACAGATTATAGGCGCCGGCATAGATCGCTGCGGTTCCGACCGGCCAGTAGCTGAACGGTTTATCCAGGCTGATTCCGTAGACGCCGTGTACGGCGATATTCTCGGCCGTCGTGGCGTAGATCACTGAATCCGAAACTGGCTCGACGGGAACAGCGGCGATCCAGAAAAGGCGCAGGATGAATGCGGCGACGAGCAGCCAACCGAGCTGCTCGTTGAATCCGGCCCGCTTCCAGCGCCGCGAGAGTGCGGCGAAAGGCTTCGTGGCGGAATCGATCGCCCCTTTCATAAGGCCGCCGCCAGAACCGCCGCGCCGCACACCGCGCCCGCCATCCAGCTCACCCGGTCTTTAAGCGCGAAAACGATCGGATCGTCAGGCATGAAGCTGCGATGGGCGAGCACCCAGACGCGCGACAGCCAGTAGATCATCACGAAACAGACGATCCACAACGCCTGAGGGCGCTCGTAAAGAACAACGACGGCGGGAGAAGTGATGTAAAGCGCCAGAATGAGCACCGACATGAAGCTCGACGCCACGCCGAGCGCGCCGATCACTTCACGATCGCTCGCGAAATAGCCGCGCCCGGCGATCCTGCCGTCACCGGTTTGGGGTTTCGTTTCAATTTCCGAAAACCGTTTGACGAGCGCCAACCCGAGAAAGAAGAATACCGAAAATGCAATCAGCCAGTCCGAGACCGGCACGCCGGTCGCCGCCGATCCGACCACGATGCGATAGGCGTAAAGAAAGCCGAGCGTCATCGCGTCGAGCAAAAGTTTTTCCTTGAGATAGAGCGAGTATGTCAGCGTCACTGCGCCATATCCGGCCAGCATCGCTGCAACAACCGGCGGCAAGAAAAGCAGCGCGCCCGCGAAAGCGACAAGAATCAGAACCGCCGACATCATTACAGCATGCGGAATGGCGAGCGCGCCGGAGGCGAGGGCGCGCGTCCGCTTTCTCGGATGACGGCGGTCCACATGCAGATCGAACAAATCGTTCCAGATATAAGTCGCCGACGCGGTGAGGCCGAAACAGACGAACGCAATGACCGCCGCAAGCGATTTTGAAACATCCATAAACTGATGCGATAAAAAGAGCGGCGCGAAAATCAGAACGTTCTTGACCCACTGATGAAAACGCAGCGCCTTGACGGCGTCGCGCGCCGTCGCGCGAGGTTTCGGCAGGACGCGCGCAGGTCTGACCGGCGCGGCCGCCCGCGCGCCCGCCTGTTCATCGGGCGCGACGACGATCGCTTTTTCCGCTATACGCCAGACAGGACGGTCGGCCTTGCTGTCGCCGATATAATCGAACGCTGCGGCGCCGGTCTTTTCATTCGCATAATCGGATATCGCGGCGGCTTTCTTCGCACCTTTAAGATTCCGGACGCCGTCGCTGGCGATAGCGGCGTCGAAGCAGCCGAGATGCGCCGCGACCGCATCTGCGATCGCCTGGTCCGCGGCGGTGGCGAGAACCGTCATGCGGCCGCTCGCCCTGGCTTTGCGGACGAATTCAATGACGGCGTCGTTGTAATTGAAGTCGGAGACGGAGATTTTCACATTCCGCGCAACCGCGCGTTTGAACGCGGCGCGGCCTCGCAGGAGCTGAAACAGAGAGACGAATGCGGCGAGCGGTTTCTGGCGGCACAATACTGCAAAGCTTTCCCACAGCGTGTCGCCGTTAATCAGCGCGCCGTCCATATCGACAAAGAGCGGCGGGCCTTGCGGACGCGCCGCCGGCTTGGACGCCGTCGAGTCAGTCGAGGTCATGTCTCCCGCCATCTATGCTTTCCGGGTAGCATGAAATCCTTAAAAACCGCACCGTTCGAAGCGACAGGCGGAGACGCTGCGGCGTTTCGGATGCGGACAGAAAAGACCGGCACTCCGCTCCGGTTCGCAAAAAAGGGTCCATTTTGCCTCCCGCGGGGAAAAACGAAAAACTTTTCGCCCCCTAATTTGCTGACCTTGCAGGCGAAAGGGTCCATTTTGTCCATTTTCGAACGGAGCGGGAACGCCCGTTTTGTTTCCAACCTTGTCATCCCGGACGGCGAAGCCGATCCGGGATCCATTCCTCTGCCGCATCCGTTTGCCTGTGCGGCGGCGTCGATCGAAGGGCGGCGCTCAGGAATGGATTCCGGGTTCGCTCCGGAGTTCATCCTCGGGCCGGCCCTTGGCCGGACCCGGGGGGAGCGCCCCGGAATGACAGGAGAAGGATTTTTCATCCCGCCACTATAAGACCGTCCGGAAAGACGGGGATAACTATCCCTCAAGAATTAATGTTGACGCAGCGAAAACGAGCAAACACGCGGCTTTCGGTTTCCCGCTTTACACGCGGAAGGGGAAAAGCCGCGCCGGCAAGAAAAAGGGCCGGAACACGGCCGGCCCTTTTCCTGTTTCGGTTTTCGGTCCTTCCTAGGCGGAGTAATACATCGCGAATTCGACCGGGTGCGGGGCCATCTCGAACCGCGTGACCTCCTCCATCTTGAGTTCGATATAGGCGTCGATCTGGTCGTCGTTGAAGACATTGCCTTTCTTGAGGAACTCACGGTCGCGGTCGAGCGCGCCGAGCGCGTCGCGCAAGGATGCGCACACCGTCGGCACGTCCTTCAGTTCTTCCGGCGGCAGGTCGTATAAGTCTTTATCCATCGGGTCGCCCGGATGGAGTTTGTTCTCGATGCCGTCGAGACCAGCCATCAAAAGCGCCGCAAACGTGAAATAGGGATTGCCGGCCGCGTCCGGAAAGCGCGTTTCGATGCGCTTTCCTTTCGGCGACGTCACCCAGGGAATGCGCACCGAAGCGGAGCGGTTGCGGGCCGAGTAGGCGAGCAACACGGGCGCTTCAAACCCCGGCACGAGGCGTTTGTAACTGTTCGTCGCGGCGTTGGCGAACGCGTTGATTGCACGCGCGTGCTTGATGACGCCGCCAATGTAATAAAGGCAGGTTTCCGAAAGATCCGCATACCGATCGCCGGCGAAAAGCGGCTTGCCTTCCTTCCAGATTGACTGGTGAACATGCATGCCGGAACCGTTGTCGTTGAAAACGGGCTTGGGCATGAACGTCGCCGTTTTGCCGTAGGCGGCGGCGACCTGATGCACGACATATTTATATATCTGCATCTTGTCGGCCATGCTTGTGAGAGCCGCGAATTTCATACCCAACTCATGTTGGGACGGCGCGACTTCGTGGTGATGCTTTTCAGGCTCGAGTCCCATCTCCGCCATGACGGTGAGCATTTCCGAACGCAAATCCTGCGCGGAATCGACCGGCGGCGTCGGAAAATAACCGCCTTTCGGACCGGGCCGGTGGCCGAGATTGCCGCCTTCATAAGGCGTGCCCGAATTATAGGGCCCTTCGGTCGAGTCGATGGAAAAGCCTGTCTGGTTCTGCTCGTTCGACCAGCGCGCGTCGTCGAAGACGAAGAATTCGGCTTCAGGGCCGAAAAAGGCGCTGTCGCCCACGCCCGAAGACGCCAAAAACGCCTCCGCCGCTTTGGCGGTTGAACGCGGATCGCGCCCATAGGGCTGGCCGGTCGAGGGTTCGAGAATGTCGCAGATAATGGAAAGCGTCGGCTGGGCGAAAAACGGGTCGATCACCGCAGTCTCGGTATCCGGCGCCAGGATCATGTCGGACTCGTTGATGGCTTTCCAGCCGGCGATTGAGGAGCCGTCGAACATGGCGCCGTCGGCGAAAAAGTCGTCGTCGGCAAGCGAGCGGTCGAAGGTGACGTGCTGCCATTTTCCGCGCGGATCGGTGAAGCGCAGATCGATGAATTTGATGTCCTGATCCTTGATCTGCTTGAGGACGGCGTCGGCGGACATGGCGTAGGACTCCTCTAATGGTCTGCTAACGGTCGATAGTCGCGCGATTCAGGCGTTCGGCGCGCCGCAGAGCATGCGCATTTTCTGCTACGAAAAGCAACAATTATTTTGCATTGCAACATTCTGTTTTCGCAATTTGTGCTTTCTTTCGCCAAATGGCGCGCTGAGTTAGCAGAACAATCTATATAATTAGCATAAACAGCTAAATTGCGTCTCTTCCACTCTCGCCGGTGCGAATTCTGAAGGCGTCTTCCACCGGCAGAATGAATATCTTGCCGTCGCCGATTCGGCCCGAAAACGCCGCTTTCCTGATCGCCTCGACCGCATCGGCGGCGTGGCGGTCGTCGATGACGAGCTCGATCTTCACTTTGGGCAGAAAATCGACCACATATTCCGCCCCGCGATAAAGCTCTGTATGCCCCTTCTGGCGACCGAAGCCTCTGGCGTCGATCACCGTCATTCCGGTGAGGCCGATTTCGTGCAGGGCCTCCTTTACGTCGTCGAGCTTGAAAGGTTTGATGATGGCTTCGATTTTCTTCATCGCCGGGACCGCATAAAGCTAGCGCCAAGCATCAGCGCGTCCCGCGAAAGGTGTCAACCGTGACCGGCTTTATTCTGCTAACCGCCGAGGAAATGAGCCGTGCCGACGCGATGACGATTGAGCAGGGCGCGGCCGGCGCGGCGCTGATGGAAAGCGCCGGCGACGGCGTGGCCGCCGCCGTCATGCGCGGCTGGAGCAAGCGCCCTGTCGCGGTGCTTTGCGGACCGGGAAACAATGGCGGCGACGGATTCGTTGCTGCGCGCCGGCTCTACGAGGCGGGATGGCCGGTGCGTCTCGGGCTGATGGGCGACAGGAGTGCGCTGAAGGGCGACGCCAGACTGATGGCCGATCTCTATGAAGGACCGGTCGAGGCGTTGGAATCCGCTGTGCTCGAGGGCGCCGGACTTATTATCGATGCACTCTTCGGGGCCGGGCTGACGCGCCCCGTCGAAGGCGCGGCGCAGGCGACGATCGAGGCGGCCAACGCCCATTCTGCGCCGGTCGTCGCCGTCGACATTCCGTCCGGCGTTCATTCCGATACCGGCGCCGTCATGGGCGCGGGCGTTAGCGCGGCGCGCACGGTTACATTCTTTCTCAAAAAGCCCGGCCACATTCTCTTTCCCGGCAGGGCGCTTTGCGGCGCCGTCGAGGTCGTCGACATCGGGATCAAGGCGGCCGTGTTGTCGAAGATTTCGCCGCGCATCTACGAAAACGATCTATCGCTATGGGCGCCGGCGTTTCCCCGGCCCGGGTTTGAAAGCCACAAATACAGCCGCGGCCACGCCGCCGTCATATCGGGCGGTCCGCTCGCCACCGGCGCGGCGCGCCTCGCCGCCCGCGCCGCCTTGCGCGTAGGCGCGGGGCTTGTGACGGTGCTGAGCCCGCCTGAGGCGGCCGCCGTCAACGCCGCGCAGCTTACCGCCGTCATGGTCCGTGAAGCCGCCGACGCAAAAGGCGTTAAAAAGCATCTCTCTGACCGTCGCTTCACCGCCGCAGCGATCGGCCCGGGCGCCGGAGTCGGCGAGGAGACCCGAGAGAAGGTCATGGCTATTCTTCAAAGCCACGCTGCGGCCGTTCTCGATGCGGATGCTCTGACGTCGTTCAAGGAGTCGCCCGAAAGCCTCTTTGTCGCTTTGCGCGAAGATGACGTGCTGACGCCGCATGAAGGGGAATTTTCACGCCTTTTCAACGGGATATCGATCCAAGCCTGCGGAAGGCTCGAGGCTGCGCGCTTGGCGAGCCGGCGGTCCGGCGCCGTGGTCGTTCTGAAAGGCGCAGACACGGTGATCGCCGCTCCCGATGGACGCGCTGCGATCAATGTCAACGCCCCCCCGGACCTGGCGACGGCCGGGTCGGGAGACGTGTTGAGCGGCTTCATCGCGGGATTGAGGGCGCAAGGGATGAACGGTTTCGACGCCGCTTGCGCAGGCGTCTGGTTCCACGGCGCTTGCGGCCAGGCGGCGGGCGCGGGCCTGATAGCGGAAGATTTACCGGATGCGATCCCAGGTGTTTTGCGCGCGCTGACTGCGCAGCCTAAACCGGGCGCTCATGATGGATCTTGAAATCAGACCGGCGCGCCTTGATGACGCAGAAGGCCTCAACGCCGTCTATAATCCTTATATCCGGGATTCCGCGGCCACTTTTGAAACCATCGAATACACCCGTGAAGACCGCGTCCGCTGGCTCGACCGTCAGGCGTCGTCGCCGCGCTGGCCGGTGTTCGTCGGCCTCGATCCGGAAGGGCGGGTCTGCGGCTTCGCCAGCGCCTGTCCGTTCGATCCGCGCGGCGCTTATGAGACGTCGGTCAAGACCTCGGTTTTCCTCGAACCCGCCTGCCACGGAAAAGGGCTTGCGAAAGCGCTTTACCGAACGCTGTTCGAGGCGATTGAGAGAACCGACCTGCATCGCGCCTATGCGTTGATCGTCGCCCCCAATCCGTCCTCGGTGGCGCTTCACAGGCAGTTCGGATTCGACCATGTTGCGACGCTCAGCGAAGTGGGGTGCAAATTCGGCCGTTATTACGACGTAACCTGGCTCGAAAAGCGGCTTTAAAGCGCCTCTTCGACACTGGACGCCGCGCCTTGCTCTGCTATAGAAGCGCGCTTTGCAGGCTCGCCCCTGCGTCGTCATCAAAGGGGGCGGGCCGTTTTCGCTTGCGGATGTGGCGGAACTGGTAGACGCGCCAGGTTTAGGTCCTGGTGGGGCGACCCGTGGGGGTTCGAGTCCCTCCATCCGCACCAGCCTTCGCTGGCGAGCCTGCGAAGGCGGGCGTTCGTCGCCGCCGGCTTCGTCGCGGCGGCCGCGAAACCATCGTATCGGCGTCGCCGGGGATTGAATGATTGAGAGATTGGTTAGGGCCGGATTGAAAATGGAAGTCATTGAAGAAAACGCGGAAGGGCTGGAGCGCCGCTTCAAAGTAAAGATCCCCGCATCCGAGCTGGATGAGAAGCTCGTCGAAAGGCTGGAAGGCCTGAAAGGGCAGGTGCATCTCAAAGGCTTCCGCAAGGGCAAGGCGCCGGTGTCCTTCCTGAAAAAGCTTTACGGCAAAGGCGTCATGGGCGAGATCGTTCAGGAGCTTGTTCAGGAGACCAGTCAGAATGCCTTCAGCGAGCGCGACTTGAAGCCGGCGACGCAGCCGCATCCGCATTTCAATTGCGACATGGACGAGGTGATCGCCGGCAAGGCGGACCTCGAATACGACGTCCACGCTGAAATCCTGCCTGATTTCGAACCGATGGACGTGACCGGCCTCAAGCTCGAGCGCCCCTACGCCGACGTCGCCGAGGCGGATATCGATGAAGCGGTTGAAAATCTGGCCAGGCAGCAGCAGTCCTATGCGCCGCGTAAAAAGAATGCGAAGGCGCGCAAGGACGATATGGTCGTGGTCGACTATGTGGGCCGAATCGACGGCGAGGAATTCCCCGGCGGCAAGGGCGAGGAGGTCAGCATCGTTCTCGGCTCCGGGCAGTTCATCCCGGGCTTCGAAGACCAGCTTATCGGCGCGACGGCCGAGAGCGACCGGGAAGTGAAGGTGTCCTTTCCCGAAGATTACGGCGCCGAAGATCTCGCCGGCAAGGACGCCGTCTTTTCGGTCGCCGTTCGCGAAGTGAAGGCGCCGGAAAAGGTCGCCATCGACGATGAACTCGCCAAAAAGCTCGGGCTTGAAAGCCTTGATGAACTTAAAGCCAAAGTGAAAGAGCGCCTTGAGGACGACTACAAGGACCTTTCCCGGAACCATCTCAAACGCAAGCTTTTGGACAAGCTGGACGCTGCGCATGATTTTGAACTGCCCGCCAGCATGGTCGACGCCGAGTTCAAACAGATTTGGGCCCAGGTCGAGGGCGCGGAGCGGGACGAAGAGGACCAGGACAAGTCCGAAGACGAACTCAAGGAAGAGTACAGAAAGATCGCCGTGCGCCGGGTGCGGCTCGGCCTCGTTCTGGCCGAGATTGGAAAACGGGCCGACGTCGAAGTTCCGTCGGACCAGGTGCAGCGCGCCGTCCAGGAGCAGGCGATCCGCGAGGCGCAGATGCTGTCAAGGCAGGGGCAGAAAGTGTCGCCGCAGGAGGTTCTCCAATTTTATCAGAAGAACCCGGCGGCGATCGCCCAGCTGCGCGCGCCGCTGTTCGAGGAAAAGGTCGTCGACTACATTCTCGAGCGGGCCGAGGTGAAGGATAGGAAAGTCTCGAAGGAAGATCTTCTGAAGGATCCGGAAGGCGACGAAGATTAGGGACTAGGGATGAGGAGATTTGTCATTCCGGGGCGCTCCGCAAGAGCGAACCCGGAATCTAATCCTGAGCCTATCTCCGCTATCAGCGGTGAAGCTGCCGCGAGCGGCGACGTTCAGGAATAGAGTCCGGGTTCCGGTCCTCGACCGGCCCCGGAATGACATGATCCCTAATCCCTAATCCCTCTTGAGCTTGCCTTTTCCGGAGAATAACCCTCGCTTAAGCGGGCCGGGGTAGCGTAACGATCAGGCGTGCTGGATATGGCGCCGCGCGAGACGGCGCCCATATTTACAATGTCGCCCGGGCGCCGGCCGATGATGTTTGCTGCAACGCCGAATATGAGGATTTGATGAAAGACCCCCACGATATCTACATGAACACCCTCGTACCCATGGTGGTTGAGCAATCCAGCCGAGGCGAGCGCGCTTACGACATTTATTCGCGGCTCTTGAAGGAACGCATCATCTTCCTCTCTGGACCCGTGAACGACGCCGTGGCGACGCTGGTGGTGGCCCAGTTGCTGTTTCTGGAGGCGGAGAATCCCAAAAAGGAGATCGCCTTTTACATTAACTCTCCCGGCGGTTCGGTTTCCTCCGGCCTCGCGATGTACGACACCATGCGCTACATCCGCCCGCCGGTCTCGACCATGTGCGTCGGGATGGCGGCGTCCATGGGCTCGCTCCTGCTGGCGGCGGGCGAAAAGGAGCTGCGCTTCTCGCTCCCCAACTCCCGCATCATGGTGCACCAGCCCTCCGGCGGGTTTCAGGGCCAGGCCTCGGACATAGAGCGCCACGCCCAGGACATCATTGAGATGAAACGCCGTCTTAACGAAATCTACGTGCATCACACCGGCCAGTCTTACGAGATCATCGAGCGGACCCTTGATCGCGATCATTTCATGAGCCCGGAGGAAGCGGTTGATTTCGGCATTATCGACAAGGTCCTGACGGAACGGTCGTTGCCGGCCGGCGAGGACGAAAAGTAAACGCCGGATTGGCTGAAAACGGCCGATCCCGACGGATTGGGAAACACTTCTTGATTGATTTGAGCGGAATATGGTCGAATGAGGCCGGTTCAAGAGGGCGTGGCGCCCTTCGTGCACCGGTCGCCTGCGCGCGCAAGGCCCTGTCTTGATTGGGGCCGGCGGGTCTCGGATCCCGCCTGCAGCAACAGCGCGGAGCAGATAGGGAGTTTGTCAGGGTGAGCAAGGTCGGCGGAAAAAACGGCGGAGACGGGAAAAACACTCTCTATTGCTCGTTTTGCGGCAAGAGCCAGCATGAGGTCCGCAAGCTGATAGCGGGGCCGACGGTCTTTATCTGCGACGAGTGCGTAGAATTGTGCATGGACATCATCCGCGAAGAATCAAAGTCTTCGCTGGTGAAGGCGAGCGACGGGGTTCCGAGTCCGCAGCAAATCCACAAAGTGCTCGACGATTACGTTATCGGACAGGCGCACGCCAAGCGCGTTTTGTCGGTCGCCGTGCACAACCATTTCAAACGCCTTAATCACGCCGCGAAGAACAACGACGTCGAACTGGCGAAGTCGAACATACTGCTGGTCGGTCCGACCGGTTCTGGCAAGACGCTGCTCGCCCAGACTTTGGCGCGCATTCTCGACGTGCCGTTCACCATGGCCGACGCCACGACGCTCACCGAAGCCGGCTATGTCGGCGAGGACGTGGAAAACATCATCCTCAAACTTCTTCAGTCTGCAGATTACAATGTCGAGCGCGCCCAGCGCGGCATTGTCTATATCGATGAAGTCGACAAGATCAGCCGCAAGTCCGACAACCCGTCGATCACGCGGGATGTTTCCGGCGAGGGCGTTCAACAGGCGCTGTTGAAGATTATGGAGGGCACGGTCGCCTCGGTGCCGCCGCAGGGCGGGCGCAAGCATCCGCAACAAGAGTTTCTGCAAGTCGACACCACGAACATTCTGTTTATTGTCGGCGGCGCTTTCGCCGGGCTTGAGAAAGTGATTTCCAATCGCGGGTCGGGCTCGTCCATCGGGTTCGGCGCCAAGGTCCGCAGCCCGGACGATCGGCGCGTGGGCGAAATCCTGCGCGAGATCGAACCCGAAGACCTCTTGAAATTTGGCCTCATCCCCGAATTTGTCGGCCGCCTGCCGGTGATTGCGACGCTGGAGGATCTCGACGAAGACGCGCTCGTTCAGATATTGACGACGCCGAAAAACGCGCTTGTCAAACAATATCAGCGTCTGTTCGAGATGGAGGAGGTCAAGCTGACCTTCACGGAAGACGCCAAATGCGCCATTGCGCGCAAGGCGATCGCCCGCAAGACGGGCGCGCGCGGGCTGAGGTCGATCATGGAGGGAATCCTCCTTGATTCGATGTTTGAATTGCCGACGCTTGAAGGGGTGGTGGAAGTGGTGGTCAACGGCGAAGTTGTCGAAGGTCGGGCCAAGCCGCTCTATATATACGAAGAGCGCCGCAACGAAGGCCCGGTCGAGGCCGACGCCAGCGCGTAAGTCTTCCGGCGCCGGCGATCTCCCGTTTGACTGCGACTTGAACGCGCGGCGAACATCGCCACATTAGGCGCGTTCGCCGCCATGCCGAAGGCGGCTTTCGTTTCGACGGCGTGATCAGCGCCGGCCGGGGCGGGCGCAAGCTGAACGCCGGTTGAGCGCCCCGGGAACCAGGAGAACTTAATGAGCGCGACCGAAAATTTCCCTGTCCTGCCGCTGCGCGACATCGTCGTATTTCCGACCATGGTCGTGCCGCTGTTCGTGGGGCGCGACAAATCGGTCTGCGCGCTTGAAAACGTCATGCGCAACGACAGGAAGATCCTGCTCGTCGCGCAGAAGGACGCCGGCGATGACGACCCCGCCGTGGACGACATCTACCAAGTCGGCGTCGTGGCGTCCGTGCTGCAGTTGCTCAAGCTTCCCGACGGCACGGTCAAGGTGCTGGTCGAAGGCGAGCGGCGCGCCAAGATAGAAGAATTTACCCAGACGGAGGAATATTTCGAGGCCGAAGCTTCCGAACTCGGCGAAGAGCTGGGCGACAAGTCTGAAGTCGAAGCGCTCGCGCGGTCCGTGCTGTCGCAATTTGAAGCCTATGTGAAGTTGAATAAGCGCGTCCAGCCCGAAGTGATCGTGTCGATCCATCAGATCGATGACTCGGGCAAGCTGGCCGATACGGTGGCGTCGCATCTCAACATCAAGGTTGCCGAAAAGCAGGAGCTTTTGGAGCTTACCACCGTGGCCAAGCGCCTTGAGCGGGTTTACGCGCTGATGGAAGGCGAGATGAGCGTTCTTCAGGTTGAAAAGAAGATCCGCAATCGCGTCAAACGCCAGATGGAGAAGACGCAGCGCGAGTACTATCTCAACGAACAGATGAAGGCGATTCAAAAGGAGCTGGGCGAGGGCGAAGAAGGCCGCGACGAACTCGCCGAACTTGAAGAAAAGATAGCCAAGACCAAACTCTCCAAGGAAGCGCGCGCCAAGGCCGAGGCGGAACTGAAGAAGTTGCGCCAGATGTCGCCGATGTCGGCGGAATCGACAGTCGTCAGGAATTATCTCGACTGGCTGGTGTCAATTCCGTGGAACGAGCGGTCAAAAGTTAAAGCCAATCTCGACAAGGCGCAGGAAGTTCTTGATACGGATCACTATGGCCTTGAAAAGGTCAAGGAGCGCATCCTTGAATATCTCGCGGTTCAAAAACGCGCGAGCAAGCTCAAAGGCCCGATTCTCTGCCTGGTCGGCCCGCCGGGCGTCGGCAAGACGTCGTTGGGCAAGTCGATCGCCAATGCGACGGGGCGTGAATTCGTGCGCGTCTCGCTCGGCGGCGTGCGCGACGAGGCGGAAATTCGCGGCCACCGGCGCACCTATATCGG
>JBHHVZ010000059.1:0-17024 GCA_046756245.1 Parvularculaceae bacterium
CCATTCCCTGTTCCATAAGAAATCGGCGAATTTATCTGTATACAGAATTGCGAAATACAGAAACGCCGCCAGCGCGAGGCTGGCGAGAATGATGCGGAGAAGCCGGCCTGTCAAGCGGCCGTCAGGCTTGAACGCGCCCTGTCGATAAAGCCTTCCGGCCAAAAGGCTGACTTGCGTCCAGGCTGCAAGCGCTGTCGCAAAGGCGACCGCAAGAAAGCCGAAAAACGGGAAGAGCGCCAGCGCGAGACCCGTATTTACGGCGATGGCGACAAGCGCGTAATTCATCGGCCGTCTGGTGTCCTCTCGCGCGAAAAAGGCCGGCTGAAAGACCTTGTGCCAGACGAAGGCGGGCAGCCCCAGGCCAAAAAGCGCCAGCGCGGCGCCGGTCATCGCCGCATCTTCCACCGTAAACGCCGAACGCCTGTCGCCGAACAGGCCGAGCGCGTCGCTCGCCAGTCCGCGGAAAAGCGCGTCGCAAATGGGCTCGCCCATGACGATGAACGCCGCGGCGGCGGGAAAGCACAATAGCGCCGACATCTCAACCGAGCGGTTGAGCGTTCGCGCTGCGCCATCCTCGTCGCCCTCCTTCACCCGCCGCGACAAGAGCGGCAGCAGCACGATCCCCATTGCGATCCCGATGACGGCGAGCGGAAGCTGGTAAAGCTGGTCGGCGTTCATCAACCAGGAAACTGCGCCCGGCTCCCGGCTGGCGATATTGGTGCCGACAATAAGATTGATTTGCAGCGCGCCGGCGCTGATGAAGCCGGGCGTTCCAAGCTTCAACAGCCGTTTGACGCCGGGCGTCATGCGCGGCAGGCGCAGGCGCAGCTTATATCCCTGGCGCGCTGCGCCGACGAACAGAATAAAAAGCTGCACGACGCCGCCGGCGAAGACGGCCCACGCCGCCGCTTGTCCGGTGACGGGCGTGTCCGCGTCCGCATAAGCAACGACTGCGATGATCAGGCATATGTTCAGCGCCAGCGGCGCGCCGGCTGACGCCGCAAACCGGCCAAGCGAATTCAGGATCCCGCTCAAGAGACCGACGAGCGACATGAACCCCAGATAGGGAAACATGATGCGCGTATAGAAAGTCGTCAGGGCGAATTTTTCCGCATCCGCCTCGAAGCCGGACGCGATCAGGAAGACAAAGGCGGGCGCTGCAAGTTCCACAAGCGCGATTAATAATGTCAGTACAAAGACAAGCCCCGCAAGCACCTCTTCGGCGAAGCGTTTCGCTTCCTCGCTTCCTTCCTTTACACACCGTCCCTGAAAGAGCGGAATGAACGCCGCATGAAACGCGCCCTCCGCGAACAGGCGGCGAAACATATTCGGCAGCCGGAACGCCGCCCAGAACGCGTCGGCGACCGGATTCCCGCCCGCCCCGATAACGCCGGCAATGAGAATCTGGCGCACGAACCCGAGGACGCGGCTCGCCATCGTCATGCCGCTGACGGTGGCCAGGGATTTGAACAGATTGCCTCTCATCGGAAGCTCGCCTCGATCGCCGCCTCGTGCGGCGATTGTCCGCAGGACCTAAAGGGGTTCGCGCTCATCCGCCAGCCGAAAGCACCGCGTATAGCCGGCGTTCGATCGATTGCAGACGGCGCTTGTTGGTGATTTTGTAGCCCGGCGCATCCTGAAGGTAGAAGGAGTCGACGGCGCGTGCGCCGTAGGTCGCCACATGGGCCGAAAGGATCGTCACGCCGATTTCCGACAACGCCGACGTCAACTGAAAAAGAAGGCCGGGCCGGTCGAGGCCCTCGGCCTCCACTACGACGCAATCCTTTGAAGCCTCGAGATCGAGCCGCACGACAGGTTCGATATTGAACAGAGCCCGCCGATCGCCGAGTCGGCGGCCGAGCGACGGGCCTGCTTTCGGCGCCGCCCTGGCCGCTTCGAGGAGACGCGCGCGCAGCCGTTCAACGACGCGCGGTTCTTCGAGCGGCGTTCCGTCGAGCGACTGTATGGTGAAAATGTCGATCGCCTTGCCGTCTTCAGACGTGAACGCGTGCACCGCGCGCACGCTCGCATTGGCCGAAGCGACGGCGCCGGCGAGATCGGCGAGCAGTCCGGAGCGGTCATCGGCGAGAATAATCGCCTCAACGTCGCCGGCCTGAGGCGTCGCCGCGATGGCCGCTGCGGCGTCTTCCTCTTCCGCCGTGCGCATGAGATTGGCGAGCTTCGTAATCATCTCCGGATCAAGAACGCGCAGCATGGCGTCGCTGGCGCGGGCGAAGAAGCGCGCCCTGTCGGCTTTGGGCCAATCTGCAAGATGGGCTTCGGCCGCCATCCGCGCATCATAGGCGCGTTCGCGAAAGCGCCGGGCGAGCGCTTCTTCGCCGCCTTCGAGCCACGCAAGCGTCGCATGGTAAAGCTCGGTAAGCCGTCCGCGCGTCCATTCATCCCAGGCGTTAAGGCCGACGACGCGCAAATGGCACACGGACAAAACCAGCAGGATATCAAGACGGCGCCGGTCGCCGACCGTGCGGGCGAACTGCGCGATTGCTTCGGCTTCGTCGAGATTTCGCCGCTCTGCGGTCCGCATCATGAACAGGCGGCGCGCCGCGCACCACCCCACGAGCGCGGCGTCTTCGTCGTTAAGTCCAAGCCGTTTCGAAATCCGAACAACCAATCGTTCGCAGTCGTCGATCGAGCGGTTTTTTACGGTCCAGATCAGCTCGTGAAACAATACGGCGAGATAGAACGGCGTGCGGTCCTTGGTCGACGATAATACGCCGGTCGCGATCGGATGCTCCTCGCCCGCTTCGCCCCGATCAATTTCCGTCAGCACTGCAATCGCGTGCAAGACGTGTTCGTCCAGCGTGAACCGCCGGTAGAGGCCGTATTCAATACGGCCGATCGTCTTTCCGAAGCTCGGCAGGTATTTCGCCAGGAGTCCGGTTTCTGCCATCACGCGCAAAGTCTTGAGGGGGTCTTTGGCCTTCGTCAGCGTCGCCTTGAACAAAGCAGCCGCGGTCGGATCACGGCGGACTTCGGAGGTGATGCGCGCCTGCTCCTCCGCAATGACGGCGAGCGCGTCGGGATGAAAATCGAAATCCGGACGCTTTGCGAACGCTCTGAACAGCCGAAAGAAATCAATCGGGCGCCGACGGGCGCGCGCAGCGCTTTCAAAATCAAGCCGGCCGTTCTTCAAACGCAGGTTGGGCTTGCCCGGCGCCTCATCCTTCAAAAGCATGCGCGGAAGGAGCTTCGGCATGCGCGCGAGCCGTTTGGTCTGCTCTTCTTCGAGCTTGGCGCACAGGAGCCGCGTGAGCCGCCCGACCTCGACCGCATTGACGAAATAATGCTTCATCAAGCGTTCCGCCGCGGTCATTCCGGATCGGTCGGAATAGCCCAGTCGCTCGGCGACCTGCGGCTGAATGTCGAAAGCAAGCCTTTCGTCCGCGCGGCCGCGCAGATCATGCAGATTCGCGCGCACCGACCACAGAAACCGCGCCGCTTTCGCTGTCGCGCGCAGATCGTCTTCCCGCAGCGTTTTCGGCCCGGACTTCGGATCGGCGAAAACGTCGCCGCCATAGGCGTATTTGTAGATCCAGTAGATCGTCTGCAGATCGCGCAAACCGCCTTTGCCTTCCTTGACGTCGGGCTCGACAAGATGGCGAGATTCCTCTGATTGGATATGGCGCGCGTCCTGTTCTTCAAGCTTGGCGGCGACAAATTCCTTTATCGTTCGCTTGCGGAGTTTTTCGTAACCGGCATGAAAGTCGTCATAGAGTGCGCGGGCGCCGCAAATAAATCGCGCATCGAGAAACGCCGTGCGCGCCGTCATGTCGGATTTGGCGAAATTAACCGCCGAGGCCGGCGTATGCACCGCGTGGCCGACCTTCGCGCCCGAATCCCACAATGGATAGAGAATTTGGTCGAGAAGCGGCCGGATCCGGTTTTCCGCCACCGGCTCATGCAGAACCAGAAGATCGACATCCGAATAGGGCGCCATCAACCCGCGCCCGAACCCGCCCACGGCGCAGATCGCAATGAAGTTGCTCGCCTCCGGGTGATTTTCGGCGCCAGTCTCGAAAAGCGCTTCGACCGCCTCGTCCATCCCCGAAGCCAGCCGCGCAGCAAGCCGGTCGCCGCGCGCATAAGCCGCAAGCGTCGATCTGCGAAATCCTGCGAGCGCAGTCTTCAGCGTTTGCGAGACGGCGCCGTGCGCCTTTCCGGCCCGTTCGCGTGCGGCCAAGTCGGCCACCGCCGCGCGGATAGCGCCGGCGGCGAGATAATCCGTCTTGTTGTGGGCGGCGGCAGTCTCGCTTGTCACTGACATTGGTCCCGGCGCAGCGGTCGGCGCTCATTCCTTGTCAGTTTCATGCAGCGCTCGCGCGGCGAATTCAACTGCCGACCTCATTGTTCGTCTAGGAGCGCCTTCAGGCGGTAAAGCGCGTCGAGGGCTGCGCGCGGAGTCATGACGTCGGGATCGAGATCGGCGAGCGCATCCGCCAACGCTTCTTCAGGCGACGGGCCGTCTCCGGGATCGGGATGTTCGCGCGGCGCAGGCGCCGGCGCAGCGGCGAACAAGGGCAGCTCTTCAATGGCGCCGCCAGCGCGTTTTTGCGCCTCAAGCTGGGCCAGGATCTCCTCCGCGCGTTTCACTGTTTCGCCCGGTAAACCGGCGAGCCGCGCCACGGCGACGCCGTAAGACCGGTCGGCCGGCCCCCTCGCCACCTCGTGCAGGAAAACGACATCGCCCTTCCATTCCCGCACCCGCATCGAGACGTTGAAGAGACGCTTCAGCCGTCCCGACAGCGCCGTCAGCTCATGGTAATGCGTGGCGAAGAGGCCCCGGCAACGGGTCCGGTCATGGAGGTGCTCGACCGCCGCCCAGGCGATCGACAGCCCGTCGAAGGTCGAGGTGCCGCGGCCGATTTCATCGAGCACGACCAGCGACCTTTCGCTCGCCTGATTGAGGATGGCGGCGGTTTCGACCATCTCGACCATGAAGGTCGAACGCCCCTGCGCCAGATCGTCGGCCGCGCCGACGCGCGAGAAGACGCGGTCGGCCACGCCGATCCGCGCCGAGGCCGCCGGGACGAACGCGCCCGCCTGCGCCAGAATGGCGATAAGCGCGTTCTGGCGCAGAAAGGTCGACTTGCCGGCCATGTTCGGCCCGGTGACGAGCCAGAGATAGGCCGCGTCGTCTTCGCTCAGGCGGCAGTCATTGGCGACGAAAGCGTCCTCGCCGGCGGCGCGTACCGCCTGTTCCACCACCGGATGGCGGCCGCCCTTGATGTCGAAGTCGAGGTTCGCATCCACTTCGGGACGCACATAGTTCTCGGCTATGGCGAGATCGGCGAAGGCCGCGGCGACGTCAAGCGCGGCGACGGCGGCGGCGGCGGCGATGATCGCGTCAGCCCTTTCGGTGATTTCTTCCACAAGACGCTGGAAAATTTCGAGCTCGCGCGCCAGCGCCTCATTGCGCGCCCGGGCGATCTTGGCGTCGAGCTCGGCGAGCTCTGTGGTCGTGAACCGCACCGCGCTCGCCAGCGTCTGGCGATGAATGAACTGTTCGTTGAGCGGCGACGTCATCAGCCGGTCGGCCTGCCCCGGCGGCGTTTCGACATAATACCCAAGCACATTGTTGTGCCGGACTTTCAGGCTTTTGACGCTGGTTTCTTCCCGGTACTTCGATTCTAGACCTGCAATGACGCGTCGCGATTCATCGCGCAGCATACGGACGGAATCGAGACCGGGATCGAACCCCTTCGCAATGAAACCGCCATCTCGGGCGAGCAAGGGCGGCTCAGGACCAAGCGCTTCTTTCAGCAAGGCGATAAGCGCTGAAAAGCCGCCGTCGTCGCGCGCTTCCAAGACGATGACGGCGTCGGCGATCTCGACCGGCGGTTTCTCAAGCCCTCCCGGTTCCGAGATCAGGCGCGAAATTTCACGCGCCTGGACAAGCCCGTCGCGAATCGCGGCAAGATCGCGGGGACTACCCCGTCCCAGTGAGAGACGAGACAGGGCGCGCGCCATATCGGGCATCTGCCTGAGACTGGCGCGCGTCTTTTCTCTCACTCCCGGTTCGTCGGCGAAAAATGCGATCGCATCGAGGCGGGCGTTTATGGCGTCTGGATCCGCCAGCGGCGCAGAAAGACGAGTAGAAAGCAATCGGGCGCCGGGTCCGGTCACCGTGCGATCCACCGCCCACACGAGCGATCCCTTGCGGACTCCTGATTGGGTTCGGTGAATTTCGAGCGAAGCGCGGGTCGCGGCGTCCATCGCCATCGTCTGCGCGCGATCAGCGCGATGCGGGCGCTGAAGCGCCGGCATGCGGCCGGCCTGCGTCAATTCCACATAAGACAAGAGCGCGCCCATCGCCGCGCAGTCCGCGCGCGTGAAGGCGCCGAAACCTTCGAGAGCAGCAACCCCGAACGCCTCTTTCAGACGCCGTTCGCCCGCGCTTGAGTCAAAAAGCGGCGACGGCTGCACCGTCAGTTGCGTTTCGCGTTCGACGTCGGCGAGAAGCCTCGACCACCCTTCCAGTTCGGTTGCGCTGTCCGCGACAAGAAGCTCGCTCAGTGAAAGGGAAGCCGCGTCCATGCGGAAATTTTCGGAGTTTGTCGCGCGCACGAACAGTTCGCCGGTCGAAACGTCAACCCAAGCGAGCGCTGCTTCCGCGCCGCCGCGCAACACCGCCAGCGCACCGAGATAATTGTTGGTTCGCGCATTGAGCAGCACCTCTTCAGTGATTGTCCCCGGCGTAACGATACGGACGATTTCGCGTTTGACGACCGCTTTCGAGCCGCGCTTTTTGGCCTCAACCGGGTCTTCCATCTGCTCGCAAATGGCGACCTTGAAGCCTTTTTTGATGAGTCGCGCGAGATAGTTCTCATAGGCGTGGAACGGCACCCCGCACATGGGAATGTCCTCGCCGGCGTGCTTGCCGCGTTTGGTCAGCGTGATGTCGAGCGCTTCAGCCGCCTTGACGGCGTCGTCGAAAAACAGCTCGTAAAAGTCGCCCATGCGATAGAACAAAAGCGCGTCGCCGGCTTCGCGCCTGATGTCGAGATACTGCGCCATCATCGGCGTCGCCGCGGCGGCGCTTTTCTTGACAGGCGTATTGGGCGATGAGGCGTCCATTCGGGGCGGGCCGTGTTGTATAAATGGTTCTGATTAGACGACGGCGCTGGTCATGACTCGCAGCTTTCCGATGACACCTGGTTCGATCCAGACCTGGCTGATGAACGAAATTACGAAACGCCAGCGCTTCCCGACAGTATAGGGCGGCGGGGCTTGAGTCGAAACGGTTGATCTTCAGCGCGAACCGATGAGGATAGCGCTAGTGGTCCGATTCCGACATTTACCCGCCCGCGCAGCCCTTTCCCGAGCAAATGTTGGAATCATAAGGACCACTAGCAATATCAAAGTCGCGTTATGTCCCGTTCCTCAAGCTTTCGAACCTGTCAAATTATTGAAACCGAAATCGATCTCGGCGGTATTGTGGCGCCTGTGCGCGCCCGGGTTAATCGCCGCGCCAAGCGGTTGATCGTAAAGGTCGATTCCGTCTTCGGCCGGGTGCTGGTGACGGCGCCGTCGAAACGCGCTCTGCCGGAGGCGCTCGCTTTCGCACTGGAGCGCGCCGACTGGATTCGCAGCGAGCTTGAGGCCGGACGACGCGCTTTGCCTTTTGTGGAAGGCGGCGTCTGCCCCTATCTTGGCGAGGCGCATCGGATCGTTCGCGACGGCGGACCGCGCACGCCGGTGCGCCGAATTTCGGGCCCTAAGCCGGAAATCCAAGTCGGCGGCGATCCGACGCATGTCAATCGCCGCCTCGTCGACTGGCTGAAGCGGGAAGCGCGCGCGATGCTGACCGCGCGTGCGGATCGTTATTGCGCGCAGCTTGGAAAAACCCGCGGTCCGCTGCGCATTCGCGACACGCGCTCGCACTGGGGATCGTGCTCGGCGGATGGAACGTTGTCTTTTTCCTGGCGGCTGATTCTGGCGCCGGAACGAATTCTTGATTACGTCGCCGCGCATGAATGCGCGCATCTCGTTCATCTCGATCATTCGCGCGCTTACTGGACAACGCTTGCGGAGCTCGGCGTCGATGCGCGCTCGGCGCGCGACTGGTTCGACGAGCACGGCGCGTCGCTTTACGCTTACGGAGTCAACCCGGGGCCGTCCGAGAACGCGCTGCGCGCAGCCTAACATCCGAATATTGAAACCGGCTTTTATCTCTGTGCGTTCAACAGCGCTGCAAGGGGATCATCTTCGGTTTCAGCAGGTCCTATTTGTAAAGGCGCGACGAGCGGCGGCCCGAAACGCG
Source organism: Parvularculaceae bacterium (assembly GCA_046756245.1). Lineage (GTDB taxonomy): Bacteria > Pseudomonadota > Alphaproteobacteria > Caulobacterales > Parvularculaceae. The sequence continues at coordinate 8,282 of JBHHVZ010000059.1, forward strand.
CCGGCTGACGGGCGGCGAGCGCGCGCTCCATCACTTCGCGCCAGACCACGGCCGGCGGACCGCCGCCTGTAATTCCTTTCATCGGCGTATTGTCGTCGCGCCCTATCCACACAACGGCGACAAGCCCGCCGGCGTGGCCTGCGAACCACGCGTCGCGGCTTTCCTGGGACGTGCCGGTTTTCCCTGCGGCGGGAAAGCGCGAGAGCGCCGCGGCGCGCCCTGTTCCCCAGCGCGTCACGTTGCGCAGCATGTCATTGGTTTCCAGAATGCTTTGATAAGACGCTGCAACGTCAAGCACGGTCGCCTGCCGACGAAAAAGAACATCGCCTTCCGCTGTTTCAATCGACTCAATCACATGCGGCGCAATTCGGTATCCGCCATTGGCGAAGGGCGCATAAGCGGCGGCGAGCTCGAGCGGCGACACCACGTCGACGCCGAGCGCCAGCGCCGGTCCCGGATTGAGCGGGCCATCGAGCCCCATGGCGCGCGCTGTGCGGCGCACTGCATTTCTTCCGATCGCTTCCTGCAGCCGGATCGTCGCGGAGTTGAGCGAGCGCGCCAGCGCTTCTCTTAACGTCACGGAGCCGTAATACCGGCTGTTGTAATTGTCCGGCGCCCATTTGCCGATCTTGACCGGCGCGTCGGTCAGTCGATCTTCGGGGCGGGCGCCGCGCTCAAGGGCGGCGAGATAGATGAAAGGCTTGAAGGCGGATCCCGGTTGGCGCTTGGCCTGAACGGCGCGATTGAACTGGCTCTTGTGATAGTCGCGCCCGCCAATCATGGCGCGTACGGCGCCTTCGCCGTCAATTATAACGACAGCCGCCTGCATGTCGCTTTGAACCCTCGCATCAGCGGCGATAGCGGCTCCGAGTCCGTTTTCAGCCGCCGCCTGCAGCGCCGGATCGAACGTCGTTCGGACGATTAGATCGGCGTCAGCGTCGCCGGCGAGGTTGCGCGCCTCGTGCAAGGCGTAATCAATGAAATAGGACGCGGCGGCGAAACGCGGCGCGGCCAGCATGACCGGACGCGACAACGCCGCCTCGGCTTCCGCCGATCCGAGAAATCCCGCCGTCACCATGGAGTCAATGACCCGGCGCGCGCGCGCGCCTGCGTCTTCGGGATTGTGGGTTGGCGCATAGCGCGACGGCGCCTTCAAGAGACCGGCGAGCACGGCTGCTTCGCCCAACGTCAGTCTCTGCGCCGATTTGGCGAAGTAGCGATGGCTCGCTGCGTCGACGCCATAGGAACCCGCGCCGAAATAAACCCGATTGAGATAAAGCGTCAGAATTTCATCTTTGCTGAAGCGGCGTTCAAGCCAAAGCGCGAGCAGCAGTTCCTGGACCTTGCGTTTAATCGTGCGCTCGGATGACAGGAAAAGATTCTTTGCAAGCTGCTGGGTGATCGTCGAACCGCCCTGGCGAATTTCGCCTTCGGCCGCATTGACGAAGAACGCACGCGCCACCGACAGAGGATTGACGCCCACATGGTGATAGAAATTCCGGTCCTCGACGGCGAGCACAGCCTTGGGAACATAATCCGGAAGATCGGCGAGCCGCACAGGCGCGCCGAGACTGGCGCCATTGGTCCTTACAGGCGCGCCGTCCGCAGCCAGCAGTGTGACGCGCGGCGTGCGGTCCGACCCCCAGAGACCGTCCGTATCGGGGAGATCGCGGGCGTAGAAGGCCAGAATCGCGGCCAGCGCCACCAGGATTGTCAATGCAAATACGCCGAGTTCCGCGGCGGCCTGGACGACGGCCGGCGCAGCGGGAAACAGCGGTTTCCGGACGCGACGATGCAAGCGCCGTCTCGATTGTCGGCGGCGATCCGGGGCGCGTCTGCGGCGCCGTCGTTTTTGTGAGCGCGTCATCGCCTGATCCTGCTCCGGCGAGGGTAAAGAGATGGTGAACGAAAGCTTAACAAGAAAAGCGAGCGTCCGGCGGCGGGGGTGTTTTCCCGCACCGGAAGCGCGTAAATTGGCGATCCGCGATTCGAAAGGGGCTGATGGATCGGTATGGCGGAATCACAGGGCGTGCAGCAAATCGAAATTATCGACGAAAAGGAAGCTGCGATCGTCGAAGCGGCGCGGAAGACGTTTCTGGCGAAAGGCTTTGAAGGAGCCAGCATGGATGCGATTGCGCTGACTGCGAACGTATCGAAGCGGACTGTCTACAACCGCTTCCGCTCCAAGGAGGAGCTTTTCGCCGCTGCAATCATGGAAACATGCAGAAGGCTGGTGCCGGCCGACGTAGACGATATTGAGGCCAACCTGGCGCCGCCGGAATTCATCCGTCAGATGGCGCAACAATTCATACGCGGCATTCTGACGCCTGAAGCGCTCGCCCTGCGCCGGATCGCCACGTTCGAAGCAACGCGCAAGCCGGAACTCGGCAGTACTTATCTCGATCACGGTCCGCGCTGGATGGCGAAGTCCTACGCTCCCATTCTTGAAAGACTGACGGCGCGCGGCGCGCTTAAAATTGAGGACGCAAAGACCGCAATCTGGCAGTTGGGAGCGCTGATCACCGAGCCCCTCTATACGGAAGCGCTGCTGGGCGAGACGCCGCCCGATCTCGAGGCCGCAATCGACAGACAGGTCGAGTCCGGCCTCAAAGCGTTCTGGAAAATTTACGGCGCCTGAATCGGCGCCAAATCCAAATACCCGCGCTGGCGCGTATCGCCGTCCAATACGCGAGATTGTCATTCCAAAAAAACCGGCGCGAGAGCAATCCCGCGCCGGCCGCTAATTAGTCCGAACGATCTTGCTTACTCGAAGCGGACCGTCACTTCGGTGCGCCGGTTCAACGGCTCGCGAACGCCGTCGGGCGTCGGCTTGGCCGGGTTGTCTTCGCCATAGGCCTCGGTGCGGATCATTTCCGCCGGAACGCCGTTGGCGATCAAAGCGTCGCGTACGACATTGGCGCGGCGCATCGACAGAGCCTGGTTGTAGGCCGACGAACCGGAGCGATCGGCGTTGCCTTCGACGACGACCGTATCGATGTCGTTGGCGAGCGCGCGGGCTGAAGCTTCGCGAACGAGATTCGCGGCTTCCGGCGTTAGATTCGACTTGTCGTAGTCGAAGTAAACCGTGAATTCGATCGGATCCGGCGTCGCCGCGGCCTGCTCGACCAGCTGCGGCGGGCAGTCCGACGTCACCGGCACGCTCGAGCCGTCCCAGCAATCCTTGTACTGAACAGGTGCAGGAGCCGGCTCGGACGTTCCGAAATTCCAACGGAGCCCCGCAAAGACGGAGTGCGCATTGTAGTCGATTTCAATTTTCGAGGGGGCGCCGGCCACTACGGCATCAAATTCGGGCGTGATTGCGCCAAAATAACGATAGGAAATATCGAACGCCAAGCCTTCGGCCAAGTGAAAAGCCAAACCGGCTATGCCTTGATACGCGAGACGCGTTTGGGAATCATCGATGGCAATACTGCTAAAACCGTTGGCCGCTACAGGGTTGTTGCCCGAAATATCCGCCTCGAATTCGGCTCCGCCAACGCCGCCTCCGATATAGGGAGTAACTGTCCGCGATCCGCCGGCGCCAAATTCGCCAATGTCATAAATGACATTCGCCATTATGGCGAAGGATTGCATATTTCCGCCAAGAGTCCCGCCCGGCCAACCTGAAAATCCGAGCCCGTCTCCAGCGAAATGACGCACGTCATTATCGCGAAATGAAAACTCCAGCTCAGTTCTCCAATTATTGCCATATGCGTAGCCAAGCGCAGCGTAGATGCCAATGCCGTTATCGTAATCGGCCTCGCTATCAAAAATCAGCGGCCCCGAGATCGCTTCTACGTCGCGATCCGGCTGCATATAATTCAATCCAGCCCCGACAGCGCCGTAAAGGCCTTCATAAGCATTCGCCGCCGACGAAACCCCAAGCGTCGCCGCGGTCGCCAATAAGACTGCCTTAAGTTTCATGGTTCCCCTCCTCAAATAATGCTTCACAGGCAAGCGCGCAGGTCTCTGCGCGGCGTTGAGAATTCACCTCTACCTAGCCGTTTTAACGGCGGAGTTACAGCACTTTTTGGGCAATCAGCCGCTTCGGGATAATATCGCGTTAACCTTGTTGCAGCAACGCATCGCCTGGCCGCATTCAGGCCCGGAAACTTCCATTTTTCGCCGCAGTCGATTGGGTGCGAGCTCTGTCCCGCGCGTGTTACGCTAGAACAATCACAAGGAGAACCCCATGATCAGACCCGCCTTATTCGCACTTGCCGCATTGCTCGCTGCGCCAGCCGCTGCGGCCGAAGACGCCGTGATGCAAAGGCTTGAAAGCGCAGTCTCGGCCGACCGAATCGAAGCCGACATCATGCGGCTGGTCGGTTTCGGCACCCGTCATACGCTCTCGGATACCGAATCAGAGATCCGCGGAATCGGCGCCGCGCGGCGCTGGGTGAAAGAGGAATTTGAAGCAATTTCAAAGGATTGCGGCGGGTGTCTAGAGGTTCGGTTTGTCAGCGGCTTCGTCGAGGGCGAAAGACGCATTCCCGAGCGTACAGAAATCGTCAATGTGATCGCCATTCAGCGCGGGCGGCGCGACCCGGACCGCGTGGTCCTGATGAGCGGCGACATCGACAGCCGCGTCTCCGACCCGCTCGACGGAACCTCCGACAGCCCCGGCGCCAATGACAACGCCTCTGGCCTCGCCGGCGTCTTGGAGGCAGCGCGGGTGCTCTCGAAGGAAAAATTCGCCGGCACGATCGTCTACGCCGGACTTTCCGGCGAAGAACAGGGCCTTTTCGGCGGGAAGATTCTGGCCCGATACGCGCTCGATCAGGGCTGGCGGGTGAAAGCCGTTCTCAACAACGACATGATCGGCAATATCGAAGGCGTCGACGGCGTCGTCGACAATTCGACGGCCCGGGTCTTTTCGGAGGGAACGCGCGCGGTCGAAACCGAGGACGAAGCCCGCCTGCGCCGCTTCACCGGCGGCGAGGTCGACAGTCCGTCGCGCAATCTCGCCCGCTATATCGACCGTCTGGCCGACCGTTACATCCCCAATCTCGACGTGATGATGGTTTATCGTCTCGACCGCTTCCGGCGCGGCGGCCATCACCGTCCGTTCAACGAAGTCGGCATGCCGGGAGTGCGGATCATGGAGACCCATGAAAACTACAACCGCCAGCATCAGGACCTGCGCACCGAGAACGGAATCGCTTACGGCGATGTCATCGAGGGCGTCGATTTCGATTACGCAAGGAAGCTCACCGCGCTCAATGTCGTTACGCTCGCCTCACTCGCCAGCGCGCCGCCCTTCCCCGCCAATGTCGAAATCGAAGGGGCCGTTTCGCCGTCGACGACGCTGAAATGGACGCGGCCCGAAGGGCGCGCCGCGCGCAACTTGAAAGGCTACCGCCTCTACTGGCGGCTTACAGACGCCCCGCAATGGACGTGGAGCCGTTATGTCGGCGACGTCGATCAGTATACGCTCGAAAACATCGTCATCGACAACTATTATTTCGGCGTCGCTTCAGTGGCGAAAGACGGCGCGGAAAGCCCCGTCGTGTTTCCAGGCCCGGCCGGCAGTTTCGGCGATTAAATAACGGGCGCGCGCTTACGCGCTCGCAGGCGCGCCGAAGGGAACGATCTTGTTATCGGCGTCGTGGCCGATATCGGCGCGGCCGAGCCAGGCGATCCCGTTTCGCGCGCACCAGTACTGCGCGACCTCTTCTTCGGTCTGCCCGAAGTCAGGATCGTTTTCGGGGATTTCGCTGCATCGCCCGAGCCTCACCCCGGCGACGTTGCGCAAGTCAGGATGCGAAGTGATCTGAAAGAACGACCGGTCGATCCGATACATATATTCGGCGACCTCTTCGAGCATGAGAACATGGTGCGATAAATCCGGCAGCGCGGACGTTCCCAAAATGTGGCTCAGGATGGTGATGTTGAAAGCGGCGCATTTCTCGCCGGCGCGTACTGACGGCTCGAGCCCCGCCGGATCGCGTGCGACAAGCCAGGAAAGCGCGCGGGCGATTGCAGCTTCGCCGCCTTCTCGTTCTATGTCCGCGACCATGGGGCCGTGCGCGGGCGCGCCGATTCCTTCCCTGTAGAGGCGGGCGAGCACCACGCCGGCGTCCGAATAGCCGAGATAGGCTTTCTTGCGCGCAGCGTCGTTCAGCTTCGCGTAGACATCGTCAGCCAGACGGCAGGCGCCGTAGCCGCCGCGCGCAAACCACACCGCATCGACCAAAGGATCGTTCGCCGCCTCCAGAAAAGCGGCGCTGCGCGCAGCGTCGTCGCCGGCGAAATGGCCGGCGGCGAGGAAGCATTGCGGATGGACCCTGAGTTCGACCCAGCCGTCAGGATATAGCCTTGCTGCGATCGCGCGTACGCGTTCGGCCGTTTCGGGCTTGATCGGTCCGCCCGGCGCGACGACAGCGATCGTGGTCTTCTTGCGGCTCATCCAAACGTCCTGTCGCCCTTTCTACGACGCTCCCGCCGACCGCGCCTCCTTAAACGGCGGAAAAACCTTTGTTTTTCAATACCGACCTTCGAAGGGAGCTTCAGGTCGTCAGCGGGAGCGAAGCATTTTCTTGTTATTTCCGGATTCGGGTTATAGCGCTCATCGCATGAAGGAAAGTAAACGCTATTTTTTCTGCGGAATCGGCGGCAGCGGCATGCTGCCGCTGGCGCTCATCCTGAAGGCGCGCGGCGCCGCGGTCGAGGGCTCGGACCGGGCGCTCGACCAGGGCCGGACGGGCGAGAAATTCGACTTTCTTCGGGCCCACGGCATAGGGCTTTTTCCCCAGGACGGCAGCGGGATTACAAGCGCCGACCAGATTCTGGTGGCCTCCGCTGCAGTGGAAAAAACCGTTCCCGATGTGGCCGCAGCGGGCCGGCTTGGCGCGGCGTGCATGACGCGGGCCGAATTGCTGGCCGAATCGTTCAACGCCGCGCCCGCATCCATTGGCGTCGCCGGAACGAGCGGCAAGTCGACGACAACGGCGATGATCGGCTGGATTCTCCACCGCGCCGGGCTCTCTCCGACGGTAATGAACGGCGCGGTGATGAAGAATTTCGCCGACACGGATGCGCCTTTCGCGAGCGCCCTTGTCGGCGAGGAAAAAATCTTCGTCAGCGAAGTCGACGAAAGCGACGGCTCGATCGCGCTGTTCGAACCGACAATAGCGGTTCTCAATAATATTTCTCTCGACCACAAATCGCTTGAAGAGCTGCGCACGTTGTTTTCGGATTTCGTCGGAAAAGCCGAAACCGCTGTCGTCAATCTCGACAACGAAGAAACGGCGACGATCGCACGCGCAGCGAAAAACGCCACGACCTACAGCCTCGTCAGCGACCGCGCCGATTTCAGCGCTGGCGACATCAAACCCGAACAGACGGGGATCTCTTTCACTGTCAAAGACCGCAAGGCGGGCGCAACTGCAAAGGTGAAACTCAACATGCCCGGCCGGCACAATGTTTCGAATGCGCTTGCAGCCATCGTGGCGACGCGCGCTGCCGGGGTTTCGCTTGAAGACGCCGCCGAGGCGCTCGCTGGCTTCGCCGGCGTCAGGCGCCGCACGGAAATCATCGGCGAAGCCGCAGGCGTCACCGTGATCGACGACTTTGCGCACAATCCCGACAAGATCGCCGCGACGCTTTCGACGCTGCACGAATTCCCCGGCCGGCTGCTCGTCCTGTTCCAGCCGCACGGCTTCGGCCCGCTGAAGCTGATGAAGGACGGCTTCATCGACGTCTTCGCCGGCCATCTTCATAAAGACGACATGCTGGTGATGCCCGAGCCGGTTTATTTCGGCGGCACGGTCGAGCGCGCGGTCTTCAGCAAGGACATTGTCGACGCCGTCGCCGCGCGCGGGCGTAGAGCTTGCGCCTTCGTCGAACGCAACGCGTGCGGCGATTTCCTTATCGAACAGGCGCAGCCGGGCGACCGCATCGTCGTCATGGGCGCGCGCGACGACACGCTGTCGGAATTCGCCGCCGAACTCCTGACATCTCTCAAGAAAATGAATTCGTAAGAGCCATATTCCTTCTATTGTCGGTGAACGTTGCCCCTATCGCATAACTGCTGTGCGTTGCGTTCGTGCTCTCGACAAACTTTATCGACATAATCCCAGCACCCTCCGCCATCCAAACAATCATCCACTGACATAAATCGGAAGGCTAGAAACATACACACGGCGATTGCAGCGACTGCGGAGATTAGGATTAGAGCCTTCTTCATAATAAAATGCACCGCAGTTTTCCTTTATTTGTCAATTGATTTTGCCTTTGCGCGCTTGCTCCGCACGCCGCCCCGCGCTAGCGTCTCCGCCGACGGTGCTCCCTTAACCGGGAGAGAATAGGGAACGCGGTGCAAATCCGCGGCTGTGCCCGCAACTGTAAGCGGCGAGCGCCCTTCGCACAAAGCCGCCGGGGATGGGACCCCGGGAAGGCGCGGAGGATGCGACGACCCGCAAAGCCAGGAGACCTGCCGTCACGTCGTTCCTTTCGCGGCCGGGATCAGCCGGCGAAAGCGGACAGGCTGACGTTCGGCCCGCTGTCCGTTGCAACGACACCCTCGTGTTCAAGCAACGGAGACGGCCCGATGAAACGCTTTCCTTTTATCTTCCCGAAGTTTGTTGAGAGTCAGGTTTTTCACTGTCATTCCGGGACGGCCTTCAGGCCGGACCCATTTCACCCCCATCGACCCGCGTCTTTCGGCGCGGGCCACTTCCCCCGCTTGCGGGGGAAGAACAACCGTGCAGCAAACGCAGACTATTCCTCCCCCGTTTACGGG
>JBHHVZ010000060.1:0-16951 GCA_046756245.1 Parvularculaceae bacterium
GTGCGCCCGGTGGCGCGCTTCGAAAGCTCCTTCGAAAGCTTCACCCGCTGCGCCTCGCCGCCCGACAGCGTCGTCGCCTGCTGGCCGATATGAATATAGCCGAGCCCGACGCGGTTCAAAGTTTCGAGCTTGTCGCGGATCGCCGGCACCGCCTTGAAGAATTCGGCCCCTTCCTCGACCGTCATGTCGAGCACGTCCGCGATCGATTTGTCCTTGAACGTCACCTCCAGCGTTTCGCGGTTGTAGCGCGCGCCCTTGCAGACGTCGCAGGTGACATAGACGTCGGGCAGAAAGTGCATCTCGATCTTGATGACGCCGTCGCCCTGACACGCCTCGCAGCGCCCGCCCTTGACGTTGAACGAAAACCGCCCGGGCTTGTAGCCGCGCGCTTTCGATTCCGGCAGGCCGGAAAACCAGTCGCGGATCGGCGTGAACGCGCCCGTGTAGGTCGCCGGGTTCGAGCGCGGCGTGCGCCCGATCGGCGACTGGTCGATGTCGATCACCTTGTCGAGCTGCTCGAGCCCCTCGATGCGCTCATGCGCGCCGGGCGCGTCCTTGGCGCCCCAGAGCTTCCGCGCGGCGGTCTTGTAAAGCGTTTCGACAATGAGCGTCGACTTGCCGCCGCCCGACACGCCGGTGACGCAGGTAAGAAGCCCCAGCGGGATTTCCGCCGCGATGTTCCGCAGATTGTTCTCGCGCGCGCCGATGATTTTCACCGTGCGCTTCGGGACGAAAGGCCGGCGCTCGGCGGGGAGCGGCGCCTCGCGCCGCCCGGCCAGGTAATCGCCGGTGAGGCTTTTTTTCGCTGCGGTGATGGCGCGCACCGTCCCTTGCGCGACGATTTCGCCGCCATGGACGCCGGCGCCGGGGCCGAGGTCGACGATATGATCGGCGGTGCGAATCGCTTCTTCGTCATGCTCGACGACGATCACCGAATTGCCGAGATCGCGCAGCCGCTTCAGGGTTTCGAGAAGCCGCGCATTGTCGCGCTGATGCAGCCCGATCGAGGGCTCGTCGAGCACGTACAAGACTCCGGTGAGGCCCGATCCGATCTGCGAGGCGAGACGGATGCGCTGGCTCTCGCCGCCCGACAGCGTGCCCGAGGCGCGGCTCAGCGTCAGATAATCGAGCCCGACATTGTTGAGGAACAAAAGCCGCTCGCGGATTTCTTTGAGCACCCGCGCGGCGATTTCGAGCTCCTTCCTGGTGAGTTTCTTTTCAAGCGCGTCGAACCACGCGTTGGCGGCGCGAATCGATTTGAGCGCGGCTTCCGAAATCGACAGTCCGTCGATCTTCACCGCCAGCGCTTCCGGTTTGAGGCGAAGCCCGTCGCAGGCCTCGCAGCGGGTGATGGTCTGAAAGCGGGCGAGATCTTCGCGCACCCAGGACGAGTCGGTTTCGCGCCAGCGCCGTTCGAGATTGGGAATGACGCCTTCGAACGGTTTCACGGTTTCGAACTTGCGCGCGCCGTCCTGATAGATAAAGCGCACCTCCTCGTCGCCCGCGCCATAGAGAATGACGTCCTGCTGGTCGTCGCTGAGATCGGCCCAGGCGCTGTCGGGGGAAAAACCGAAATGCGCGGCGAGCGCATCGAGCGTCTGTCCGTAATAGGGCGACTGGCCGCGCGCCCAGGGCGCGATGCCGCCTTTCGACAGCGGCGTCGACTCGTCGGGAATGACGAGATCGGGGTCGAACATCATTTCCGTGCCGAGCCCGTCGCAGGACGGACACGCGCCGGCCGGCGCGTTAAAAGAAAAAAGCCTCGGCTCGATCTCGTCGATGGTGAAGCCGGAGACCGGACAGGCGAACTTGGCGGAGAAGATCGTGCGCTCGGGCGCGCCCTTGTCATCCTTGCGGTCAGCGCTTTCGGCCACCGCGATCCCGTCGGCGAGCTCCAGCGCGGTCTCGAACGACTCGGCGAGCCGCGATTCGACGCTCTTTTTGACGACGATGCGGTCGACGACGACGTCGATGTCGTGCTTCACTTTCTTGTTCAGCGCCGGAACGTCGGCGATTTCGTAGAATTCGCCGTCGACTTTCACGCGCTGGAAGCCGCGCTTTAAAAGCTCCGCGAATTCCCGGCGATATTCGCCTTTGCGCCCGCGCACGATCGGCGCGAGGAGATAAAAGCGCGATTTTTCCGACTCGCGCATCAGCCGGTCGACCATTTCGGAAACCGTCTGCGACGTAATCGGCAAGCCCGTGGCGGGCGAATAGGGAACGCCGACGCGCGCCCACAAAAGGCGCATATAGTCGTAAATCTCGGTGACCGTGCCGACGGTGGAGCGCGGATTGCGCGATGTGGTCTTCTGTTCGATCGATATCGCCGGCGACAGGCCCTCGATCCGGTCGACGTCGGGCTTTTGCATCAGCTCGAGAAACTGGCGCGCATAGGCTGACAGCGATTCCACATAGCGGCGCTGGCCTTCGGCGTAGATCGTGTCGAACGCCAGCGAGGACTTGCCGGAGCCGGAAAGGCCGGTCATTACAACGAGCTTGTCGCGGGGAATTTCCAGCGTGACATTCTTCAGATTGTGTTCGCGCGCGCCGGCGACGCGGATGGATTTGAGGCTCATGCGGACTCTGCGGGGCTAAACAACAAGCGAAACGAAACGCGCGCCATACAAGCTCGAATCCGCATTGACAGCAAGAACAATATGTGAACGTTTGGAGAAAGAAAGTCTGCTCGACAGCATGCAGACTCAATTTATCGCTCGCATCGGAAGATTTCGGGCGCGTATGGGGGCGCGTTTCGAAAAATTGGATTATTCGGGAGAAGATCATGGCAGGCAGCGTCAATAAAGTAATCCTCATCGGCAATCTGGGCGCGGATCCGGAAGTCAGACAAACGCAGGACGGGCGGCCGATCGTCAATCTCCGCGTTGCGACGTCCGATAGCTGGAAGGATAAAAACACCGGCGAGCGCCGTGAACGGACCGAATGGCACCGCGTCGTCATCTTCAACGAGGGACTTGCGCGAATCGCGGAGCAATATTTGCGCAAAGGTTCAAAGGTTTACCTCGAAGGCCAGCTTCAGACACGCAAATGGACCGATCAGAGCGGACAGGACCGTTATTCGACCGAAGTCGTGCTGCAGGGATTCAATTCGGCGATGACGATGCTCGACAGCAGACGCGACGGCGGCGATCGCGACTCAGGCGGAATGTCCGAACAACGCAGTTCGGGAAGCGGACAATCATTCGAATTGGATGACGACATCCCGTTCTGATCGAAAAACGCGCTAAAATTCGAAAAAAATGCGGACGCGGACGCTCTGAACGCGTCATATGCAATACTTTTTTAGTAAATTGTTTTATGGTTCGACTTTCGAATCATGATTCGGAGGTGAGACCATGGCGGTCAAACGCAAAGCTACCAAGAGAAAAACTACCAGGAAGAAGGCTGCGAAGAAGCGCACGACAAAAAGAAAAACGGCGAGGAAAACCGCCGCGAAACGTTCGGTAAAGCGTAAAACCGCGAGAAAGGCCACGAAGCGGAAAGCCACGAAGCGCAAGGCCACCAAGCGCAAGGCCACGAAGCGGAAAGCCACCAAGCGCAAGACTGCGAAGCGCAAGGCTACGAAGCGGAAAGCCACCAAGCGCAAGGCTACGAAGCGGAAAACCACCAAGCGCAAGACTGCGAAGCGCAAGGCTACGAAGCGGAAAGCCACCAAGCGCAAGGCTACGAAGCGGAAAGCCACCAAGCGCAAGACTGCGAAGCGCAAGACGACGCGCCGCAAGCGTTAGAAGGCCTGAGCGGCTTTCGCTCCCTGGCGTTTCGTTGCGCATTGGAACGCCGAAAGCTTCGTGACGGGTTATGTGCGAAGTTTTCCTGAGGGGATGATTGTCGGCGGTTTCCGCCGGTGATCTTCGGGGGACTGCCCGAATCACAGATCGGCTCGCTTGTGCGGGTCGAGATCAGAAAAGAGCCCCGGCGCCGCGTATGCGCCGGGCTTTTTTTGGCGCTGCAAAATAATTCCAAGCGCTCGCTGACGGCTTCCGATTCCATTTAAAGGTCGTCATTGAAATAGAAGGCTTTCCCCGAATCTGTAAGTTGCGGTCAGGGCAGCATCGTATAAACGCCGAATCGGCCGGGCGGCGATTCAAATCGCCCGTCGATATTTCGCCGCTGGCTATTGCCGTTCTCTCTGCTCGATGCTGTCATGTCTCCAAGCGTTCGATGAGACGGGATTTGCGGGGAGGAAATCATGACCAGAGCGCTATATCGGCTGGTGCGCGGGTTCTTGCTGTCCGCAGCGTCAGGCTTTGCGGTTGCGTGCGCGACGGCCGATCCCGGCGGCCCAGAAACGGGCGAACGCATTCCGCAATGGGCGGCGAACGGATATCTGACTCCGGGACGGACTGACGAACCGGAAATCGTCGGGCTCTATTTAACGAAAAAAGCGTGCGAGGCGGCGCTCGACGCGTGGATGAGCCGGCAAGTCGTGGGAAACCCCGTCTCCGGCGAATGTTTGCCGATCGACCGCCATTGAGATCGCAAATCGGGTTTTATCTCTGCAAATATGAGGAGAAGATCGTGAGGCGTCGATTCGCAAACATACTTGAAACCATTGGCGATACGCCGGTCGTGCGTATCAACAGACTGGCGCCCGGCGGCGTTAATGTTTTCGTCAAAATCGAAGCTTCCAACCCGCTCGGTTCTGTCAAAGACCGATTGGCTCTCGGCGTGATCGAGGCCGCCGAAAACTCGGGCGCGCTCAAGCCCGGGCAGACCGTAATCGAAGCGACAAGCGGCAATACGGGCATTGGGCTGGCGATGGTCTGCGCCCAGAAGGGCTATCCGCTGGTGGTCACGATGGCGGAGAGTTTCAGCGTCGAACGGCGCAAGCTGATGCGCTTTCTCGGCGCCAAGGTTGTGCTGACGCCGGCGAAGGACAAGGGCACAGGCATGGTCGACAAGGCGCGCGAGCTGGCCGAAACTCATGGCTGGTTCCTGACGCGGCAGTTCGAGAACGAAGCCAATCCGGCCATGCACGAGCGCACGACCGCGCGCGAGATCATCCGCGACTTCGAAGGCGAACGACTCGATTACTGGGTGACGGGGTTCGGAACGGGCGGCACGCTGAACGGCGTCGCGCGGGTGCTTTCGAAAGAGCGCCCCGAAACCAAAATCATCGTTTGCGAACCGGAAATCGCCGCCATGCTGTCCGATCGCGGCGCGCAGGCGCGCAAAGCGGACGGATCGCCGGCGCGTAGCCATCCTGCCTGGACGCCGCATCCGATTCAGGGATGGAGCCCGGACTTTATTCCGAAAATCACTGAAGACGCAGCGGCGATGAATGTGATCGACCGTCTCCTGACAGTCTCCAACAAGGACGCGATGCAGGCCAGCCAGGCGTTGGCGCAAAAGGAGGGCATATTTGTCGGGATTTCCGCCGGCGCCACATTCCATTGCGCCCTTGAAATCGCCAGATCGGCGGAAAAAGACTCAAATATTCTCTGCATGCTTCCCGACACCGGCGAGCGCTATCTCACCACGCCATTATTCTCGGAAATCGAGGCGGATATGAATGAAGAAGAGCGCGCAATTTCCGAGTCGACGCCGACTGCAAGGCTTTAGACAAGTGTGAATCGGAAAAGCGCCTGCGAGGCTTCGCCGTCGACTGCGCCGCCGGCGACATAGATTGATTCATCGGATTTGAGTGAAACGGCGGCGGCGCCGCTTCTTGGGACGCACATCCGCGTGGCGGCGCTCCATTTGTCGCCGCGAGGATCATAAAGCCAGACATCGGCAAACGATTCGTGTGGGTCATTGACATGCGCGCCGCCGAAGACACATATACTGTCGCCGATCGCGGCGGCGGCGAGATCGCTGCGTTTTCTTGGCAGATCCGCAGCGGAAGACCACCGGTCGGCAAGCGGGTCGTAAACTTCATGTGTGCTGAGATCGCCGCTGCCGTCGCTGCGGCCTCCGATGACGTGAAGAAAACCTTTGTAAACGGCGCTCGCGGCGCCGCTGCGCGATGTCGGCATTGAGGCGCGCTTGATCCACGTGTCGTCGCGCCAGTCATAGGCCCAGTGCTGTGCGGTTTCGATTTGATCGCGACGAATTTCATTGCGGCTGCCAAAAGGCGCGCGGCCGCCGACAATATGAACCCTGCCGTCGAACGCCTGACAGACGGCTTCCGCTATCGGATGGGGCAGGGGGCGTATCGGCTCCCAGTCGCCGCTTATCGTTCGTAGACGCCAGCATTTGTCGCTCGTGACCCATCGCGTCGTCTCGCTCGGGCCGTAACCGCCGGCTGCGTAGAGAAGGCCGTTATGGGTCGCAAGCGACAGCTTTCGGCGCGCTTCAGGCAGGCGTTGGGCTTGCTCCCATCTGTCTGCACGCGGGTTGTAGTAGGTTACGCTGTTGATGACGTTGTAAGGCTCGTTGTCGGTGACATTATAGAGGGGATTGGGCGCAACGCCGCCTGCAATTACGACGATGTTGTAAATTTCCGGTATGTCGCTGCGGGGATCGCGCGCATGTTCGGCGTAAAAAGGCGCGGCGGCGAATTCGCGCGCCGGACCCAGCATGTCGGCAAGCCGAACCCATCGGCCCTTATGCGGATGCGCTCTTGCGGCGGAGGCGATCGCCAATGCCGCTCCGCTCCCCAATAGAAACGACCGTCGATCGAACGCTGACATTTTCGCCTCCCCACGCAACTTGACCGTTACAGGCGCTCGTTCTCCCCGCCCGTCGTCACCCCGATCGCCGCGCAGGCGACGCGCCCGCCTGCGCCGCCAATCGGTTGATCCATATGATTGTCAGGACTCTCGTGGACGATAATTGCAAACCCGTCATCGTCGAGCAGCGGAAACGGGCCGTTTTCCGCGGCGCCGGCCTCGCTGGGATAAAGTGCGACGCCGCCCCGGAAGATCTCCGCCGTCGCGCGCCCGTCCGCGCCGGCATAGATGTTCGGCATGTCCGCGCGTTCCGGCCCGTCCGGATTTAAAAGTCCGTGGGCGTTATCGTCCGGATCGATATGCCCGCCCGACGCCTTGAACCCTGCGGCGCCGTCGGCGCAATCGGCGATCTGGTGAATGTGAATGGCGTGCCAGCCTTGCGTTAGACCCCTGAGGTCGACCCTCAAAAGAACGCCCGAAGGCGCTTCAGTCAGCACGGCGTGGCCGATTTCAGCGCCCTCAGGAGAGATAAATGCGCCGGCCGCGTCCGCTCCGCCGGCTGGAGCCAGTTCGTCCAGCAGCGCTCCGGCTTCGCGCTGACATCCTGCGATCGCCGCCAGAACGGCTAAAAATAACGAAATTCGGCCAATTCCCACGTTCACCCCTCATGCTGGACGCGGAGTCTAGCCGAAAGGGGCTGTTGAATAAACCATTTCGGGCGACAGCGCGCTTGCCGCTATCGCCGCCGTGATGCTAAGCGAAAGTAATAATTCTCCCCTGATTCAGCGCGAGTTTTCCTTGAACGACCATATCGACAAACCGACCGACGAGCCTGGCTCCGGTAAAGACGAGCACGCAGCAGGCGTGTCGGCCGTCTCCATAGAAGAGGAGATGAGCCGCTCTTATCTCGATTACGCCATGAGCGTCATCGTTTCGCGCGCCATACCGGACGCGCGCGACGGTTTAAAGCCCGTACACCGGCGTATTCTGTGGTCGATGCATGAAAACGGATACGCCTGGAACAAGCCGTATAAAAAATCAGCGCGCGTCGTCGGCGACGTGATCGGCAAATACCATCCTCACGGTGATCAGGCTGTGTACGATGCGCTCGCACGTATGGCGCAAAGTTTTTCCATGCGCTTGCCGCTGCTCGACGGTCAGGGGAATTTCGGCTCCATCGACGGGGATCCGCCGGCGGCCATGCGCTATACGGAAGTACGTATGGGAAAACCCGCCCATGCGCTTCTTGAAGATATTGAAAGGGACACCGTACCCTATGCGCCGAACTATGACGGTTCCGAAAACGAACCGTTAGTATTGCCGGCGCGGTTTCCCAATCTTCTGGTAAACGGCGCCGGCGGCATCGCCGTGGGAATGGCGACAAATATTCCGCCGCACAATCTGGGTGAAATCATCGACGCAACAATTGCGATGATCGACAATCCAGCGATTACGGACGCAGAGCTTCTGGAGATCGTGCCGGGCCCCGATTTTCCAACCGGAGGGATCATTATCGGACGCGCAGGCTCGAAGGCGGCGCTGCTGCTCGGGCGAGGCTCCGTGGTCATGCGCGGGCGGGCGACGATCGATGAAGTCCGCAAGGACCGTTACGCCGTCATCATCACCGAAATTCCCTATCAGGTGAACAAGGCGCTGATGATCGAACGGATCGCCGGGCTTGTACGAGATAAAAAGATTGAGGGCATCGCCGACATCCGCGATGAATCGAGTCGGCAGGGCGTGCGCGTTGTTATCGAATTGCGCCGCGATGCTTCTGCGGAGGTCGTCCTCAATCAGCTTTATCGCCACTCGAATCTGCAGTCGTCTTTCGGGGTCAACATGCTCGCCCTCAATGGCGGGCGGCCGCAGCAGATGGCGTTACGCGACGTTCTGTCCGCATTCATAGAATTTCGGGAAGAAGTCGTCACCAGACGCACCAAACACGATCTCGCCAAGGCGCGCGACCGCGCTCATGTCCTGGTTGGTCTGGCGATTGCGGTCGCCAATATCGATGAGATCGTGGGGCTGATTCGGACCGCGTCCGATCCCGCGTCGGCGCGTGAAGCGTTGATGGAGCGCGACTGGCCGGCCAAGGATCTGGCGCCGCTCGTCGCGCTGGTGGCCGATCCGCGTCACATGTTGACGGATGGCGGCGCGCTCAGGCTGTCGGAAGAGCAAGCCCGGGCGATCCTCGACCTCAGGCTGCAGCGTCTCACCGCGCTCGGCCGCGATGAAATCGGCGATGAACTTACCGGCCTCGCCGACAAAATCGCCGATTACCTTGATATCCTGCGCCGCCGCGAACGCGTCATGGGCATCATCACGGATGAACTCGCCGCCGTGAAAAACGAATTCGCCACGCCGCGGCGCACCGAAATCATCGACGCCGAAGGTGAGGTTGAGGACGAAGACCTTATCGCTCTTGAGGACATGGTCGTCACCGTCACCCATTCTGGTTATGTGAAGCGCACGGCGCTTTCGACTTATCGGGCGCAAAAGCGCGGCGGCAGAGGACGGGCCGGAATGCGGCCGAAGGACGAGGATTTCGTCTCCCAGCTTTTTGTCGGACGCACCCATACGCCGCTTCTGTTCTTCACCTCTACGGGCATGGCCTACAAAATGAAGCTGTGGCGAATTCCCGAGGGCGCGCCGCATTCTCGCGGAAAGGCGTTTGTGAACATTTTGCCGTTGGCGCAGGGGGAGCGGGTCACCAACATCCTCCCGTTGCCTGAAGACGAAGCTGCTTGGGAAAGCCTGCACGTCATGTTTGCGACGCGGTCGGGGAATGTGCGGCGCAACAAGCTGTCCGACTTTCAGCGCGTCAATCGCAACGGCAAGATCGCCATGAAGCTCGATGAAGGCGACGCCATTGTCGGCGTGCAGATCTGTTGCGCCGACGAAGACGTACTGCTGACGACGGCCGCCGGGATGTGCATTCGTTTTCCGGTTGAGGATGTGCGCGTATTCGCCGGGCGAACGTCGACCGGCGTGCGCGGTATTCGGCTCGGCAAGGATGACGTCGTCATCTCAATGGCGGTTTTGCGACATGTGGATACGGACTCGGAAGAAGCGCGGTCCTATCTGAAACACGCCGCCGCCATGAGGCGCGCCATTGGCGAGGCCGACGCCGATGACGACGCAAACGATGGCGAAGATGCGCCGGCCGCCTTGTCACAGTCCCGCCTGGCTGCGCTTGGAGCCGCGGAGCAGTTCGTGCTGACCGTGACAGAAAACGGTTACGGCAAGCGCTCGTCATCTTATGAATACAGAACATCGGGGCGCGGCGGAAAAGGGATCATCGCAATTGTCACCAACAAGCGGAACGGGCGCGTGGTCGCGTCCTTTCCGGTCGAGGCGTCCGACCAGATCATGCTGGTCACCGACGGCGGCCAACTTATTCGAACGCCTGTCCACGACATTCGCATCGCCGGACGCAATACGCAGGGCGTGACGATCTTCCGCACGCGTGAGGGAGAAAAAGTCGTCTCGGTAGAGCGCGTCGAGGAAATCGCCGAAGACGAAACCGAAGACGAGGAAGAATAGCATGGCCAAGCGCATCGGGCTCTATCCCGGCACGTTTGATCCGCTGACGCTGGGCCATGTGGACATCGTCGCACGGGCCGTGAAACTTGTCGACGAACTCGTCATCGGCGTGGCGGTCAATCTCGAGAAATCACCGCTGTTCGATCTTGATGAACGCGTGGAAATGGTGCGCGAGGAGATGGCGACAGTCGCGCAAGCGGGCGGCGCGAAAGTCAAGGTTCTGCCGTTCGATAAGCTGCTTATGCGTTTCGCCGAAGACGTTGAAGCCGATATCATCATCCGCGGCCTGCGCGCCGTGTCTGACTTCGAGTATGAGTTCCAGATGGTCGGCATGAACGCCGCGCTTAATGACCGGATCGAGACTGTTTTCCTGATGGCGGACGCGCGCTATCAGGCGATCGCTTCGCGTCTCGTGAAGGAAGTCGCCCGCCTTGGCGGCGACGTCAGCGCTTTTGTGCCGGTCTCCGTGGCGAAAAAGCTCAGGGAAAAATACTCGAAGCCTTAACGCAATCGTGCAGGCTGCGCTAATAAAGCCCGGGTTTGAAACAGGGACCGGGGAAAGGGAGTAAGCGTTTCATGAAGTTTCGCCCGATTTTGACAGGCGCCGCCATTATGCTCGCTTTTGGCGTAGCGATGCAGACCGCCGCGCGCGACAAGGACAAGGATATCGTTTATCCGAGTCAATACGTCAAAGACGCGCCCGAAACGGCCTGGCGGCCGCTGGATCCGGAAAACACCCTTTACATGGACCTGCCGACCGGCCGCGTCGTGATTGAGTTGCGGCCCGATTTCGCGCCCAATCACGTGCAGCGCATCAGGGAGCTTGTTCGCGAAGGATTCTATGACGGGCTGCATTTTCATCGCGTGATAGAAGGATTTATGGCCCAGGGCGGCGATCCGAAAGAAGACGGCACCGGCGGATCCGACAAGCCGGATCTCAAGGCCGAATTCAGCCGCGATACGCGCGATGTGACGGGCTTTAAGGAAATCGGCCGCGACCGGATCGCCGCGCGCGTCGGTTTCATTGACGGCATGCCTGCCGCGGCGCAGCCGGAATTCCTGAGAAGCTTTCGCGCCGATCGCGAAGTGAAACTGTGGGGCGTGCATTGCCCGGGCGTCATGTCTATGGCCCGCGCCACCAATCCGAACAGCGCCAACAGCCAGTTCTTTTTGATGATCGGAGACTCGCGGCTCAATCTCGACAAGCGTTATACGACCTGGGGATGGATCGTCGACGGATTCCGGCATTCGCGCCGGATCGAACGCGGCGAGCCGCCGACGCGTCCGACGCCGATTGTGCGCGTCCGCGTGATGGCGGACGTGCCTCAAGACGAACGTTCTGAAATCAAGGTGTTGCGGACGGACAGCGAGGCGTTCATGCAATATTTAAAGGCCGCCGGCCTCGTCCGAGACGGGTTCGTGCGCGATCTCTGCAGCATCAAAGTACCGGTGCTCGTCAACGGAGAACTGAAACTATGAGCGACACGCTGATCCTGAAACTCGACACCGGCGACGTCACGATCGAGACGTTTCCCGACAAGGCGCCCGCCCATGTCGCGCGCATCAAGGAACTCGCCGACGAGGGCTTTTACGACGGTCTCACTCTTCACCGGGTGATCGAAGGATTCATGGCGCAGATGGGCTGTCCCCGTGGGGATGGAACCGGCGGGACGGGAAAGAAACTCAAAGCCGAATTCAACGACGTCAACCACCGGCGCGGTATCTGCTCGATGGCGCGCGCGCAGGATCCGAACAGCGGCGACAGCCAGTTCTTCATCTGTTTTGACGACGCCTCTTTTCTCGACGGCCAGTACACCGCCTGGGGCAGGGTCGTCGAGGGCATGGAGCATGTGGATGCAGCGTCGCGCGGCGAGCCGCCAGCGAGCCCGACAAAGATCGTTTCATTCCGCTCTGCGGAATGATTTAGGTTGTAGTTTGTCACACGCATTGCGTTCCAAACAACCTACTACCTACAAACTACAACCTCGCTTATGCGCGTTGCTGATTTCGATTACGACCTGCCTGAAGACCGCATCGCTCTCACGCCGGCGCGGCCGCGCGATTCCACGCGGCTGCTTCGCGTGCGGGCCGGCTTCATGGCAGACGGGATGGTTCGCGACCTGCCGTCGCTTTTAAATCCCGGCGACCTGCTTGTCCTCAACGATACCAAGGTCATCCCGGCGCAGCTTTTCGGCATGCGCCCGGCGCGCAGCGTGGGCGTGGTCGAACCGCAGCCGGTCGCCATCGACGTGACCTTGCACAAGCGTCTTCAAACCGCCGCCGCCGGAGCGCGATGGAAAGCGTTTGTGCGGCCGGGCAAGCGGCTGCGCGCCGGCGACTCCATCGAATTCGCGCCGGGTTTCTTCGCCGAAATCGAACGTCGTGACGGGGCCGAAGCAGTGTTGCGTTTCAATCTCGGCGGAAAGGATTTCGATGCGGCGCTCGCCCGCGCCGGCGCGCCGCCGCTGCCGCCCTATATTGCGCGTAAACGCGAGGCGACACCGGCGGACGCGCGCGATTACCAGACCGTTTACGCCGACGAGCCGGGGTCGGTGGCCGCGCCGACCGCCGGTCTCCACTTCACCGAGAGCCTGTTTGACGCGCTCGATGCGCGCGGCGTCAAGCGCGTCAATGTCACATTGCATGTCGGGGCGGGAACGTTTTTGCCGGTGACGGCGGAAGATACGCGCGATCATGTCATGCACGCCGAGTGGGGCGAGATCACCGGTGAACAGGCGGCGGCGATCAACGCAGCGCGCGCAAAAGGCGGACGCGTCGTCGCTATCGGCACGACGGCGCTGCGGCTGCTTGAGAGCGCCGCCGACGAAAAAGGCCGCATCCGTCCCTTCGCTGATGAGACGGCGATTTTCATTACGCCCGGCTATCGCTTCCGCGCCGTCGATCTCCTGCTGACCAATTTCCATCTCCCGCGCTCGACGCTCTTCATGCTGGTCTGCGCCTTTGTGGGAACCGAAAAGGTGAAAGCCGCCTACGCCCATGCTATCGAGGCGGGGTACCGGTTCTATTCCTATGGCGACGCGTGTTTGCTGGAGCGAGCAGATGGCTGAGATCACCTATGACGATTTCCGCAAGGTCGATATCCGGGTCGGAACGATCATCGACGTTCAGGTGTTTCCGAAAGCGCGCAATCCGTCATGGAAAGTCTGGGTCGATTTCGGGCCGGAGATCGGGATTAAGAAATCCTCCGCGCAGATCGTCACCAATTATCCGCGCGACGACCTGATGGGCCGACAGGTCGCCGCCGCCGTCAATTTCCCGCCGCGCCAGATCGCCGACTTCATGTCGGAAGTCTTGATCCTCGGATTTCCCGACGATGACGGCGAAGTGGTGCTGATCGGACCGGGCCGGCCGGTCCCGGACGGAGGACGGCTCTATTGACGGCCCCTTTTTCATTTTCACTCGGAGCGAGCGACGGCGCGGCGCGCGCGGGTCTTATTGAAACCCCGCACGGGGCGATCCGCACGCCTGCTTTCATGCCGCTCGGCACGGTCGGCAGCGTCAAGGCGATGCTGCCCGAGCACGTCCGCGCGACCGGCGCCGATATCATTCTCGGCAACACTTATCATCTCATGTTGCGCCCAACGGCGGAGCGCGTCGCTACGCTCGGCGGTCTGCACGAATTCATGAACTGGCCGTACCCGATCCTTACCGACTCTGGCGGCTTTCAGGTGATGTCGCTTGCGAGGCTGCGCAAGCTGACGGAAGAGGGCGTTTCCTTTCAGTCGCATATCGACGGATCGCGCCACACGCTGACACCCGAGCGTGCGATTGAAATCCAGTGTCTGCTCGGCGCTGACATCCAGATGCAGCTCGACGAATGTCCGGCCATACCGATTGCGGAAAACAAAGCGCGCGAGTCTATGGAATTGTCGCTGCGCTGGGCCGAGCGCTCAAAACGCGCCTTTGAAGAAAAATCCGCGCCCGGTCAGGCGCTCTTCGGAATCGTTCAGGGCGCCAATTACGACGATTTACGCCGCAAAAGCCTCGAACGGCTTGTCGAGATCGATTTCCCGGGTTTTTCAATCGGCGGCCTCGCCGTGGGCGAGGGACGGGCGGAAATGTTTCGCGTGCTCGAGGGCTTAACGCCGCTGATGCCGAAAGAGAAACCGCGCTATCTGATGGGCGTCGGCAAGCCGGCCGACATTGTCGGGGCAGTAGCGCGCGGCGTCGACATGTTCGACTGCGTCGTGCCGACGCGCTCGGGCCGCCACGGCCAGGCCTGGACGAAAGCCGGGCCGATCAACATCAAAAACGCCGAATACGCCGACGACCCCGAACCGCTCGACCCATCAAGCGACTGCCCGGCGAGCCGCGACTTTTCAAAGGCTTATCTCAACCACCTTTTCCGCGCCGGCGAATATCTCGGGCCGATGCTGCTGACATGGCACAACCTCCATTATTACCAGACCCTGATGGCGGATCTTCGCACGGCCATCGCCGCCGGCCGGCTCGCCGCTTTCATCGAAGACTTCAAGGCCGAAACCGGAGAAACAGTTATCTAAGCGCGCGCTTTAATCGATCGCATTTTTCATGCGCTTGCGGAAACCGGGATCGTGCGCGACAGTGCGCATCGCCGCAAACAGGCTGCTTGATGTCGTGAAGTAGCAAATGTCGGAGAATTCGTCTGACCGGAGTTCTGCGCCTGCAGATTGCGCTGCGTTGACGTCTATTTCCCATTCGTTCTCATCGGGCGCCGCGAAGAAGTCGCAGCCCGGCTGGAAGGACCGCCAACGGCCGTCCGGAAAGAATGCGACGAGTCCGTAAATATAAGCGTTCTCTACATCGTCCCAATTGGTGAAGATATACACATCCATGCCGGCCGTGCTTTCGAGATAGTTGAGAAGCACGGTGTAATGGGTCCATTCGCTTTCGGAGCCGTCGCTCTGAACGGCGGCTTCCTCGTAATCATACCAACCGTCCGATCGCGGGTTGAGCCGCGCATGGTAGGTCGCGCCATCTCTCGTATAGGTCCAGTCGTCGTAGTTGGAAATCGGTTGCCGCGCCGCGGAAGCGTCTAGCAGCAGCGTGCTTGACTCGTAACAGCCGGCGAGCGCGATTACGGCGAATGCGGCGATTATTGTTGAAACAACACGGTTCATGTCGGCCCCTCCTTGTCGCTGGCGTTGGCGCGGTGGGCGACGCTCGGATGCGCCCGACACGCCGTTATCCCGCACGGGCTTGCGGCCTGGAATCGGGGAAAGCGTACCCTGCGCCAGGCTTTCGATCCATTAATCCGATCCCTGGCGTGGCGGTTGGCAGCCGCCTGGGACCGGCTGGAAATGGCTGAACTTTGCGGTTTTCCCAAGGTTGACCGGCCCGGAGTGCGACACTATGTTCGCGAGCCTTCGGGGGCGTTTTCGCCGTTTTTTCGGTGTTGAAGCGCCTCCCGTTTTTTGCGTAAGACTGCTTCGGGCGGGCCGTCGAATATGCGGAACCCGCCCTGTCGTGGGCCCATAGCTCAGTTGGTAGAGCAACTGACTTTTAATCAGTAGGTCGAAGGTTCGAATCCTTCTGGGCTCACCACCTTTGTAAAAACGATAATGTTATCAAAAGGGTACGGGGCTGCTAGACACTTTATCGGGGGCGCTAGAGCGCATTCCGAAAAGTGGGAACCGGTTTTCGGATAAAATGCGCGACAAAACAAAAACCTAGAGCATGTTCTCCGACTCGCATTTCGGAGAACATGCTCTAGACAGTTTTGCGTTCGCGGCCCGTTCTTTTCGGCCGGCGCACGGACCGTTTCGCCGGCCCGAACGGGGCGAGCGCATGACCGTCAAGGGGTTCTGCCGCCTCGGTTCGGACGGCCAGGGTTCAGCGCTTCGTGTCCGGATCGTTATCATGCGGCTTAAAACCGGCGAATTGCTTGCGCTCGCGACGAACGGCCGGCCCAAGCCCGCGCTCGCCCGCTATCGCGCGCGCTGGAAAATCGAGACGCTCTTCGGCAATCTCAAAACCCGCGGCTTCGATCTCGAAGCCACGCACATCGCCGACCCGGGAAAACTCGAAACGCTGCTCGTCGTTATGACCATCGCCGCGACGTTCGCCGCAAAAACCGGCGCGGCGGCGAACCAAATCCATCCGATCCAGGACAAAATACACGGGCGCAAAGCCGTCTCGCTCTTCTCACTCGGCCTCAACACCTTGCGCCAAATCCTCGCCCGCCGCTTCCCCGAGCAAATAAAACGCTTCCTCGATCAGCTCCTCTCGCCAAACCTGCCCCTCAAGCCCTTGATCCGACTCGGCTTTTGAAGGAGAGTCGAGTACTGTGTGAAGGGCTATTGTATTGTTGCCACGATATTAGTGCTGCCGGCCGGCTGCTCGACACCCTGCGGGTCGGCCGGCCTTATGGGCGGTTTCAGCGAAACGCCGCTCGCCAGCGACGCCTATCGCGATTGCGAGTAGCGATCATGAAGATCACGAATATACTTGCCGCTCTGTTGCTCGCGTGCAGCGCCTGTGCAGCTTACGCGCAGGAAGATGGGACTCCAGTCGGCGAAGTCGAGCTAGGCGCTTTAATTGAAGAAGTCGGGCTAGGCGCTTTAATTGAAGCTGCCGAGACGGGCGACTCTGATATCCAGTACGTACTGGGGACTATGTACCAGTTTGGCCTAGGCGTTCCGCAGGATTACGGGAAGGCGGCGCAATGGTTCCGCAAGGCCGCCGAGCAAGGACTTGCGGGGGCCCAGAACAATCTCGGGATCAAGTACGATAACGGCCAAGGCGTTCCGCAGGATTACGGGAAGGCGGCGCAATGGTAC
>JBHHVZ010000061.1:0-16870 GCA_046756245.1 Parvularculaceae bacterium
GTTCGCCCCTCATCGGAATCCCTTTCCGACTCGGATTATCGAGAACTCGCTCTAGAGCGCATTTGACATTTGATCCCCGTTTGCAGCCTGCGATTTATCAAATGTCAAATTCAAAAGCTCCACTGGAATCAATTCATTGCTAGTGGACCTGTTGATTCCGACATTTGCTCTCGGGCGCGCCGCAGCGGCAAGCGAACGCCGGAATCGGCCCACTAGAGCATGTTCTCCGAAATGCGAGTCGGAGAACATGCTCTAGGTTTTTGTTTTGTCGCGCATTTTATCCGAAACCCGGTTCCCACTTTTCGGAATGCGCTCTAGATCAACCGCGCCGCCGCTTCGACCAGCAGTGCGGCGGCGAGGAGAAGACCCGCGTCGCGGTTCGATTTGAAGAGCGCCAGGCAGCGCGCGCCATTGTCGATATCGAGACGCGCAATCTGCCAGGCGAAATGCGCGGCGGCGGGAAGAAGCGCGGCGTAATAAAGCCGGCTCGCGCTCGCCGCCCAGCCGGCCGCGGCGAACAGCGCGATCGTCCCGATGTAAAAGCCGGCGACCCAGATCCGGCTCTGCGCGCCGAGCTTTAAGGCCGTCGACTTCACGCCGATCAGGATGTCGTCTTCCTTGTCCTGATGGGCGTAGATGGTGTCGTAGCCGAGCGTCCAGAAAACGCCCGCGCCGTACAAAAGCGCCGCTGTCCATGACAATGCGCCGGTTGCGGCCGCGTATCCCATCGGCGCCCCCCAGTTGAAGGTCAGGCCCAGCCAGGCCTGCGGCCAATAGGTGACGCGCTTCATGAACGGGTAGATCGCCACCAGCGCCAGCGATGCGATTCCAAGCCCGATCGTGAAGAGATTGAACTGCACCAGCACGGCGAGCGCCAGAAAACAAAGCCCGATAAGAAACGCCCAGGCCTCCGCAACGCTCACCTGTCCGGCCGGGATCGGGCGCTCAGCCGTGCGCGCCACGCTGGCGTCGAACTCTCTATCGGCGATGTCGTTATACGTGCAACCGGCCCCGCGCATCAGAACAGCGCCGAGCGCAAAGAGCGCTGCGTAATAAAGCGATGTCCAGCCGCCTTTTCCTTCGGCGGCTGCGAGCGCCAGCCCCCACAGGCAGGGCAGAAACAACAGCCACGCCCCGATCGGACGGTCGGCGCGCATCAGCCGAAGGTAGGGCTTCATCGCTTCGGGCGCGCGCGCATCGACCCAATTGCCTGCGACCGCGTCGGCGGGCGCGGCAGTCGTTCCGGCGGCGGCGCCCGCATTCGCGTCGATCGCATCGTGAGCATCAGACATCTCAGCTTGGTCCATTGACTGCGTTCTAAACAATATATCGATGTTATCGGCTTCTTTCACGAGTGCATGGACCATTTCAGCCAGCTCTGAGGCTCGCGCGCGCCGCCATCCGCTTAAGGCGCCGGCTTGACCGGACCGGCGAAGGGGGTTCAATGCCGGCCCATGGCGTCGAAGCCCGAAAAACTGTCCCTGATCCGGCTTTATGTCGATGCGCCGCTCGCTGATGGCGCGCCGGCGCCGCTTGACGGCGGACAGACCCATTATTTGCGAACCGTGATGCGCCGGAAGGAGGGCGACGCGATCGCCTTGTTCAATGCGCGCGACGGCGAATTCGAAGCGACGATCGCCCGGCTCGGCAAAAAAGACGGCGCCGCGCAGGTGGTTCGGCGCCGGCGCGCGCCCGTGACCGATCCTGATCTGTGGCTTCTGTTCGCGCCGGTCAAACGCGCCGCCCTCGAGCATATCGTGCAGAAAGCGACCGAACTCGGCGTCTCAAGACTTGCGCCGGTGACAACCGAGCGCACGGTCGTCTCCCGCGTCAAAGAAGACCGTCTCACCGCGATTGCGACCGAGGCCGCCGAGCAATGCGGCAGGTTGTCGGCGCCCGAGGTCGCGCCGCTTGAAAAGCTTAAAACTGCGCTCGACGCCTGGCCGGCGGGGAGGCGGCTCGTGTTTTGCGATGAGGCCGGCGACGACCCGGCAGCCGAATGGGGCGGGCGTGGAGGCCGCGCCGCCCCGGCGTTCGAAGCCTTGCAGCCTTACTCGGGCGCCGGCGCTTCATGGGCGGTGCTGATCGGACCTGAGGGCGGGTTTTCACCCCGTGAACGCGCGCGCCTGCGCGGGCTCGAATTCGTCGTCCCTGTAACCCTTGGTTCGCGAATCCTGCGCGCCGACACCGCCGCCGTCGCGGCGCTGACGCTTTGGCAGGCGGCGCTCGGCGACTGGCGGAGCGGCTAATCTGATGTCAAGCGCAGAGAAATTTACTTGGCGCGCGCCTCCGCCCCCGATAAGGGATTTTCGTAACAAAGCCGCGCCGGCGTCTGGAGAATGAGAATGAGCACCGCAAAACCGCAAGACGCCGGCGCGCAGCCTGTTGAGAGCATTGATCAGCTTACGGCCTATCTCGCCTCCGGCTGCAAACCGAAAGACCAGTGGCGGATCGGCGCCGAGCACGAAAAATTCGTGTTCTGCCGCCGGACCTTAAAGCCCGCGCCGTATGAGGGCGAGACCGGCATCCGCGCGATTCTGGAAGCGATGAGCGAAACGACCGGCTGGGGGCTTGTGATGGAAGGCGGTCATCCGATCGGCCTCAAATGCCGCGAAGCCTCGGTTTCGCTGGAGCCAGGCGGGCAGTTCGAGCTTTCCGGCGCGCCGCTCGAAACGGTTCACGAAACCTGCGACGAGGTGCACACGCATCTCGCCGCCGTCAAAAAAGTCGCCGACCCGATGAACGTCGCCTTTCTCGGCATGGGGCACGCGCCGACCTGGACGCGCGAGGAAATGCCGCTGATGCCGAAGGCGCGCTACGACATCATGCGCCGCTACATGCCGACGCGCGGCGAGCTAGGTCTCGACATGATGCACCGGACCTGCACCATTCAGGTCAATCTCGATTTCGCCTCCGAAGCCGACATGGCCGAGAAGTTCAGGACTTCGCTGGCTTTGCAGCCGATCGCGACGGCGCTCTTCGCCAATTCCGGTTTGGTCGAGGGCAAGGACAGCGGCTGGGCGTCGTGGCGGGCGCATATCTGGACCGACACCGATCCCGACCGCACTGGGCTTCTCGATTTCGTTTTCGAGGACGGTTTTGGATTCGAGCGTTATACGGACTATATGCTCGACATGCCGATGTATTTCGTACGCCGCGGCGACCATTACATCGATGCAGCAGGACAATCGTTCCGCGATTTTCTGAAGGGCGAATTGCCGGCGCTGCCCGGCGCGCGTCCGATCCTGACCGATTGGGAGGACCATCTTTCCACGGCATTCCCGGAAGTGCGGATGAAGACGTTTCTGGAAATGCGCGGCGCCGACGGCGGTCCCTGGGCGCGCATCTGC
Organism: Parvularculaceae bacterium; assembly: GCA_046756245.1. Lineage (GTDB taxonomy): Bacteria > Pseudomonadota > Alphaproteobacteria > Caulobacterales > Parvularculaceae. The sequence goes on from JBHHVZ010000061.1 coordinate 3,351, forward strand.
GCGTTGCCGGCGTTCTGGGTCGGGCTCCTTTATGACGACACGGCCCGCGCAGCCGCCTGGGACGTCGCCAAAGGTTGGACGCAGGAAATGCGCGAGGGGCTGCGCGTTGGCACGGCGAAGCTTGGCCTAAAAGCCAAAATCGACGGGCGCGGCGTGCAGGATGTTGCGCTTGAAGTTCTGGCGATTTCCCGCGAAGGGCTGAAACGCCGGGCCAAAGCCGGCAAACGCGACGCCGACGAGACGAGCTATCTCGACCCCTTGCAGGAAATCGCCGAAAGCGGCGTCACCATGGGCGAGCGCACGGCCGAACATTTTTTCAACGACCTCAACGGCGACACGCGAGCGCTGTTCGAAGAGTGCGTGTACTGACGAATGGCTGACGGGCTCAACGTTTTCGCCGACACATCGCGCGAATGCGCCGACTTGGCCGCGCGCGACAAGGCGCTTGCGCGCGCCGTCGCGGCGATCGGGCGCCCGCATATCCGCCGGCGGGAAGGCGGGTTCGAGGGGCTCTTCCGCATTATCGTCGAGCAACAAGTCTCAGTTCCGAGCGCGCAGGCGATCTGGGCGCGCTGCCGCGGCGGGATGGATGTCGCCAGTCCGGCCGCCGCGCTTCGCTGCGGCGAAGTCGGGCTCAAGCGCTTCGGTCTGTCCGGGCCGAAGGCGCGCTATGTGGTTCATCTGGCTGACGCGATCGAGACCGGCGCGCTCGACCTCGCCGCGCTCTCACATAACGACGCGGACGCATCGCAGGCATTGCAATCAGTCAAGGGCGTCGGCCCGTGGACGGCGGCGATCTATCTTCTCTTTTGTGAAGGAAGGGTGGACATCTGGCCGCCCAATGACGTCGCTTTGCTCGGCGCGTATTCGGAGGCGCGCCGCTTCGGGCCGAAGCCGGCGATGAAAGACCTCGATCGCCGGGCGCAAAAATGGGCGCCGTTTCGCGGTCTCGCCGCCCATATTCTCTGGACCTATTACGCATACTTGCGCGGCCGCGAGCCGATTTAAGCGCGTTTAGCGCGCCTCAATGCGACGAAAATCCCGCAATAAGGGCGATTTTTCGCGAAATCGCGTCATATGCGTCAACGAACCGTCATGAGGAATCGGCTAGGATTCTTCCTGCAAGCTGCGTTAAACTTGTCAGATCAAAAGGAGACGTCGTTTTCAGGAATTCTGTCGGGAGTTTGATCAAGAGCCTTTCTAAAGTGGCCGCCGCGGGCGGGGGCGCAGATGCAGATGATGCAGACCGCCGCGCGCGCGCCTGACGCTTGTCCGGCTCTGGTGCTCAATGCGGACTTTCGTCCGCTGAGTTATTTTCCCCTGTCGCTCTGGTCGTGGCAGGACGCGCTGAAGGCCGTCTTTCTGGATCGCGTCGACGTCGTCGCCGAATACGAAAGAACCGTCAGAAGTCCGAGCTTCGAAATGCGCCTGCCGTCGGTGGTGTCGCTGAGGAATTACGTCAATCATGCGCGGGCGCCGGCGTTCACGCGATTCAACGTTTTTCTGCGCGACCGTTTCACCTGCCAGTATTGCGGCGCCAGCGCCCGCGACATCCTCACCTTCGACCATGTAGTCCCGCGTTCGCGCGGCGGGCGCACCACCTGGGAGAACATCGTCGCCGCCTGCAGTCCGTGCAACATCAAGAAAGGCGGGCGGCTGCCGCGGGAGGCGAAGATGTATCCGGCGCGCAAACCGACGCGGCCGAGCATGTATGAATTGAACGACCGCGGCCGCGCCTTTCCGCCCCATTACCTGCATGAAAGCTGGCAGGACTTCCTCTACTGGGACAGCGAACTCGAACCCTAAGGATCGTGCTTCCTCACGGCGGGGCCGCGCGGCCGTTGTCGGCTGCGGTCCTATCGCCTATTGTTTTCGGCGGTGGAGGAAGACTTTGGAGGAGCGAACAATGCACACCGTCACCATGTCGCGGCGCGAGATCATTCGCGGGCTCGCCGCCGGCAGCGTCGTCGTCCTGGCGCCGGGCTGCGCCTATAACGAGACGCTCGGGCGCAGCCAGCTTCTCTTCGTTTCCTCCGACCAGATGGCGCAGCTCGCCTCTTCGGCGTGGGGGGATCTGAAGAAAAAGGAAAAGATCACCAACGATCCGAAATATACGAGCCGCATGATGCGCGTCGCGCCGCGCATCATTTCGGCGGCCGGCGGCGATCCGTCGAAATGGGAAATTCAGGTGTTCGATTCCGACCAGCTCAACGCCTTCGCGCTGCCGGGCGGCAAGATCGGCTTTTACACCGGCATTCTCGATATCATGGAGAACGACGACCAGATCGCCGTGGTCATGGGCCATGAAGTCGCGCATGTGAACTTCAACCATTCCGGCGAGCGCTACAGCCAGTCCACGCTCGCCGCCGCCGGCCTCACGGTGACGCAGGTGGCGGTGTCGGGCAGCCAGTATTCGAACCAGATCATGGGCGTGCTCGGCGTCGGCGCGCAGCTTGGAGTCATTCTTCCCTATTCACGCCGGCACGAGCTTGAAGCCGACAAGTTCGGCCTGCGCTATATGCACCGGGCCGGTTACGACCCGCAGGAAGCGGTCCGGTTCTGGACCAAAATGTCGGCGGAGAAGAAGAACGGCGCGCCGCCGGAATTCCTCTCGACCCACCCGTCCGACGCTACAAGGATCGCGCAGCTCCAGCGCGAGATCGCGCTTCTGGGCCGGTCCTAGGCGGTTTGACGACGACCCCGCCGGGTCGCGCGCGGCCGCTTGCAAAGCGGGAGGCGCGGCGATAGGTTCCGCCCCGCTCGCTGGCGCGCGCCCGCGCGCGCAAAGGCCCCGCGCCGCCTTAGCTCAGTTGGTTAGAGCGCTTGATTGTGGATCAAGAGGTCGCTGGTTCGATTCCAGCAGGCGGTACCATTCTTCTCTAATCGAGCATGTTTTTCCAGAGTTCGCGCCTCACTCCGCCGCCGGCCGTTCGGCGCGCAGGGTTTGTTCAAAACCTTCCGCCAGCAGGGCGGTGTCCATGGCTGCAGTAACGAAGGTGAAGCCTTCTTCCAATCGGCGCGCGGCGAGGCCCGGTTCGGCCTGAACGCCGGCGGCGATTCCAGACTTCCGGCAGGTTTCGATGACCGATGAAAGCGCATCCTGAAAGCATGCATCCGGATGCTCACGCGCCGGCGCCAGCCCCATCGAAAGCGAAAGGTCCGCCGGCCCGACGAAGAGACCCGCGACGCCGGGAACGGCGGCGATGTCGGCGAGCTCGGCCAACGCGCCGGCGGTCTCGATCATCGGCAGGATGCAGGTTTCCTCCTCGATCGCCGCCATATAGGCGGGCCTGTCGCGGCCCTTCATGGCGCGCACGGGGCCGAAGCTGCGCATCCCTTTCGGCGGATAGAGGCAGGCGCGCATCGCGTCGGCGGCGTCGCGCGCGCTTTCGATCATTGGAACGATGATCCCGGCCGCGCCGAAATCGAGCAGCTTGCCAAGCCGCGCCGCATCTTTCCAGCCGGCCCGGGCGACGGCGGCCGCGCCTGTCGCCTCAACCGCGCGGAACATGTCGGCGGCCATGTCATCGCCGATGAGTCCGTGCTGGAAATCGAGCACCACGAAATCGAAGCCGCTCGACCCGGCAATTTCAGCAACCGCCGGCGCGGGCAGAGCGCACCACGCCCCGATCAGTTTTTCTCCCCGGCGCAGGCGGGTCTTGAGCAGAGTCGCCATAAGGCTCGATATACACAACTTTCGCGAGAAGTCACGGGAAAGAGCGGCTGTCTCCCAACGTCATAAAATATAAAGAAATATGGTCATTTTATCGGATTGAAAATTGAGGGTTTTGCACGGGGGCGGTCCCTGATAATAAACCATAAGTTGAAAATCGATTCGTCGAGGAGAATCCATGCAACCCGAGTTCGCCAGAGAGATGATCTCCTATATCGCCAATGTCCGCGCCGCCGGCCCGCTTCAGACCAGGAGCGAACAATCCGCGGCGACCAGGCTGGTGGAGCTGCTGGGCTTTGAAGGCCATCACGATCATCAGAAGAACTGGGACACGCTGAAGTGCCTCGCCTATGTGCTGGGTGAGGGGGACAGGAATGGGCCGATCCTCGACGCCGGCTCCGGCGCGAAGGCGGTGGTGTTGCGCTGGCTTCACGCGCTCGGCTATCGCAGGCTTTACGCCTGCGACCTGATGCCCGCGAACACCAGGCTGCTCGATCCGCTCGGCATCGAATTTACGCAACAGGATCTGACGGCGACCACGTACGCCGATAATTTCTTCAAGGCGGTGACGTCGATTTCGGTGATCGAGCACAATGTGCCGCTCGACAAATTCGTCGCTGAAATGCACCGGATCCTGCAACCGCGCGGGCTGCTGCTCGTGTCGACGGATTACTGGCCGGATCCGGTCGATTGTTCCGGCATTTATCCGTACGGAAAGGAAGCCGGCGAGATGAAGATCTTCAGCCGAAACACGCTTTCTGAGTTCATTGCGCTTGCAAAAGACGCATCTTTCGAGCTTTGCGCGCCGCCGAAATATGAGGCTCGCGAACGCGCGGTGCGATGGGAGCGCGTCGACCGCGACTACACGTTCTTTTTTGCTGCGTTCCGCAAAAAGTAATGCGCGGTTTGCGTTTTGGATGCGGGCGCTGTGGATCCCGCGAGCATCAGAAAGGAGTTCTGGGTGGCGGCTGCTCGAGAAATTCAGACGAGCGCGCCGGCTCAGCGCGGTCCGGCGCGCGGCGGTCTCGGCCCCCTGCGCCGCGCGTTCGAAAAAGTCGGGATGAAGCTGCTCGACGTCGGCGCGCGCGGCGGCGGCCTGCCGTGGCTCGGCTTTTTCGCGCCGTTTTCGAGCTATTACGGGTGCGAACCCGATGCTACGGCGGCGGCCGGGCTGCGCCATGTGCTGAAGCGGAACAATCCGTGGCGCAGGACCGTCGTCATCCCGGAAGCGCTGGCGTCGAAACCCGGTCCGGCGACGCTTTACCTGACGCGCCATCCAGGCTTCAGTTCGACGCTGAAACCGAACATGAGCGTCGTCAGCGATTTCGGGCTGGAAGAGGAATTCACCGTCGAAGACACAATCGAAGTGCCGACGCTCACGCTGGAGAAGGCCGCCGAGAAATACGGTTTCGAGGATGTCGGCTTCGTCAAGATCGACACCCAGGGAACCGAACTCGACATTCTGAAATCCGGCGCGGCGCTGCTCAAAGGTCCGGTTCAGGGCGTTTTCGTCGAGGTCGAATTTCGCCAGTTTTATCGTCGTCAGCCGCTTTTTTCCGAAGTCGAAAAATTCTTACGCCAATGCGGGTTCGAACTGATCCGTATGGATCCGGTGGCGCGCCGGCGCACGACCACGGACCTGCGCATCGGCTATTCGCGCCGCGAGATTACATGGGCGCACGCGTTGTTCATGAAGGCGCGGCCCGACCCGGCGAAGGCTGACAAGGAAACGCTTTATCCGTATCTCGTCAGGCAGATCGCCATCGCCGTTGCGAGCGAGCAGTTCGATCTCGCCGCCGACCGCATCGCGCATCCGGATTGCGCGAAGGTTTTAAAGGACGCCGGGCTCAAGGTCGCCGTCGACGATCTCGACGCCTATGTCAGTAAACGCGTCGCACGATCGCTTTACGAGGATTTCCGAAAGCGCTGGCCGGAGATCGTCAAGGATCGGCCGCGCATTTACACCTGACCGGATTGGAGCGATGAGCGGCGCCGTTTCGCATCTTGAAAATCAACCGGTCATTCGTGCGAACGGCCTCGGCAAGACCTACGGCGAAGAGGCGCGTGCGGGCCTGTTGTCGCTGTTTGCCCCGCAACGCGCCGGCAAGCGCAAGCAACCTGTCGTCGCCCTGCGCGACGTGTCTCTCGAGTTTCATCCGGGGCGGATCTACGGCGTGATCGGCGCCAACGGCGCCGGCAAGACGACGCTTTTACGCATTCTCGGCCGGGTGTTGCCGCCAAGCGCCGGGCGCGTCGTCGGCCGCGGCCGGACGGCGGGTCTGTTCGGCGCCGGGCAGTTTGTCGACGCCAGCCAGACCGGGCGCGCAAACATTTACATTCAGGCGCGCCTTCTCGGCTGGCGCGATCGCGACATCGCGCCGCGCGTTGCAGAAATCGCCGACTTCGCCGGGCTCAACAGATTCATCGACGTCAAGGTCGCGCGCTATTCGAAGGGCATGCAGCTTCGGCTCAATTTTTCCATCGCCGCCAATCTCAAGCCGGATCTTCTGTTGCTCGACGACGTGCTGGCGGTCGGCGACCGCGCGTTTCAGGCCCGCGCGCTCTCAAGGCTGCGCGCGCTTGCGGAAGAGGGCGCATCGATCGTCATCGTCTCCCATGACATGAGCCACATTACGCAGCTCTGCGACGAGGCGATTTTTCTGCAGGCCGGCGCGGTGGCGCGAACCGGTTCGCCGGAAGAGGTGGCGCCGGCCTATCTGTCGAGCGTCTTTTCCGCCCGATCGAAAGATTTCGGTCCGCGCGCCCTAAATGACATGGGGCGTATTTTCGAACTCAACCTGTATGACCAGCACAGGAAGCCCGTGAAGCTGATGACCGATGAAAAGGATCTGATCGTCGAAATCGGCTATTTCGCTCTGCAGGCTGCGGAGAATACGCGGGCCGGCGTCGGCGTCTACAGCGACGGCCGGCTGTTGTTTATTTCCGAACAGAATTTCGACACGCGCGGCCGAACCGGCCCGATCCATTTCAGCGTGCTCATTCCGCGCGCGCTCATGTCGCGGCGCGATTACGCGCTCAATGTCAGCGTCCGTCCGGCGCGCGGCAACGTGCTGTCACTTCTGAAGGTGGCGCCGGCGGCGGTGTTCCGCGTTCTCGACAGCCGCATCGAGTCGGAAAACGCCGACGTCGCCAGCGGCGCGCTGTTCCGCACAACCTTTCCCTGGTCGATCCGCCCCGCTGCGTGACCGCCCGTTTCCAACGCCGGACGCCGCTCCCGTTCGGCTGGGCTCGTGCGCAGATTTTGACATTATTAACCATACAACTTTAAGTTGGCATTTCATCCAAACTCTACTAAGGATTGAATTCTCATGATCGCAGCAGAATTCGCGGCGCAACCGGCTCGAGGGGCGAAGAAGTGACGACGAAAGCGAAGATTGAGGCGCGCGTCAGAGAGCTTCGCGCCGGCGTCGCCTATGAGAATTACCTCGACGTGCGCGCGCATGTGTTCGCGATGATGGACGCCTGGGAAACGTCTTCGCACGATCGCCCAAGCGCCTATTGGCGCGAGGAGATCGACGGCTTTTCCTATCTGTTCGACGCCTCGCCGCTGATGGTCGGGCGCCTGCGCGAGCAGTGCTATCACGTCACCGGCCTCAAGTCCTACGAATACCGCGCACACCACGCGCACAAGGCGGCCCGGTTCGAAGGCAAATTCAAGATGCTCGCCGCGCTCGATCCGGCCGGGCTGTTCGTTCCGGAATCGCCGGCGCTCGGCGGGTTCGGATTCGATTTTGGCGAGGGCCTCGTCAATATCGACACGCTGAAATTTTACGAGGTGATGATCGGACTGGAAAAGTCCGGCGCGCTGGCGCGCATTCGCGACAAGAAAAGCAGCATCGTCATCGAAATCGGATCGGGCTGGGGCGGGTTCGCCTATTGCTTCAAGACGCTGTTTCCAGAAGCGACGTTCGTCTGCGTCGACCTTCCCCCGACCATGCTGTTCTCAGGCGTTTATCTGAAAACGCTGTTTCCGGACGCAGCGTTCCTTTTTTACGGGGAAGAGGGATTCGAGACGAAGGCGCGTGGATTAAACGCCTATGATTTTGTCTTCCTGCCGCATTTCCATTTTCCCGATTTTGCGCCTGAGGCCGCCGATCTTGCGGTGAACATGGTTTCCTTTCAGGAAATGACCACGGCGCAGGTCGAGGGATATGTCCGCCGCCTGCGTGAATTCGATTGCGGCGCCGTCTACAGCCTCAATCGCGACCGCTCGAAGCATAACGGCGAGTTGTCGAATGTTCGCGAGGTAATTTCAGAACATTATGCGGTCAAACATATAGATCTTCTCGACATTCCCTATACGGAATTGAAGTCACCGAAGGATAAACGCGCGGCGCCGGGTCCGTTCGACTACCGGCACTGCATCGGGGAGATCTGAGCATGTCGATCCGACGGCGCACGTTGAACATGCCCTCCGACCGCCGATCCGGCGCCGGACTCGCCGCGCTCAGGGGATCGGTCGACAAGCGGCTTTCGGAGCGCGCCGGGAGAATCGCGCCCGCGGTAAAGCAATCCGCAGATTTCAGCGCGCCCGCGCGCCCGCGCATTCTCTTCGTCGGGCGCTCCACGTCGCATCTCGTTTATTTCGAGAGCATCATCACGGCGCTTATTGCGCGCGGAGCGGATGTTGAAATCCTGTTCGATCGCGGCTGGACGAAAAAACAGCCCGCCGGTCTCGGCGCCCGGCTCGATGAATTCAAGCGCGAGCGGCCGGAGCCGAAGACAGGCTGGCTTGTACGCCGCGGCGACAAATGGCGGGATTTCCTGTTCGGGTTGCGGGAATTGCGCTCTTACAGAAGCTATCTGATCCGCAAGGAAACGACCAATTTCTACGTCGAACGTCAGCGCGCCTATGTCGACGGACTGTTGGCGGCGTTCAGCAAGACGCGCTGGTTGCGCGCGCTGCTGAAAACGCCGCCCGCCGGGTGGGCGATGACGGCATTGGAACGACTGGCGCCGAGCGATCGCGGCGTGCGCGAGCTCATCAAACAGAAAAACCCCAACGCCGTCATCGTGTCGCCGGCCAATATGCGGTTTTCCGAAGAAACGGATTATCTGAAAGCGGCCAAACGGCTTGGCGTTCTAACCGCGCTGCCGGTGCTGAGCTGGGATAATCTGTCGACCAAGGGCCTCATCCAGTCTGTTCCCGACATGCTCTTCGTCTGGAACAGGGCGCAATATGACGACGCGGTTCAGATCCACAAAATTCCGCCGCGCAAGATCGCCATCGCCGGGGCGCCGTTTTTCGACAAATGGTTCGAGGACGCCGGAGACATCGCCGACCGGAAAACGTTTTGCCAGCGTCTGGGGCTCGATCCGGCGCGCCGGATTCTTCTTTATCTCGGATCGTCAGCGAATATCGCCCGCGATGAATCCTGGTTTGTCGAGGCCGTGGCGCGCCGATTGGCGAAATCGGACGACCCACAACTGGCCGGCGCGCAAATCGTCATCCGCCCGCATCCCGCCAACGCGAAGATTTTCGCGCGCCTGGAAGAAAACGGATATCGCGTCAGGCCGCGCAACGGCGCGCTGCCGGAAACGCGTGCTGCGTTCAAGCAGATGCGCGAAGTCTTCCGCCACGTCGACGCCGCCCTGAGCATCAACACCAGCGCCATGGTCGACGCCGTTCTGGCCGATCTTCCCGTCTTTTCGGTGCGCATCGAGCGCTATGACGAGACCCAGTCCCGGTCGCGCCATTTCCGGCAGCTGGTCGAAGCCGGCGCAATCTGCGTCACGCGCGATGCGGCCGAATTCGAAAGCAAGCTTGCGACTCTATTCGCCGGCGCAGACCAACTGGCCGGACGCCGTCGCGCGTTTCGGGAGAGCTTCGCCCGCCCATGCGGGATCGAGCGCCCGGCCGGCGACGTCATCGCCGAAGCTGTCTTTCAGTCCGTCATGGAGCGCCGGCATGGCTGACGCTTCCGCTCCGATCGTAAGAATCACCGGCCTCGGCAAGCGCTATGACATCGCGCCGGAGGATGAAGGAAAGGGGAGAGGTCTTGCGCGCGCATTGAAACGCGTCTTCGGGCGCGACGGCGGCGACCGGAAAAAACGGATGTTATGGGCGCTGCGCGATTTCAATCTCGAAATCAAAGCGGGAACCGTCACCGGCGTCATCGGCCGCAACGGCGCCGGGAAAACGACCTTGCTGCGCGTCCTCGGGCGCATCACTGCGCCGACGGAAGGCCGCGCGGAAGGCCGCGGGCGGATTTTTCCGATGCTTGAAGTCGGCGCGTCGTTTCATGCTGATTTTACGGCTCGGGAGAATGTCTATTTCAACGCGGCGATGTTCGGCGTTCCGCGCGACGAAGTGCGCCGCAATTTCGACCGGATCGTCGAATTCGCCGGCATCGGCGAGCGCATCGACGACAGGGTCCGCGACATGTCGTCGGGGCTGTATGTGCGCCTGGCCTTTTCGCTCGCCGTCACCATGCGGCCCGACCTTCTGCTCGCCGACGAGGTGCTCGCAGTTGGCGACGCGGCGTTTCAGGAGAGCTGTATCAACCGCATTCGCAAAGAAAAGAAACGCGGCATGAGCGTTCTTTTCGTTTCTCACGACATGGCGGCGGTGGCGTCGATCTGCGATCGCGTCGTGTGGATCGAAAACGGACGCATCCGCAAAATCGGCCCGCCGGCGGAAGTCATCGCGTCATACGAACATGATTTATGGAAGGGCAAGAACAACCAGGTCGGCGACGTTGACAGCGAAGTTTCGCCGGTTCGCTTGCGGGCGTCGCGCGCGCTTGGCGCGACCGGCGCCGAACTCGCCCAGATCGGCCAGGAAGACGCGCTCAAGATCGAACTGATTTTTGAGACGCGCGAAAGCGCGGTGACCGTAACGCCCGGCGTCGACATATTCGTCGGTCCGACCTTGCTGACGAGCGCGTGGGCGGAGACGCCGACTCTATTGTCGGCGCCGGGCGTCTATTCGGCCGTCATGGACATTCCGCCCTGGGCGTTTACGGCGCGCGAATTCCGCTTTCGCTGCGCCGTTCGCGCAGAGCCCGCAAGCGGAGCGGCCTGCGTGGTCGAAAGCGCGAAGACGCAAAGCTTCCGCGTTTACGGAACGGACCGTCCGGATCCGGACGGCAAACAGCATAAGCGCGCGCGGGCGGGTTATGTCGCCCCGCAGTTGCAGTGGCGCCTGCGCGAGTCTCCCTGTGACGCCATTGAACCCGAACGGGCGGCGGAGGCGTGATGCAGCTTATCCGCAACCAGCAATGGGTGATCGAACCGCGCGGCGCAGGCGTGAGCGGGCGCTTGCTCGAGGTCTGGCGGGCCCGGTCGCTGCTGCCGTTTTTCGCCCATCGTTCCGCCGAACAGATTATTTCGCGCACGATCCTCGGCTTTTTCTGGCTGATCCTGCGACCCGCCGTGCCGGTCGCGGTGATGACCGTAGTCTTCGGGTTTCTCGCCAATCTGCGCGCCGCAGTCGACATCCCCTATGTGGTTTTCTTCCTTTACGGGGTGACGGCGTGGAGCGCGTTTGACGGGTGCCTGATCTGGGCGACGCGCAGTCTGTTCAACAACCGGTCGCTGCTGACGAAAATCTATTTTCCGAGAATGCTTGCACCGCTCGCCGGGACGTTTCCCGGCGTTATGGAGTTTGTCGTGCATCTCGGATTCCTTGCGTTGACGATCGCCTTTTTCGCGCTCGCTGACGGCGAAGTTTACATCGTATGGGGCTGGGGCCTGCTTGTGGGCGCGGCGGCGTTGACGCTTCCTTTCCTCACGGCCGTCGGCGCCAGTCTTTTCACTTCGCTTTGGGATTATAACGCGCGCGACACGCGCTACACGATCCAGATCGTTTTGCGCTTTCTTCTTTATCTGTGTCCGGTGATCTATCCCGCTACGAACATCCCCGAACAATACCGCGTATTTTATTTCATTAATCCGCTGGCCGGCGCCATCGAAAGTTTTCGCGCCGCAATGCTTGGCGATCTGGAAAACGCGCCGATCGGCGCGCTGATCTATTCGGCGTGTTTCGTCGGCGCGTTGCTGTTCGCCGGCGTCGTTTATTTTTTCGCAACCGAGTCCGAATGGCTCGATCGGACCTGAAAGGAAATGGCGCATGCCGAAGTCGCCCGGCGCATCAACAGCGAGACGGAAATGAATGCAGGAGCGGAAAGACCGGCGGGCTTGAGAACCGGGATGAAACACCAGGCGTTTCCCGATCGCGACAGCCTTATCCCGCATGAAGGAAAGGCGCAGAACGACAGCGTACGCGTGCTGCATATCGTTCCCTTCATCTATCTCGACGAGGAATATCTCTATCTCGGCAGCCGAAAGGATATTGACGGCCGCCAGCAATATCTAAGCCAGTGCGGCGTCGCCTACGACACCTTCCTGCACCTGAAAGACCGGCGGTCTCTGGCCGACGAGCTCTCGTTCTTCTCGCTTCCCGAATACACCCACATCATCGTCGATCTGTCGAAAACGGCCGACGAACTGGCTTATCTGAAACGGCGCTGGCCGCAATCGAAGCTGATCGTGCGGTCGCATAATCCGGAAGTGGCGCACAGAATCGACTATATCCGGGCGACGCGTCGGGTGAAGTCGGCGCCCCAGCAGCGGCGCGGCGCAATTTACAATCTCGGCGTCTTCTTCAGGCGCGAGCGCGGCGTCGCAGAATACGCCGACGTCATTCTGCATATCGAAACGGCCAATACCGCCTGGTACTGGCGCGCGCTCGGTTTTCGCGGCGATGTGATCGTCGCGCCCTATTTCACTAGCGATTTTTATATCGAGCGCATGCCGCGCGGCAGCCGGCGGGAAAAGCAGATCGTCTGTCTCGGTTCGTCGCATCCCGGCCCGCTCATCAGCGAGATGATGCGCAATTATCACCGGGCGACGGCTGCGCTCGAGGGAAGGGCCCCCGATTTTGATTTTCTCGCAACCGGCGACCTGCCCGATAGTCTCGACAAGAAAGACGTTTGTCCGCGCGTGCGACATCTGGGCTATGTCGACGGCGTGCTGACGCTGTTGACCGACACCTTCGCTGTCGCGGTGACGTCGAGTCTCGGACGCGGGTTCAAGACAAAAATTCTCGAAGCGATCAATTGCGGCGCCTGGGTGATTGTTTCGCGCGGGCTGATGCGACGCATGCCGGACGTTCTGAAGCCGTATTGCGCGTCGCTCGACCGCAGAAACTCGGGCGATAGTCTCGCCGACGCCATCGCGGATCTCAGCGAACGGCGCTGGCCGGCGGGCGACCCGAACGCCGTTCTTCGTGAGCAATCGTATCACGCGCTCGATGCGGCGCTCTTCGGCGAACCGGAAAAAACGCCTGCATCCGCGTCCGACGAGAGAACGCGCGCCGCCCTGACCATGAGGAGCGAGACATGAGCATAACGATCTGCACCGTTCTAACGCCGATGCACAAACGGCTGATGGGGCTCAATTACAATTTGATCAAAACACTGAACCCGGATGTTTCGATCGAATGGAACGTCGTCTTCAACAAGACGCTCTACATGCACGCCAAGAAGCGCGGGCAGCTCGTGCGGGCGATCGCCGTGCGGCTCGGGCGGCCGAAGACATGGCCGAAAACCAAGGCGGAGCTTGAGGAAGCGGAAGCGCTTGTGCAGGCGGAAATCGCCCAGGCGAGCGATCCGGGCGAGGTCGTCGATTACATTCCCGAAGCGCGCGTGTTCAAGGGCTACAAGCCGAAGCAGCTCGCACCGCAATTCGAGGCGATGTTCGGCGAGCCGGCCGCCGGACAGGAATCGAGAGTCTACAAATATCTTGCAAGCTATCTGCACGCAGCCGGGCTCAACATCGCCTTGCGCGAGTCGAAGACGCGGTTTTCGATCGTCCTTGATCCGGA
>JBHHVZ010000062.1:0-16724 GCA_046756245.1 Parvularculaceae bacterium
ATTTCACCGAGGGCGCGCAGTTGGAGGCTGAAACGATAAAGGCGCTCCTCGAAATTTACGAAAGGGCCGCCAATGCTCTCGCTTCCAATCCAGTCTACCAGGCTGGGAAAATAGATGCGCGCGCGAGCGAAGACATCCGAACAGACGGGATTTTTGATGGCTTGGATGAAATTATAAGGCGCAGTTCCCGCGGTCGCGAAGGGGTGACAGAACTACAGCAGATTTGGGAGCTGATGCGCAAAGCGGGATATGATGACGGTCGGGTCCGTATCGACCCCTCCGTCGTTCGCGGGCTTGACTACTACACCGGCCCCGTTTTCGAGGCGGACCTCGCCTTCGAGACGACCGACGAAAAAGGCCGTCCGGTTCGGTTCGGTTCGGTCGGCGGCGGCGGGCGCTATGACGGGCTCGTCAAACGTTTCAAGGGCGTCGAGGTTCCGGCGGTTGGGATTTCCGTCGGCGTCTCAAGGCTGCTGGCGGCGCTCGAGTTTCAGAAGAAGGCCGCGCCCGAGGCGGCTTATGGGCCGGTGGTCGCGCTCGCGCTCGAACAAGACCGCATGGCGGATTATCAGGCGATGGCCGCCGAGCTGCGCGCGGCGGGCGTGCGCGCCGAGGTTTATCTCGGCGGCGCCAATTTCGCCAAGCAGTTGAAATACGCCGACAGGCGCGCCGCACCCGTCGCCGTCATTCAGGGTCCGGATGAACGCGCGAAGGGCGAGGTGACGATCAAGGACCTCGTCCTCGGCGCCGAGCTTTCAAAACAGATCGAAGACAACGCCGAATGGCGCGAAGGCCAGCCGGCGCAAGAATCCGTTCCTCGTGCTGAACTTGTTGCGAAAGTCAAAGAAAAGCTCGCGCGGCGGGGCTGAGTAGTCTGTTTTTTTGCTGTCATTCCGGGGCCGCGCGTCAGTGCGGAACCCGGAATCCATGCCTGAGCCCGCCCCTGCGATCAGCGGCGCGGTGGGCGCAAGCGGTGGCGCTCAGGACTGGATTCCGGGTTCGATCCTTCGGATCGCCCCGGAATGACAGTAAAAAGCTGAACTTCAGCGGACCCTAAATCCGCTCATACGCGCCAAGCGTCAGGAAGGTCGCGAAATCTTCCGACAGGCAGAGATTCTCCAGCAGCTCGGCCGCTTCGTCGAAATGGCCCGACGACCAGCGCTCTTCGCCGACTTCGCTCTTTACGACCTCAAGCTCTTCGGCGAGCGCCTTGCGGAAAAGTTCGGCGGTCATCGTCTCGCCGCCTGAAAGAGCCGCGCCGTTTTTAATCCACTGCCAGATCGAGGCGCGCGAGATTTCCGCGGTCGCCGCATCCTCCATCAGCCCATAGATCGCCACCGCGCCAAGCCCGCCGAGCCAGGCTTCAATATATTGCACGGCGACGCGGATATTCGTGCGAAGGCCTTCTTCCGTAAACGGACCTTCAGGCGGCGCGAGCAGGTCGGCCGCCGTAACGGGGCCGTCATTGTCGCGGGTGACGTCAAGCTGGTTTGCCTTTCCCGGCTTGAACGCTTTTGAATAAACCTCGTTCACCACATCGGCGAGCGCGGGGTGGGCGATCCACGACCCGTCATGGCCGTTGTCGGCCTCGCGGCTTTTGTCGGCCCGGACCTTTTCCTTGTTGGCGGCGTCTTCTTCCGCCGTCTTGGCCGGCAGGAAGGCCGACATGCCGCCCATGGCGAGCGCGCCGCGCCGGTGACAGGTGCGGATCAAAAGCCGCGAATAGGCGTCGAGGAAAGGCTTGTCCATGCCCACCGAATGGCGGTCGGGCAGCATGCGGTCGCCGTGAGTCTTCAAGGTCTTGATATAGCTGAAAATATAGTCCCAGCGCCCGCAATTAAGCGCGGCTGCGTGATCCTTCAGTTCAAAGAGGATTTCGTCCATCTCGAAGACGGCCGGCAGGGTTTCGATCAGCATCGTCGCCTTGATCGTTCCGACTGGCAGCCCGTAATGCTCCTCGCTGGCGACGAAGACTTCGTTCCACCAGCGCGCTTCCTCGTAATGTTCGAGCTTCGGAACGTAAAAATACGGGCCGGTCCCAAAAGCTGCGAGCTGCTTGTAGTTGTGATGAAGATAGAGCGCGAAATCCATCAGGCAGCCGGGGATTTTCTCGCCGTTCCGCAAAACGTGTTTTTCGTCGAGATGCAACCCGCGCACGCGCGCGACGAGCACCGCCGGTTCGTCGCCCAATGCGTATTTCTTGCCGGAAGCCGGATCTTCGTAACTGATCGTGCGCGCGACCGCGTCGCGCAGATTGGCCTGACCGTCGACCACGTTGCGCCAGGACGGCGACAGCGCATCCTCGAAATCGGCCATGAAGACTTTGACGTCGGCATTGAGCGCATTGATGATCATCTTGCGGTCGACCGGGCCGGTGATCTCGACGCGGCGGTCGAGAAGGTCGGCGGGCAGCGGCGCGACTTCCCAGTCGCCCGCCCGCACCTCCGCCGTTTCGGGCCGGAAGTCGGGCAGCCCGCCGGCGTCGATCTTCGCTTGCCAGGCGGCGCGGGCTTTGAGCAAGCCGGCCCGGCGCGCAGCGAATCGGTCGACGAGGTCGCACAAGAACGCGCAGGCGTCTTCGGTCAGAACCGTCTCGTCCTGCGGCGTCAGGGCTTCGGTGAATTCCAGTCCGCTCAGCGTCGTCGCCATGCCTGCTCCTCTGGTCGGTTTTCGCGCCGTCGTTCGCGCCTATTGCGCTGCAACAAAAACCTGTTCCGGATCGAAAATGCAAGCCGGGGCGCTGGCTGAATCCGTTTTTTTCGCAGCCAGCGACCGATGATCGGGCTTTTTATCGGCGGCCGCGCCGCATTTTCGGGACGATTGCGCACCGGCGTCGCTCAGAGCCGGAAAACAGGAGTTATTTCAATTTTTAAGCTTGAGTATCGCCAGAGACACCATGCCTCATATTGCTGTCTTCCGAATTCTCTTGTGCGGCGCGAAACGCCGCCTAACCATAAGAAAACCCTGAATTCTACAGGAACGCGCACGCAAAAATTGATTAGCATCAATTGTTGGTCCGGCGCCCACGGTTAGCAGTTCATGATAGACTATACTACAGACCAAAAAGCATTTCCGGCGGATGCGTCAGGACTTCGAAAATCCTGACGGAAGAGGCTGTCGCAGAATCTTTGAGGATGGTGTCGGGGACACTGGAAACGAACCATAGGGAGTTCAAATTGGACCTGAAAAACATGCCTGACGATCACCGACATTCCGCTCATTCATCGGCCTACGAACAGAATCGCGCATCGGGGCCGAAGAGATTCATCCCCGACGGCGAAAATATGACGATTGGCTCGCTTAACGCGGCCGTCGATGATCCCGAAACGAAAATAGAAATTACAGACGAGATTCGAGCGCGCGTTACCGCTTCCCGAGAGCTTCTGGATAAATTCGTCGATTCCGGACGGATTATTTATGGCGTGACGACAAGCGTTGGCGGTTTTGTCAACTGGCTGGTGCCCGCGTCCATGGCCGGCGAGACGCAGAACAACATTTTGCGCAGCGTGCAGTCGAATGTCGGCGATTATCTTGAGGACAAATATGTCCGCGCGTCGATGCTGGCGCGGATCAATTCACTCGGCCGCGGCGTTTCGGCGATATCGCTCGCCAATTTCGAAAAATTGATCGCCATGTATAACCGCGGCGTTCTGCCCTGCATTCCGGAAAAAGGATCGCTCGGCGCCAGCGGCGATTTAGGCCCGCTCGCCTGCATCGCGCTCGTAGGAACCGGTCAGTGGCGTGCGAAATATCAGGACGAAACCCTGCCGGGCGCCGAAGCCCTGAAACGCGCCGACATCGAACCGATGGAGCTCAGCTATAAGGAAGGTCTGGCGCTTATTAATGGAACGTCTGTGATGGCCGGCATGGCCAGTTGCCTGACCGACGACGCCAAACAGATGATCAAGGCGTATCTTCTCGGCACGTGCATGAGCCTTGAGGTTCAAAAAGCCAAGATCATGCCGTTCCATCCCGCCGCCCATACCCAGAAACCGCATCCCGGCCAGATGCGAGTCGCCGATTGCATTTACACGACTCTCGCCGACAGCAAGATGATCGTTCAGGACGATGAGGTTGAGGCCTGGCTGCACAATCTTGCAATCGACGAACCGCGCGGGCTCGATCAGCAGATCGAAGACGCCTATTCGTTGCGCGCCACGCCGCAGGTCATGGGGCCGGTGTTCGATACGATCGATTTCATTCAGCGCACGCTTGAAATCGAACTCAACTCTGTGAGCGACAACCCGCTTGTTGTCGTCAGCGAAAACGACGTCGTCCATAACGCGAATTTCCATGGCCAGTATATGGCGAACGCGATGGATCAGCTCGCGACGGTGCTCGTGAACATGTGCAATCTGTCCGATCGCCGCAACAACCGGCTGCTTCACCCCAGCCTGAACGGCGATTTGCCCCCCTTCCTGGTGAAGGAAAATCCGGGCATGCGCATGGGGCTGATGGGCGGGCAGTTCATGGCGACGTCGCTGACGGCTGAAATTCGGCAAATGTGCGCGCCGCTTTCGATTCAGACGCTGCCGTCGACCGGCGACTTTCAGGATCATGTATCCTTCGGCCTCATCGCGACGCGGCGCACGCGCGACATATTGAAGAACAGCTCATACATTATCGCTTTTGAACTGATTTGCGCGTGTCAGGCGGCCGACCTTCGCGGCGTCGACGAACTCAGCTCAGCGACCCGCAAGATGCACGAAATCGTCCGCAAAGAGGTTCCTTATCTTGATTATGACCTGCCGACGACCGATTACCTCGAAAAGGTGGCGGAGATGTATCGCTCCGGAGCGTTCGATCCGGCGATTCCCGACGTGAAGGGATATGACTGGTAGGAGCGTCGCTATGGCTTTGTCTTCGGATGCAAACGACGTACTATCCGCCCCGCCAACATCGCCGATCATCAAGTCGTATTTTGCGCGCACGCCGAAAAGCGCGTCGCTGCACGATGTGGCGAGGCGCGTCATGCCGGGCGGCACGTCGCGGCAGGCCGGGTATTGGACGCCTTATCCTCTGTCCGTCGAGCGTGCGAGCGGCGCCTATTTCTGGGACGCCGATGGAAACCGCTATCTGGATCTGGTGAATAATTACACCGCCATGGTTCACGGCCACGCCTATCCGCCGATTGTCGAGGCGGCGCAGAGGCAGATTGCGAAAGGCGCCGGATGGGCCGCCGCCAACCCGATACAAAATGAGTTGGCGGAACAGCTCGTCGAGCGCCTGCCTTCCGTCGATCAAATAAGATTCACGAATTCCGGAACCGAGGCCGGCGCGCTCGCTTTCACGATCGCCCGCAAGATCACCGGACGCCAGAAACTTTTAATGGCGCGCTTCGGTTATCATGGTTCGCTCTTGGAGTTCGAGACCGGCTCGTTCGGACACGAAGGGCCGATCACCTATCTTGCGACTTACAATGATCTCAATGACTTCAAAGCCGTGCTGGCCGAACACGGATCCGAACTCGCGGCGGTGTTTCTCGAGCCGGTATTGGGATCGGGCGGCGTCATCGGGTCGAACGCCGAATTCCTGAACGGCGTAAAAGAGGCCGCGCACGCGGCCGGCGCGCTCTTCGTTCTCGACGAAGTGCTTACCTATCGCTTCGCCGTCGGCGGCTGCCAGTCGCTGATGGACATCGATCCCGACCTCACCATGACCGGCAAGGGCATTGGCGGCGGCTTTCCCGTCGGCGCGGTCGGCGGCAAGCGGGATTTGTTGCGCATCTTCGATCCGGCCGACATGAAAGTTTTCCATACGGGCACGTTCAACGCCAATCCCGTCACCATGGCGGCGGGGTGCGTTTCGGTGCGCGAACTGACGGCCGAACGGATCAGTACGATGCATGCGCTGACCGAGACGCTGAAAAATGGGCTGATTTCAGCGATCAAGAAATTCGACCTTCCGGTTTCGATCAATCACTACGGCTCGTGCCTCAACCTCTATTTCAGCGAAGAGCCGCCCGCATCATCGATCGTGCGCGAGGACGCCGAAATCATGACCAAATTCCACCACGCCGCGATGAACCGCGGCCTCTTCATAGCGCCGCGAGGCATGATGGCGTTGTCGACCGTGACGACGAAGGAACACATCGCCGAGGCTCTCGAATGCGTCGAAGCCGCCTTGAAAGACGTAACGGCTGAATTGGGTTAATAGGGTTCCGATCGCTTTAGGCGTTCCGCAAACGACCATACGAAATGAACGAAGCGGTTTTGACAGAACGGCGATTCGCGCCGCCCCGGGTCGAGGTCGAGCATCTCGACGGCGGGCGCATGATTCTACGCTCGCCGACGCCGCTCAAGGATTATCCTGCGCACTTGCTGGAAGATCTGCGCCATTGGGCCGAAGCCGCCCCGTCGAGAGTATTCCTCGCCCAGCGCGACGGCGCCGGCGACTGGCGCAAACTGACTTACCGGGAGGCTTTGCAAAAGGTTCGCTCCGTCGCGCAGTCGCTTCTTGATCGCGATATCGACGCTAACGCGCCAGTGATGATTCTGTCGGAAAACAGCATCGAGTCCGGCGTGCTGCAATTGGCGGCGATGTATGTCGGCGCGCCGGCGGTTCCGGTTTCGCCATCCTATTCGTTGATTTCGGCGGATTTTTCAAAGTTGCGCCATGTGGCACGCCTCGTTGAACCGGCTTTGATCTTCGTATCGGACGGCGCCCGCTACGCCGGCGCGCTGAACGCGCTTGACCTTGAGGAGACGGAGCTCGTCGTCGTTGAAAACGCGCCGGGCGGAGTCGAAGCGACCTCTTTCGATGCGCTCCTTAAAACAACGGCGACGCCCGATGTCGAAGCGGCGCTTGCGACCGTCGGTCCCGACACCGTCGCCAAGATCCTTTTTACGTCCGGTTCGACCGGCATGCCGAAGGGCGTCCTCAACACCCAGCGGATGTTGTGCTCCAACCAGCAGGCGATGGCGCAGGTATGGCCGTTCGTCGAAAACCATCCCCCGATACTGCTCGACTGGCTGCCCTGGCATCACACCTTCGGCGGCAATCACAACTTCAACATGATCCTCCGAAACGGCGGCTCGCTCTATATCGACGGCGGCAAGCCGCTGCCCGGTCAGTTCGAGACGTCTGTCGAGAATCTTCGCTCGGTTGCGCCGACCGCCTATTTCAACGTGCCGAGCGGCTACGGCATGCTATTGCCCTATCTCGAAGGCGACGCAACGCTGCGCGATTATTTCTTTTCAAGGCTTGAGCTCATTTTTTACGCCGCCGCCGCATTGCCGCAGACCCTCTGGGAGCGGCTGGAGAAGCTCTCCTTGGCGGCGGTCGGCAGAAAGATTCCCATGGCCTCGGCGTGGGGATCAACGGAAACCGCGCCGCTTGCGACCAGCGTTCATTTTCCGATCGACCGGGCCGGCGTCATCGGCCTGCCGGTGCCGGGCTGCGAACTGCTGCTCGTCCCCAATGCCGGCAAGCTCGAAGTGCGGGTGCGCGGGCCGAATGTGACGCCCGGCTATTTCAAGCAGGACGCGCTATTCGCCGAGTCGATCGACGAAGACGGATTCTACAAGATCGGCGACGCGGTGAAATTCGACGATCCCGACGATCCGTCCAAAGGCGTCGTCTTTGATGGCCGCATCGCCGAAGACTTCAAGCTCCTGACCGGTTCATGGGTGAATGTCGGCAAGCTGCGCGTCAACGCCATCGCCGCCGGCGCGCCGATTATTCGCGATGCGGTGGTCGCCGGTCATGACCGTTCGGAAATCGGCCTTCTCGTCTTTCCCGACATCAAGGGCGCCGCCGGCGTGGCCGGTCTCGATCCCGACGCGCCTGTCGATAAGATCATTGCAAGTAAAAAAGTTCACGAAGCGCTGCGCCGCCAGATCGGCCTTTACAATGAGGACAATCCCGGTTCGAGCACACAGATAAAGCGCGTACTGCTGCTGGCCGAGCCGCCGGATATCGACACGAACGAAATCACCGACAAGGGCTATATCAGCCAGCGAACGGTTCTTGAGCGCCGGGCGGATAAGGTCGCGCAATTATACGCTGGCGGCCCTGACGTCATCGTCATCTGAGCCCCCAAGGCGGGCGGGCGGCTGACGGCGTGGCGCGCGAGCGCCGCCCGACAGCCGATATGCGACAAAACCGCGCAGCCGCTTCGGTCAGGCCCCAAGAAGCTTGAAAATTCGTCGATTTTGCTTGAGATCGAACGTTCGTTCTACGATAATGCGACTGTGTCCGGTCTGCGTTCGAGGCCCGAACAGAAGGGAGGCGAACCGTGAAGCCGGTCAATGCTTTTGGCTATTTCCTCACCGCCGCCAACGCGCCGCTGGAGCGCCGTGATTTCGTTGTCGATCAACTCAGGGACGACCAAGTCCTGATCGAAGTCGCCGGGTGCGGGTTATGTCACACCGATCTCGGATTCATTGCCGGCGAGGTTCGCATCAAGCGCGACCTGCCGTTGATCCTCGGTCATGAAATAAGCGGGACCGTCATCGCCGCCGGCGCTGGTTATCAGAACCTAATTGGGACAAAAGTTATCGTTCCTGCAGTCCTTCCGTGCGGCGAATGCGAGCTTTGCAAGTCGGGGCGCGACAATATCTGTCAGCGCCAGGAAATGCCCGGCAACGACTTCAATGGCGGTTTCGCAAGCCATGTCGTTACGCCCGGCCGCTCGCTTTGTCCGCTGCCGGACGATCTCAACGGCTTTGAACCCGCGCAATTGTCGGTCATCGCCGACGCCATCACCACGCCCTATCAGGCGCTCTTGCGCTCGGGGCTTGAGGCCGGCGACCTAGCTATCGTCATCGGCGTCGGCGGCGTCGGCCTTTACATGGTGCAGCATGCCCGTAACGCCGGGGCGAAAGTCATCGCGCTTGATATCGACGACGCCAAGCTCGCCGCCGCCGGCCGGCAGGGGGCGGAATTCACCATCAATTCGAAAGGAATGAATGAACGCGACGTGAAGTCGACGATTCGCGCGCTCGCCAAGGATCACAAGCTGCCGCGCTTCAAATGGAAAGTCTTTGAAACCAGCGGCAGCGCCGGCGGACAGGCGGCGGCGTACGCGCTTTTAAGTTTCGCCGGCTCGGTGAGCGTCGTCGGCTTCACGATGGAGAAGATCAACATCCGTCTTTCCAACATAATGGCGTTCGACGCTGCGCTGATTGGCAATTGGGGCTGCAGCCCGACGCATTACCCGGCCGTCGTCGACAACGTTCTGTCGCGGAAGATCAATCTTCTCGACAATATCGAAACCCATTCCCTTGACGAGATCAATGACATCGTCGCGCTGGCGCTCGATCACAAGCTCGAACGGCGCGCCATACTCGTCCCTGCGCGTTAAATGAGAAGGACCTTAAGCGATGAAAGACCACCACATCATTGAAGGTTACGAATACAAGGAAATTATCGCAGAACGCCGCCCGCTGCTCGACGCCTCAGGAGCGCCGGTCGAAAGGCTTTATAATTTCTGGATCGCTCTGAACAATCCCGAACAATTCAATTCCTACACGACCGGGGCCGTCAAGGAGGTGATCCTCGCTTGCCGCGAGGCTTCCTGCGATCGCTCCGTAGTCGCCGTAATTCTCACCGCAGTCGGCGACAAGGCGTTCTGCAGCGGCGGCAACACCAAGGAATACGCTGAATATTACGCCGGCAATCCTCAGGAATATAAGCAATACATGCGGCTCTTTAACGACATGGTGACTGGCATCCTGCTCTGCGACAAGCCGGTCATTTGCCGCGTCAACGGTTTAAGGGTCGGCGGCGGACAGGAAATCGGCATGGCCTGCGACTTTTCGATCGCCGCCGACACTGCGCGTTTCGGGCAGGCCGGCCCGAAACACGGCTCGGCGCCCGACGGCGGCTCGACCGACTTTCTGCATCTCTTCGTCGGCGTCGGCGCGGCGATCGACAGTTGCACATTGTGCGAGCCGTGGTCGGCGCACGCCGCCGTCAATATCGGCCTCATTAACAAGGTCGTCCCTGTGATGAAGAACGCCGACGGTGAATTCATTTCCAATCCGTTCGTCGACATAACGCGGCAGTACGATGACTGGGGCAATCCCTGTTACGGCGCGTTCAAGACCGGCGAAGCGCGCGACGAGGCGAAACGGATCGCCGCCGGCTGCGCCACCGACTTCACCCTTCTCGACAAGGAGGTGAACAATCTCGCCTATCGGTTGGCGATGACCATGCCCGACTGCCTCAACAAAACCCTGCAGTCGATGCGCAAGAAAAAACTCGAACACTGGCAGCAGAATTCCGAGACCAACCGTTCATGGCTGGCGCTCAACATGATGACGGAAGCCAAGGCCGGCTTTCGCGCCTTCAACGAAGGGCCGAAACACAACCGCGAAGTCGATTTTCTCGAGCTCCGCCGCCGGCTCGCCGCCGCCGCGCCGTGGGACGAGAGTCTGTTCGACGCAATCCATCCCAAGGGATAAGCCCATGCCCTGCGAGACGCTGAAAATAAGCGAGCATAATGACGGAGCGGTCCTGGAGATCGCCCTCAACACGCCGCCCGGCAACGTTCTCACCGCAAAGATGATGGCGGAAATCGAGTCCCAACTCGAAATCGAGGAAAAAGAACGCGCCCGCAAGCTCATCATCTTCACCGGCGCCGGCGATCATTTCAGCTTCGGCGCCAGCGTCGAAGAGCACCAGCGCGATCAGGTCGGCGCCATGCTGCCCGCCTTCCATCGGCTGATGGGAAAAGTTCTCGCACACCCGACGCCGATGCTTGCGAAAGTCAGCGGCCAGTGCCTCGGCGGCGGGTTCGAACTGGCTCTTGCTTGCAGTTTCATTATTGCGAGCGAAGACGCACGGTTCGCCGTCCCCGAGATTTCTCTCGGCGTCTTCCCGCCGGTCGCAGCGCTTCTGTTGCCGCGGCTTGTCGGTCCGATGCGCGCCAACCGGATGGTCCTTACCGGCGCCAAGTCAAGCGCCGAAGACATGCATTGCGCCGGACTGGTCATCGGCGTTTCGAAGAAAGGCGATCTCGACGACGACACAACCGCGTTCATTGAGAAATACATCCTGCCGAAAAGCGCCAGCTCTTTGCGCTTTGCGCAACGGGCGGCGCGCGCATCCCTCATGCGTCATTACGAAGCGCATATCGGCGAACTCGAGCGGCTTTATCTAAACGAGCTGATGTCAAGCCATGACGCCAATGAAGGCATCGCCGCATTTCTGGAAAAACGAGCAATGGAGTGGACCAATTCCTGACGGCGCGCTGCTCATAACCCAAAGCCCCGAACTCGACGATATTCTCGAGAAGTCGGCGAAGCTGATGGCCCGCACCGGCTATCACGGCGCCAGCATGCGCGACCTTGCGCGCGTCACCGGGCGCAGCCTCTCCGGGCTCTATCATTATTTCAAGGGCAAGGAAGACCTCCTCTTCCTTGTCAATCAGCGCGGGTTTTTGTCGCTTCTGAAAATGGTCGACGAGCTTAAAGCGGAAAATCTCGGCCCGCGCGAGACGCTGCGCGCATTGATCAGCAATCACATCGGCTTCTTCGCCCGCCATCTAGATGAGATGCGCGTAATCGTCTTCGGCACCCAGGAATTCGCGCCGGAGCGTCTCAAGATCGTCAACGACATGAAAGAAGATTATCGCCGCCGCGTGCAGGAAATTGTCGGCGCTTATATCGCGGACGCGCGCAGTGCGCCGATCGAAGAAGCCGACCTGACGCGTAAGACATTTCTCCTGTTCGGCATGATGAACTGGATTTTCAGTTGGTATTCAAGCGGCGACCACGGCCCCGCCAAAGATCTTGCTGAGGAGATTTTCCAGACTTTCACCAAGGGCTGTGTTGAAAGCTGAACCGCCATGACAATGAGCGCAGAACAGATCATCAAACGCTGCGAAGAGCTCTATGACGACCTTCATTTCGGTTATGTAAAGATCTGGAAGGAGGCGTATCACGCAAAGGCCATCGGCTTCATGCCGATCTATGCGCCGCGCGAGCTCATTCACGCCGCCGGCATGCTGCCCGTCGGAATTATGGGCGGCGGCGACAATATCGAGATAATTCGCGGCGATGCGTTCTTCCAGTCATACATCTGCCGCATCCCGCGCTCGACCATAGAACTGGGCCTGAGCGGCCGGCTCGACGTTCTCGACGGCATGCTGTTTCCGGCGATCTGCGACGTGATTCGCAATTTGAGCGGCATGTGGCAGATGATGTTCGAGGGCAAATACATCAAATATCTCGACGTGCCGCAAAATTTCGGCGAGCAGGGCCGCGCTTTTTATGCTTCCGAACTCGTCGACATAAAGCAGGCGTTCGAGCGGATTTCAGGCGATACGATCACCGATAAGGCGCTGAACGATTCGATCGCACTTTATAATGAGAACCGCGCCCTGATTGCAGAGCTTTACGACCTGCGCGCAGCAGAGCCGCACAGGGTGCTGACGTCCGACGTCTATCTCCTTATGCGCGCTTCGAACATCCTCGAGGTCAGCGAACATTCGGCGATGCTGCGCGATTACATGGCGACGATCGGCGACGTCGACCGGCCGATCCGCGATAATGTCCGCGTCGTCGTCACTGACGCCTTCTGCGAGCAACCGCCGCTCAGTCTCGTGCGCGCGCTTGAACAGAGCGGTTGCTTCATCGTCGACGACGACTGGGTGCTCGGCAATCGCTATCATTTAAAACCGATCGCCGTCGGCGAGCGGCCGATGGACGCGCTGGTCGAAGCCTATCTGAACGACACTGTGGCGACGCCGTCGCGCTACGTGGAGGGGCGCGACAAGGGCGCGCACCTCGTCGATCAGGTTCGGTCCCGGAGCGCCGAAGGCGTAATTTTCGCTGCGCCCAGTTTCTGCGATCCGGCGCTTCTGGACCGGCCGATGGTCGAGGATGTACTGGCCCGCGAAAACATTCCCTACACCGCATTCAAGTACGCCGAAAACACCGGCCAGATTCAGGTGATCAAGGAACAGACAGGCACTTTCGCCGACTCCATCAAACTTTGGGGCGCCCAATGAACGTTCAGACAACAGTTAAAAAAGAAGACAGCATGATCATCCAGAAGCAGATGATCGCCAGTCATTTCGAGAAGCTGTCGCAGGCCCAAGAAACCGGCAAGAAAGTCGTCTACACTTTCGTTCCGGGAAATCTCAACGAGCTTATCCGCGCATTCGACATGCTGCCTGTTCATCCGGAGGTGAACGCGCTGCAATCTGGAATGCGCAAGCTCAGCGGCGGTTATATTCAGGAGGCGGAGAAAACCGGCCATTCCGAAGATGTCTGCACCTATGTGAAGTGCGACCTCGGCATGATGAAGAAAGGCAATATCGGCCCGACCGGACTGCCGCTGCCGAAGCCCGATCTTCTCCTCCTTAGCTACACCGGATGCTTCACTTTTCTCAAATGGTTCGAGCTTCTCAAAACCGAATATGACTGCCCGATCGTGATGCTGCAGGTCCCGTATCAAGCCGGCGGCGAGATCACCGACGAGATGCGCGACTATGTCACGCGGCAGCTCGAAGAAGTCGTGGTTCCCGCGCTTGAGAAAGTCTCCGGTAAAAAGCTCGACCCCGACCGACTTAAGAAAATGCTCGCCTCATCGGCGCGCGCCGAGGAACTGCTGGTCGATATCTGGAATTCGGCTAAACACAAGCCGTCGCCAATCGACGCTTATTTCGGCGGCGTTTTCTACATCGGCCCGATCTTCACGGCGTTCCGCGGGCTTCCCGAATGCGAGGACTATTATCAGAGGCTGAAAGACGAAGTCGATTATCGCATCGCCAACAAGCTCGGGCCTGTAACGCCTGACGGCGAAATGAGCGATCAGAAATACCGCGTCGTCATCGAAGGTCCGCCGAACTGGACGAGCTTCCGTGAGTTCTGGAAGATTTTCGCCGACGAAGGCGTCGTCATGGTCGCTTCAACCTACACCAAAGTGGGCGGTCTTTATGAAAGCGGCTTTCGCCACGATCCGGACCGTCCGCTCGAAAGCCTCGGCGAATATTGTCTTGGTTGCTACACAAATCATTCGCTGCCGGCGCGGGTCGAAATCCTGCAACGCTATATTGAAGATTTCGACGCCGACGGCTTTCTCATCAATTCGATCAAGAGCTGCAATTCTTTTTCCGCCGGTCAGCTTCTGATGATGCGAGAGGTCGAGAAGCGCACCGGAAAGGCCGGCGGCTTTATTGAATCCGATCTTGTCGATCCGCGCTATTTCAGCGCCGCCAACATCAAGAACAGACTGGAATCCTACTTCCAGATGATCGACGCGCGACGTGTGGGAGTATGAAAATGGACAGCTGTTACGCCGGCATAGACCTCGGTTCGACCACCACCAAGGCGGTGATCATCGACAGCAAAGAACGCGTGCTTGGACGCGGCATCACCAATTCCCGATCGAATTACGAGCTCGCCTGCCAGATCGCCCGCGAAGAGGCGGAGATCAATGCCCGGTTCAATATTCTGAGCCAGCGCCTCGAAAGCGCCGGCGCCATCGCCGAACACCATGGACCGCTGATGGCGTGGCTGTCGGCCTATTACAACCTCGCGCACTATCTTTGTCAGCTTGAGGCGCTGCATGAGGAATGCCTCGCAGCCCGAACGCACTGGCTCGGCTCGGCGGACGACATCGAAAAAATCAGCACTACGGTCGACTTCATTTTTGAGGAAATGAAACGGGAGGCGCCCGGCGCGTTCGAACCCGAAAAGCTTTCGCAGACCGACTTCTTCCGCGACCTTGCATCGAGCGCCTATATGCGGCTCGCCGAAAAAGCGAGCATTGAGCGCTCGATCCCGTTCGGGCGGCTCATCGCACTCTTCGACGGCGCCATCCTGCAGGTCGAGAACCGCAGCTTCGCGGGGGACTTCGAGAGTTATCTCGAATTCGCGCGTCTCAAGGCCTTGGAAGAGCTGCGTTTCGCCGCTTATGGCGAGGAAATCTCAAAGGCAGTCGCGGCGACCATCGACATACCATTCAACGTCATCAACACCGTCGGCACCGGCTATGGCCGACTCACCCTGCCATTCGCCAAGCAGCAGATCCGTTCGGAAATTCTCTGTCACGGCCTCGGCGCGCACTTCATGTATCCGAAGACCCGGACGGTTCTCGACATAGGCGGCCAGGACACCAAGGCGATTCAGATCGACGAGAAAGGCATCGTCACCGCCTTCCAGATGAACGACCGCTGCGCGGCCGGCTGCGGGCGCTATCTCGGCTATATCGCCGATGAAATGAATATGGGGGTCCATGAACTCGGGCCAATGGCGATGCAGTCAAACAAGACCGTCAGGATCAATTCGACCTGCACGGTGTTCGCCGGCGCCGAATTGCGCGAACGCCTCGCGCTCGGCGAAAGGCGCGAGGACATTCTGGCGGGCCTCCACCGGGCGATTATCCTGCGGGCGATGTCGCTGCTCGCGCGCAGCGGCGGCGTTTCGAACGAGTTCACTTTCACCGGCGGCGTCGCGAGAAACGAAGCAGCGACATCGGCGCTCAAAAAACTGATCTTCGAGAATTACGGCGACATGGCGATCAATATCAGCCACGACAGCATTTATACCGGCGCGATCGGCGCGGCGCTGTTCGCCAAGCGCGATCCGCGCGGCGTCATGGCCGATCTCGAAATCTCGAAACTGAAAACCAAGAAAAAAGCGCCCCGGGACGCAGCCGGCGCGGCACGCGCCTGAACGAGAGGAAACGTCATGTTTTACACCGCAGGCATCGATGTCGGATGCGACTCCATAAAGACCGTGCTGATGCGCTTTGACGACGATGGGTCGAATGAGCGGCTGATCGCTGCGGACGTCGATAAAATCCGTAAACGGGACATCAAGGCGGTCGTCAACACCGCTTATGAGAGAGTGCTCAGAGAAAACGATCTCGCTGAAGACGATATCGCTTATGTTGCGACTACGGGCGAGGGGGAAATGGCCGAATTCCGCACCGGCCATTTCTATTCGATGACGGCCCACGCCCGCGGCGCGATCTATCTCAATCCGGATGTCAGGGCGCTGATCGATTGCGGCGCGCTGCATTCGAAAGCGATGCTGATCGACGGGCGGTCGAAGGTCTTGTCCTACAAGATGACGTCGCAATGCGCATCCGGCTCCGGGCAGTTCCTTGAGAATATCGCCCGCTATCTCGGAGTCGGCATTGACGATATCGGCGTGCTGTCGCTTGAAGCCGACGATCCCGAACAGGTTTCGGGCATTTGCGCCGTGTTGGCCGAAACCGACGTGATCAATATGGTCAGCCGCAAAATCTCGACGCCGAACATTCTCAAAGGCATTCACCTATCGATGGCCAAGCGCCTCGCCGGCCTCCTGCGCATGGTGAAGGCCGACGGCGATGTGTTGATGACGGGGGGGCTTGCGAAAAACCAGGGCTTTCTCGCTGCATTGCAGGAACTCGCCGACGGCGATAAACGCCTCAACATTAAAATGCTGGCGCATGAGCAGTCGGTGCTCGCCGGCGCGCTTGGCGCCGCCCTTTGGGGCGCGTTCCGTCATGTCCGCCTGAGAGATGAAGGCGACGGGCCCGACGCCGTGTTGGCGCGCAATCGCGAAAGCGATTTTCAGGGAATGCGCGGCCAGGCGCTTCAGGCCGCCAGCTAAAGCACGTCGGTATGTCAGGTCGCCGGCGCGACAGCCTTCTCGCTAATCTCGCTTCGCTCGATAAGCGGCGAATGCTGGTGGGCGCACGTGGGATCGAACCACGGGCCTCTACCATGTCAACGCACAAAAAACCGTGTAAAGACAAATAGTTAGCTTCGCAATTGGCAGTAA
>JBHHVZ010000063.1:0-16648 GCA_046756245.1 Parvularculaceae bacterium
GCCTTTTTCTACAGATCCATTTTTAGCGCCTTGATAAACGCTTCCTGAGGGATTTCGACGCGGCCGAACCGGCGCATCTTTTTCTTTCCCTCTTTTTGTTTCTCTAAAAGCTTCCTCTTGCGCGTCGCGTCGCCGCCATAGCATTTGGCGGTGACGTCCTTGCGCAGCGCCGAGATGGTTTCGCGTGCGATAACGCGCCCGCCGATCGCCGCCTGGATCGGGATCTTGAACATGTGGCGCGGGATAAGGTCCTTCAGTTTTTCGCACATGGCGCGCCCGCGCGCCTGCGCCTTGTCGCGATGCACGATGACAGAGAGCGCGTCCACGGGTTCGTCATTGACGAGGATTTGCATCTTCACAAGATCGCCGGCGCGGTAATCGGTGAGCTGATAGTCGAAACTCGCATAGCCTTTCGAAACCGATTTGAGGCGGTCGTAGAAATCGAACACCACTTCGTTCAAGGGCAGTTCGTAAACCGCCATGGCGCGCGAGCCGGCATAGGTGAGCTCGGCCTGGACGCCGCGGCGCTCCTCGCAACGTTTCAGGACCGCGCCCAGATAATCGTCCGGCGTCATGATGGTCGCCCTGATCCAGGGTTCGTCGATATGGCTGATGCGCGCCGGGTCGGGCATATCGGCCGGATTGTGCAGTTCGATCATCGAGCCATCGGTGAGATGAATATGATAAACGACGCTCGGCGCGGTGGTGATGAGGTCGAGGTTGAACTCGCGCTCGAGCCGTTCGCGGACGATTTCGAGATGCAACAACCCCAGAAAGCCGCAGCGAAAGCCGAAGCCGAGCGCGGCCGAGGTCTCCGTCTCGAATTCGAAGCTTGCGTCGTTGAGGCGGAGCTTGCCCATCGCCTCGCGCAAATCCTCAAAGTCCGCCGCGTCGACCGGGAACATGCCGCAAAAAACGACGGGCACGGAAGGTTTGAATCCCGGCAAGGGCGCCGCCGTCGGGCGGCGCTCTTCGGTGATGGTGTCGCCGACTTTGGTGTCTGCGACTTCCTTGATCGAGGCTGTGATATAGCCGATCTCGCCGGGGCCCAGCGCCGCTACCGGCGTCTTCTTGGGCGTCGAGACGCCGACCTGGTCGACAGTGTAGCTCGCGCCTGCGCCCATCATGCGGATGCGCATGCCTTTTTTCAGCACGCCGTCGATGACGCGCACCAGCACCACGACGCCGAGATAGGGGTCGTACCAGCTATCGACGAGGAGCGCCTTCAAGGGCGCCTCGGCGTCGCCCGTCGGCGGCGGCAGGCGCTGAACGATCGCCTCGAGCACGTCCTCGACGCCGCGGCCGGTCTTCGCCGAGATTTCTATGGCGTCCGAAGCGTCGAGGCCGATGACGTCCTCTATCTGCGCGCGCACGCGCTCCGGCTCAGCCGCCGGAAGGTCGATCTTGTTCAACACAGGAACAATCTCGAGATCGACATCGATCGCCTGATAGACATTGGCGAGCGTCTGCGCCTCGACGCCCTGGCTGGCGTCAACCACGAGAAGCGCCCCCTCGCAGGCTGACAGCGACCGGTTCACCTCATAGGAAAAGTCCACATGCCCCGGCGTGTCGATGAGATTGAGGACATAGGTCTCGCCGTTCCGCGCCTTGTAGGAAAGCCGCACGGTCTGCGCCTTGATGGTGATGCCGCGCTCGCGCTCCAATTCCATCGAATCAAGCACCTGTTCCTTCATCTCGCGGATCGTCAGCCCGCCTGTGATCTGGATGAGGCGGTCGGCCAGCGTCGACTTGCCGTGGTCGATATGGGCGACGATCGAGAAGTTGCGGATGTTTTTGAGCGGCGTCATGGGCCGCGGATATAGACGGGCCGCGTGAGGTCGGCAATGGGCTCGCCCTTACACGAGCCAAAAGAAAAGGCCCGGCGCGAAGCCGGGCCCTCTTCAAACAGCGTGGAAGCGAACCTAGCCGCGCGCCTTTAGCGCATCGCGTATTTCCTCAAGCAGCACTTCCGATCGCGGCGGCGCCGGGGGCTCGGCTGGTTTTTCTTCTTCCTGCCGGCGCAGCGTGTTCATGCCCTTCACTACGAGAAAGAGCGCAAAGGCAACGATTAAAAATGCAATAATGGCGTTGACGAAAAGACCGATATTCATTGTCACGGCCTCAGCATCAGCGGTGGCGGCCTTCAATGTCACCCGGATGTTCGAGAAGTCTACGCCGCCAGTCAGAACGCCGATCGGCGGCATCAGAATGTCATTGACCAGCGACTTCACGACCGTGCCGAACGCGCCGCCAATAATTATGCCGACGGCCATGTCGACCATGTTGCCCTTGATGGCGAATTCCTTGAACTCTTTCAGCATCATTCCCCCTTCGCTTTTCGAGAACCGGCTGGAAAGCAGGCGTCTCGCCAAACCGGCGTGCAAACGAATCACGTCGACGACGAAGCGTAAAGCGATTTGAAGACGCTTCAAGCAGGGCGGAATTCAATATTGGAGACATGCGGCCGGCTTTCGGCCAGCCGCAAAAGTCAGGTCCGGCTGCGCACGGGCTCGCCCGGCGCTATCCGGGCTCAAACTATTCAATCATTTCATGCGCTGACGGGTCGGGACATTCATTGACGCATTGCTGTTTCGGCCTGCGCATCAACAGAATGAAAAGAATGATCGCAATGATGGGCGACCCGATTAAAAACGCCGTCATCGCAAGCGCGCCGCCTGCGGCGACAACGCCGATCAATGCGCCGACCAGCCCGACAACGATCCCGATCGCAGCAGCGAACAGGCCGAGAACGACCGCGCCGAAAGCGCCGAAACCAACGCCGATCGCCTCTCCAATCGTCAAGCTGGGTTCATGCTGATAGGCGAAAACCGAAAACGCGCCGCCTGCGAACAAAATCAACAGCAGCAGTGCCCAGAACCAAATGGCGCCGCCGGCGCGCCGCCTAGGTTCTGTATTGAAATCTGCAGTCGCCATTTAGACCCCCTTCAGGATTTTGCGGAGCGTTGACGCCCCGTCATGCGAATCTTACGCGTTAACCAACCACTATGATATTGTGCGCGCCGCCAGGGGGCGTGGCAAGGCGGTTGGGCGCGTCACAAGCGCAGCTCATCGCGCGACTGGGCGGATTCCAGCGCCTTGCCGGGGCGGCTGCGCTCTGTTAGGCGAAGCGCCAGCAGCCCCCGTACAACCGGACCGCAACTCATGGCGACTCGAAAGCCTCAAACCGGACCGAGCGGGTCGCTTCCGCCACGCGCCTGGCAGCGCATGCTCTCTGGACGGCGACTCGATCTGCTGGACCCGTCCCCGCTTGATGTGGAAATCGAAGATATCGCGCATGGCCTCGCCCGGGTCGCCCGCTGGAACGGCCAAACCAAAGGTCCTCTGCCCTTCACCGTCGCCCAGCATTCGCTCATCGTCGAGCAGTTCTGCAGCGAGATGCGCCCCGGCTGGCCGGACAAATGGCGCCTCGCCGCGCTATTGCACGACGCGCCTGAATTCGTCATCGGCGACATGATCAGCCCGTTCAAGGCGGCGCTCGCAGAGGATTACAAGAAAATTGAGCGCTGTCTTCAACAAGCCGTTCACTTGCGGTTCGGCTTGCCGGCGGATTTGCCCGGCTCAATCGAAAAGACAATCAAGCGGGCTGATCGGGCGAGCGCTTATTTCGAGGCCACTCAGCTCGCCGGCTTCGAAATCGCCGAAGCGAGGAAGTTATTCGGCGGGCCACGCGGCGTTGCGCCGATCACGCTTGAAGCCGCTTCAACTGAAGAGGCGCAAGAGCGTTACCTCGCCAGGTTTTTCGAGCTGACGCGCGACAATAACGATCCAGGGTCTTCATAGGCAATCAACTGCTCAACAGGGCGTGATCAGCGTCAGGCTTTCCTGGCTCCAAAAAAACGCGCAAAATAGGGCGATGGTGATTGTCGCCTCCCTTGATCGTGCGCGAGAAGCGTTTGAACGGCATCGTCCGGCGATGGCGATATCGATTCTCGACGTCGACGATCCTGACCCCGTCTTTCCCGGGCTCGCCTCCGATCGCCACTTGAAATTCCGTATCGACAACGACGCCGACACAAATGTGATCCGCACGAGCGCGCGCAGACGGGCTGAAATGCTTATCGATGCGGTCAACGCCTGGGACGGGCGCGGCGATATTTTGGTTCATTGCCATCAAGGCGTGGCGCGTTCAATGGCGATGGCGTTCATTATCCTTTGCATGAAATCACAGGATCGGCCGGAAGAAGAAATCGCCGCCGAATTACGCGCGGCGGCGCCGCACGCCGATCCTTGTCTTCATCTGATCTGCCAGGCGGATGACCTGCTCGGGCGCAATGGGCGGATGGTCGAAGCGATCGAAGACTTATGCCCGGCGTGCGCAACAAACGCGGCGCCGATTGTCGCCTTGCCGCTCGCCGCGTAATTCCTTCATATAGCGTCCATGGCCGATACGAATTCTGAATCGGCCGGCGCGCGCGTCGCGATCGGCCTCAACGCCGTTCTTGCAGTCGTTGTCGACGACCGACCGATGGTTCTGTGCGCGCAAGGGGGCGAAGGCTTGTGGAGCTTGCCTTACGGCCTCTTCGACCCGACTCGGCATCGCACTTTCGAGATAGGCCTGCGCGACTGGGTGGAACGTCAGACCAAAGTGTCGCTGGGTTATGTGGAGCAGCTTTACACTTTCGGCGACAAGGGACGTGAGGCGC
The DNA here is from genome assembly GCA_046756245.1 of Parvularculaceae bacterium. Lineage (GTDB taxonomy): Bacteria > Pseudomonadota > Alphaproteobacteria > Caulobacterales > Parvularculaceae. Next base: position 4,665 of record JBHHVZ010000063.1, read on the forward strand.
CGGCGGCGGCGCTGGCTGGCGGCGCAGCCGGCGATCGCATCATTTCCGTCGGATATCTGGCGCTGGCGCCGGAACCCGCCGCAGTCCTCGCGAAGGATGCGCAATGGCGCGACTGGTATGAATTCTTCCCATGGGAAGACTGGCGCAGCGGCGAGCCCGACGCGCTGGTTGCACATATAGTCCCGGGATTGAAAGCGTGGATTGGTCGTGCGCCGGATGCGGCGACAGCGGCTGCAAGGCGCGGGCGAGCGCGCCTCGCCTTTGGTTATGGCGGCGTCGGCTGGGAAGAGGAACGTGCGCTTGACCGTTATGAGCTCATGTATGAAGCCGGGCTCGTTGTCGAAGCCTGGCGCGACCGGCGCGCCGCCGGCCTGCCCCGGCCGGGCGGCGGCGAGCCTGGGCCGCGCGAAGCCGGCGCGCCCATGGCTTCCGATCACCGGCGCATTTTGGCTACGGCTATAGGCAGATTGCGCGGCAAGCTTAAATATCGACCGATTATTTTCGAGATGACGCCAGCCACATTCACTCTTTTTGATCTTCAGCATACGGTGGAAGCGATTGTGGGATTCCACCTACACAAGCAAAATTTCCGGCGCAGCGTTGAACAGTCAGGCCTGGTGACGCGAACCCGCCGGTTGGCGCATAAGACCGGCGGCAGGCCGGCCGCCCTTTTTCAAGCCAACCGCTCGGCCCTGAAAGATCGGGCGGCGCGAGGCCTTGCAATACCGCGCATGCGGCGCTGCCCCTCGGTTGCGCTCGGATCCTGATCGCTTTGCCAACGTCATCACAAACATACGCCAGACCGGAAAAATTTGTTGACGCGGGTCCTTCTCGGCCCGAATATCCGCCGTCTTGCCCTTTAAAGGGCGTTTTTCACGCCCTATATATGCTCCGAGTGAGCATATATAGCTTTGGAGGCGGTCATGCCTGCCTATGGAAACGAGCCCGACGAAACGGCGCTTCCCTACGACGAGCGAGTAAAGGCGAAGACGGATCGTCTCTACGCCCGCGTCGCCAAAATCATTCCCGAAGCCGAGTGGCCGCTTTACGCGCCGACGATTGCGGCGATCAACGATCTCAAGAAGGAAAAGAACGCCGTCATTCTGGCGCATAACTATATGACGCCGGAAATCTATCATTGCGTCGGCGACTTCACCGGCGACTCGCTGGCGCTCGCCAAGGAGGCGGCAAAGACCGACGCCGAGGTGATCGTGCAGGCCGGCGTTCACTTCATGGCGGAAACGTCGAAAATTCTGTGTCCGGAAAAAACCGTGCTCATTCCGGATTTGCGCGCCGGTTGTTCGCTCGCCGCCTCGCTTACCGGCGCTGATGTGCGCCTCCTTAAACAGAAATATCCGGGCGCGCCGGTCGTGACCTATGTGAACACCACCGCCGACGTCAAAGCCGAAACCGACATCTGCTGCACCTCGTCGAACGCCGTCGAGGTCGTGGAATACGCCGCGCGCGAATGGGATTCCGACCCGGTCATTCTCATTCCCGACCAGTATCTGGCGAAGAACGTCGCGGCGATGACCGACGTGAAGATCGTCACCTGGGCCGGCGCCTGCGAGGTGCATGAGCGCTTCACGGCCGAGGATATCCGCGAGTTGCGGGAGGCCCATCCCGGCGTCGTCGTGCTCGCCCATCCCGAATGCCCGCCCGACGTGCTGGCCGAAGCCGATTTCGCCGGATCGACCAGCGGCATGAGCAATTATGTGAAGGAAAACCAGCCGAAAACCGTCGTTCTCATCACCGAATGCTCGATGTCGGACAATGTGGCGCTCGAAAACCCCAATGTGAATTTCGTGCGGCCGTGCAATCTCTGCCCGCATATGAAGCGGATTACGCTCGACGGCATTCTTCGTTCGCTGCGGACGACGGAATACAAGGTCGAGATCGACCCCGACATCGCCGCGAAAGCGCGCCGCGCCATTCAGCGCATGATCGACCTGCCGCTCACCCGCCAGTCGCTTTACACGCACGACCGCGCGCCGGAAGTGATTGCCGTCGAGGCGCGGGGCTAGAATTCCATGAAATTGCATGATTTCGTTGAAAAAACACTTTTGGAAATCACCTGTGGAGTGATTGCCGCTCAGAAAAAGTCGTCAATTTGGATAGCGCCCGGACGAGTAGAAGGCGAAGTTGAGAAGTCGCCGTCGCTTGTAAATTTTGAAGTAGTTGTCACGACAAGCGCTGAAGGAAGCGGGCAAATCAACATTCTGTCACTTGCCGACGCTGGAGCAAAAAGCTCCACCCAGCACATGAATAAAATAAGCTTCAGCGTGCCAGTATATTTTCAGGCACCGAAAGAAAATGAACTAAGCGGGAGCTAAGGCGTATTTGCAAAACAAGAAATAATTCATCGTCATCCCGTGCGCGCCGCAGCATCTTTGATGATGCGGCGCAGACACGGGACCGCTGTCGTCGCGGCCGGGCGGAGCAAGCCGAAAACGATCCCGTGTCTGCAGCGCGTCATTACATGCCGCGCTGCGCACGGGATGACGGCACTAATCCTACCTTAGCAGCGTCCCCACCCTCACTCCTCCTCCTTCCAGTGGAAGAGAAGAATGCGCTGAAGCGCATGGTCCGGCGATGATGCATTCGGACACGGACATCCTCATCGTCGGCGCGGGCGTCGCCGGGCTTTACACGGCCCTCAAACTTGCGCCGCGCCCGGTCACGATCGTCACTGCGCGCCCCTTGGGCATGGGCGGGGCGAGCGTATGGGCGCAGGGCGGTCTTGCCGCCGCGGTCGGGCCCGACGATTCCCCGGCGCTCCATCTTGAAGACACGATCGCGGCCGGCGACGGCCTCGTCGACGAGATCGCGGCGCGCATTCTGGTCGAGGGCGGCCCGGCCTGCGTCGAGGACCTCTTGCGCATCGGCGTTCCGTTCGACCGCGACGAGGCCGGCGCGCTCGTCGTCGGGCGCGAGGCGGCGCATTCGCGCGACCGCATCGTTCACGCCGCCGGCGATCAGGCCGGCGCGGCGATCATGACGGCGCTGATTGCGGCCGCGAGGGAAGCCCAACACATAACCATCCTTGAGCGGATCGTCGTCGAGGACCTCCTGACAGAAGACGGCCGCGTCGCCGGCGTTCTCGCCTATATCGTCGAAAAGGGCGAGCGTGCGCCGATGCCCGCAAGCGAAACCGTGCTCGCGACCGGCGGGCTCGGCGGGCTTTACGCGGTGACGACGAACCCTGTGCGCGCGCAGAGCCACGGGCTCGCGTTTGCTGCAAGAGCCGGCGCCGTCATTCGCGATTCGGAATTCGTGCAGTTCCACCCCACCGCGCTCGATCTTGGGCTCGACCCGGCACCGCTCGCGACCGAGGCGCTGCGCGGCGAAGGCGCGACGCTTGTCGACGAAAACGGACGCCGGTTCATGCCGGACTATCACCCGCTCGCCGAGCTCGCCCCGCGCGACGTCGTCGCCCGCGCGGTGGAGACCGAGATCGCTGCGGGCCGCGGCGCCTTTCTCGACGCGCGCCAGAGCATCGGTCCGCGTTTTCCCGAGCTTTTCCCGACGGTCTTCGCGGCCTGTGAAAAGGCCGGGCTCGATCCGCGCTACGCGCCGATGCCGATCGCTCCGGCCGCGCATTACCATATGGGCGGCGTCATGACGGATACGGACGGGCGAACCTCGCTCGACGGGCTATGGGCGGTGGGCGAGGTCGCTTCGACAGGCGTGCACGGCGCTAATCGACTCGCCTCGAATTCGCTGCTCGAGGCGGTCGTCTTCGGCGCGCGGGCGGCCGACCAATTGCGCGACAAGACAGCGATCCCGCTGCGCGAGCCCCATGCGCCGAACGATCGTTACGCGCTTCCCGCCAAGCCTGCCGACGGCGACGCGCTTGCCCGGTTGCGCAAAACCATGGCGGCGGACTGCGCGCTGCTGCGTTCAAAGGAAAGCCTTGCGCGGACGCTCGACGAAATCGACGCGCTCGACCGTAGCGAGGCGATGACGAGCGGACTGAAAAGCGCGCTTGTCAGCGCGCGGCTGATCGCGGCCGCCGCGCTTGCCCGCGAGGAAAGCCGCGGCGGCCATTACCGCACGGACTATCCCGAGGCGTCCGACGATCCGCTTCATTCGCTGTGCCGCTACTCGACCGAAACGGAATCGGTGAAAGTCGCCGCCGCGCCTCCCATGCCGTCGAAGGCGGTCGCCTGATGACCCCGCCCGCCCTGCCCTTAAGCCTTGTCGAGCCGGCAGTGCGCCGCGCGCTCGCGGAAGATCTCGGCGAGGCCGGCGACATCACCTCGCGGGCGGTGATTGCGGCTGAGACGCGGATGAAGGCGCGGATCGCCGCGCGCGCGCCCGGCGTTATCGCCGGAATCGAGGCGGCGCGTACGGCGTTTCGCCTTGTCGATCCAGCCATTAGCGTCGACATCGCAAAATTGGACGGTGCACGAGTCGGCCCCGGCGACACGGTGATGACGGTCGAAGGTCCGGCCCGCGCGATTCTTTCCGCCGAACGCGTCGCGCTTAATTTCCTCGGCCATCTTTCCGGCGTGGCGACGGCGACGGCGGCGCTTGTCGAAGCCATCGAAGGAACCGGAGCGAAAATGGTCTGCACCCGGAAAACGACGCCGGGCCTTCGCGCGCTTGAAAAGCACGCCGTCCGGTGCGGCGGCGGCATGAACCATCGTTTCGGCCTTTATGACGCCGCCCTTATCAAGGACAACCACATCGCCGCTGCAGGCGGCGTCGCGAAGGCGCTGAAAACGGCGAAAGCCGCGCTCGGCCATATGGTGAAAATCGAAATCGAGGTCGACACGCTCGCCCAGCTTGAAGAAGCGCTCGCCGAAGGCGCCGATGTCGTCATGCTCGACAATATGTCTTTGGGCGACATGAAAAAGGCCGTGGCGCTGACGAACGGCCGCGCCGTTCTCGAAGCCTCCGGCAACGTCCGGCTCGATACCGTACGCGCCATCGCCGAAACTGGCATCGATGTCATTTCGTCAGGCTGGATCACCCATTCCGCGCCGAGTCTGGACTTGGGGTTGGATTATCTGACTCAGTAAGCAGCCAGCCAAATCGTCCTTTCGGAAAAATCCGCCGTAATCAGAAAATTTCGCAACGCCTTGACGCCTAAATTAAGGGCGGCGGCGTTTGCGGTGTTGTCGACTGCGGCTTCAACTTTTTTGAATTTCACTCCAGCGACCTCGAGTTCATCCAGAATGATAATGTCGCGCTCTATCGGTCCGCCGACGCCGCCGCCTTTGCGTCGGTCTATAATATTTTCTTCCTTCAGCAATCCGAGTTGAGCAGCGTACGCGGCGCCGATCAGGACTTCGCTGCCGTTGCCGAGATCGAGCTCCGCATTGACGGGCGGTTGGCCGTTGACGCTGGCATTCATGGTCTCAACGCCATTGCGTGTTTTCAAGTTCAACACGACGCCCGGCGGCGTGTTTTCTCGAGACGAGCGGCGAATTGATTTGCCTCGAATGTCGACCTCGATCCGATCTCCGTCAAAAAGCTCGCGACCGAGGACAACGGTGAGCGGCGCTCCAATGAGACGTTCGGATATGTCAGACAAATCGAGCGCAGCCACAGTAAGTTCGCCAATTGGCTGGCCGAGAGCGACAACCGGAACGCCTTGCGCAAATCGCACCTGCGCTGTACCGCCGGTTCCCTTTCCGATCTGCTCCCCAAACAATTCCAGACCAATCGACTCAGCATAGGTTGTGTCGACAAAAGTGATTTCCGCCGCGCTGTCGATCGCCGCTACGGTTTTATTTCCAGCAATCGTGATCGGCGCGAATAATCGATCGGCGCGAATAATGAGCTTCTCGCTCGGATCTACCGTGGCATATGTCGAACAGCTAATGAGCGCTAATGCGGCGAGGGCGAAAATACACGGCTCGAATTTCATCAAGCGTGCCATCATTTAGCACCCCATCTGATCTATTCTCATTCGATTGAGTTAACATTGAATTGGTTATGAGGCTATGCGACACATGGTGCTAACCGCTATTGAAAGCCATTTGCGCCGGTTCGGTTTTCGATCCGCGCGCTGGTAGACTGTTCCCCGACACAGCGTATTCCGGTTTCAACTATCAGTCGCCGCCAATGAATTGCGTCGATAGAACGAAATGAAAGGCCGCCCGTGATGAAACGGCGAATGTTTGGCGTAATCGCGGCCGCTGCAATCTCCAGTTCCTGTACGCCATCCGCGCCCACGCCAGCGCAATGTGACGTGGCGCTTCTCGTCCTCGGCGTCGCCCAAGACGGCGGCAAGCCGCAGATCGGTCACCCCGAGGACCCGGCGTGGAAAGACGCATCCTTGCGCCGGCATGCGACGTCGCTGGCGCTTGTCGACCGGCGGAACGGCGAAACCAGACGCTGGCTGTTCGAGGCGACGCCCGACATTAAGGAGCAGCTTTACCGACTCGACCAACTGGCGCCCGCCGACGCTTCGCCGGGCCTCGCCGGCGCCTTCCTCACCCACGCGCATATCGGACATTACGCCGGCCTCATGCTGTTCGGCCATGAAGCGGCGGGCGCGAAACATGTTCCGGTTTACGTGATGCCGCGCATGGCAACGTTCCTCGAAAGCAATGGCCCTTGGAGCCAATTGGTGCGCTACGAAAACATCTATCTCGCGATCATGAGCGAAGGCGAAACAGAGGCGCTCGCAGAGGCCATCGCCGTCACGCCGTTCGCGGTTCCCCATCGGCAGGAATTCTCCGAAGTTGTCGGTTTCCGGATCGAAGGCCCGTCGAAATCCGTAATCTTCCTCCCGGATATCGACGGCTGGGAGGAATGGGACGCGGCGGGAACGAGGATCGAAGATGTGATCGCTTCGGCCGACCTCGCCTTTCTCGATGCGACCTTTTTCGCGAACGGCGAAATCCCTGGGCGCGATATGTCGGGTTTCCCGCATCCTTTCGTCGCGCATTCGATGGCGCGCTTTAAAGACCTGCCGGCAGAAGAAAAAGCCAAGGTGCGCTTCATTCACATGAACCACACGAACCCCCTCCACGATCCTGCAAGCCGCGAGCGAAAGCTGGTTGCAAGTCAGGGATTTAAAATCGCTGAAGAAGGCGAAGAGATTTGTCTTTAGGCGGAGTAATTACATTTCCGCCGGCGCGGCGGCGACGACCGAACGGCTCGGGAAACGGTAGAATTTATGCGAGCCGACCGTCGCGGTCGGCGTCAGCGTCTCGGCCCATGGCGGCGACACATAGGTCGCATGATAATGCGTTGCGTTGCGGCTCACCGGCGCGCGCACGCCCGAAAGCACGGCCACGGAAAGGTCGTCTATTTCCTTCCACTTGCGTTTGCTGACGCGCCCTTTGAGCGAGCCGTCGCAGGTGAAGCTGAACTGACATCCGGTGCGCCGCTCCGCCCCCTGATAGACAACCTCGCAAATGCTGTTCGGATAGACCGGGCTCGCGACACGGTTGAGCACCACGTCGGCGACCGCGAGCTGCCCGACGCGCGGTTCTGACCGGGCCTCAAAATACATCGCCTCGGTCAGACATTTGCGCTCTTCCCCGTCGAGACGCGCGACCGTGAGCCGGGTGAAATCGAAATCAACGAGGCCGTCCACGCCGCCACGCTCGGCGACGATAGTTTCTATGGCCTTGGCGGGCTTTTGCCGCGGCGACAGCAGCGCCTCGCGGGCGGCTACAGTCTCGGCCTTCATGAATTCGGCGAATTGGGCGGCGAGCTCGGCCTGGCTGGCCACAGCCTGTTCGATTTGGGCGGCCTGCTCGGCGCGGCGCGCGGAAGCCGTGGCGCTCAGCGCGGTCGCGAGAACGCATACTGACACCCCGGTCGCAGCGATAAGGCTGCGCAGGGTCCAGTTAACGTGCTGGATGGAATGTTCGTAGCGGGATTTCATCTCGTTACGCCTATTCGTCCTTTTTCTCACGACCCGCCGCCGACGCTTCGCAGCGCCTCCGGAGCGGATCCGTAAAGCAGGCGCCTTCTGGCGCCGGGGCTCGTGTCAGGTCTTTGCAGTTACGCAGGAACACCCCACGAACAGAGCAAAAAACGCGCCCTCAAGACGCGTCCTTCAAGGCGGAATATGGCGCCTCGATAGGACTTGAGCAAATTATTTTCTCGCTTGTTAACCTTTTCTTAAGACTAATTATTCCGACCCTTAACCTTCTGTAAAGGCTATATGATTCGCTTTCGCGGGAGCTGTGTTAACCATCTAAATCGCTCATTTTTGATATTTTTCCCCAAGGCTTGCTTGCGCTGCAGCAAGACGGGCTATGGGGGCGCGATAAGGTGAACAGGACACATAATCGAGCCCCGCCGATTCCACGAATGTGATCGATTCCGGGTCGCCGCCGTGTTCTCCGCAGATGCCCAGTTTCAGGCCGGGACGGGCTTTGCGGCCCTTTTCGGCCGCCATCAACACGAGCGCCCCGACGCCTTCGCGGTCGAGGGTGACGAACGGATCGCGCTCCAGCACGCCCTGTCGCAGGTAGTCCGGCAGGAACGACGCCGAATCGTCCCGCGAAAGGCCGAACGTGGTCTGCGTGAGGTCGTTCGTGCCAAAGCTGAAAAACTGGGCGTCCTCGGCGATCGCATCCGCCGTCAGCGCGGCGCGCGGCAGCTCGATCATGGCGCCGACGAGATAGTCGAATTTCACGCCCTTCTCACGCATCACCGCCGCCGCGACAGCGTCGATGCGTTTTTTCAAAATCGAAAGCTCTTCGCGTTTGGCGACGAGCGGAACCATGATTTCCGGCGTGATGTCGTCGCCGGTTTCCCCCGCCACGGCGGCCACAGCCTCCATGATCGCGCGCGTCTGCATTTCATAGATTTCCGGATAGGAAACCCCGAGCCGACAGCCGCGATGGCCGAGCATCGGGTTGAACTCGTGGAGTTTGCGGGCGCGGTCTTTCAATTTCTCCGCATCCATGCCGGAGGCGCTGGCGACTTCCTCAATTTCACTGTCGGAGTGGGGAAGAAATTCGTGCAAGGGCGGATCAAGCAGGCGCACCGTCACCGGCAGCCCGCGCATCACCTTGAAAATCTCCTCGAAGTCGGCGCGCTGCATGGGCAGGAGTTTTTTCAGCGCTGCATCGCGCCCCGCCTTGTCTTCGGCGAGAATCATTTCGCGCACGGCGATGATGCGGTCGGCGTCGAAAAACATGTGTTCAGTGCGGCACAGGCCGATCCCTTCGGCGCCGAAACGGCGCGCGACCGCCGCATCTTCCGGCGTTTCGGCGTTGGCGCGCACGCGCATGCGCCGCGCCGCGTCGGCCCAGCTCATCAATGTGGCGAAATCGCCGGAAAGCTCCGGCTGCACGGTTTCGACCTTGCCGGCGAAAACTTTTCCGTCGCCGCCGTCAACGGTGATCAAGTCCCCTTTAGCAACAGTACGCCCGGCGGCGGTGAAAACGCCTTTCGCCTGATCGATCCGGAGATCGCCGGCGCCGCAGACGCAGGGCCTGCCCATGCCGCGGGCGACGACGGCGGCGTGAGACGTCATCCCGCCGCGCGCGGTGACGATCGCCGCGGCCGCGTGCATGCCGTGAATGTCTTCCGGACTCGTTTCAACCCGGACCAGGATGACCTTGCGCCCTTCCTGCGCGATTCTCTCGGCTTCGTCGGCGGTGAAAACCACCTCGCCGGACGCCGCCCCCGGCGAGGCCGGCAGGCCCGTCAGCAGAAGATCGCGCGCCGCATCGGGATCGAGCGAGGGATGAAGAAGCTGGTCGAGCGAATGCGCATCGACGCGCAGGATCGCTTCTTCCTGCGAAATCAGTCCCTCTTCGCATAAATCGACAGCAATCTTGAGGGCCGCTTTCGCCGTGCGCTTGCCGGTGCGAGTCTGCAGCATCCAAAGCCGGCCTTCCTGTATGGTGAACTCGATATCCTGCATGTCGCGATAATGGTTTTCGAGTTTATCGAAGATCGCGACGAGCTCGCTGAACGCTTTCGGCATCGCCTCTTCTAGCGAGGGCGCGGTCTCGCCCATCGCTTCCTTCGCGCGCTTGGTGAGCGGCTGGGGCGTGCGGATGCCGGCGACGACGTCTTCGCCCTGGGCGTTGATTAAGAATTCTCCGTAATAGGCGTTCTCGCCGGTCGAGGGGTCGCGCGTAAACGCAACGCCGGTCGCCGAGGTTTCGCCCATATTGCCGAACACCATGGCCTGGACATTGACGGCCGTTCCCCAGCTTTCGGGAATGTTGTGAAGCCGGCGATAGGTTTCGGCCCGGTCGTTGCGCCAGGAGCCGAACACCGCGCCGATCGCGCCCCAGAGCTGCTCTTTCGGATCCTGCGGAAACGGCCGGCCGAGCGCCGTTTCAACGGCCTCCTTGTATTTGCCGATCAGCGCCTTCCAGTCGTCGGCGGTTAATTCCGTATCGAGAATATAATCGCGCTCTTCCTTGTAGGTTTCGAGAAGCTCCTCGAACACATGATGCTCGACCCCGAGCACCACGTCGGAATACATCTGGATGAAGCGGCGATAACTGTCATAGGCGAAGCGCTCGTCGTTCGAAAGTTTCGCAAGCCCGGCGACGGTTTCGTCGGAAAGCCCGAGATTGAGAACGGTGTCCATCATGCCCGGCATCGAGGCGCGCGCGCCCGACCGCACCGAAACGAGCAGCGGGTCGGCCGGATCGCCGAACGTTTTGCCCACCGCCGCGCCGATTTGGGCGAGGGCGGCTTCGACTTCCGCCTCGAGCCCTTTCGGATAGGCGCGATCGTCTTCGTAATAGGCGGCGCAAACTTCGGTGGTGATCGTAAAGCCCGGCGGCACCGGCAAGCCGAGACCCGCCATCTCGGCGAGATTGGCGCCCTTGCCGCCCAGAAAATTCTTCATCGAGGCGTCGCCGTCGGCGGCGCCGGCGCCGAAATTATAGACCCATCTGGCTTGATCCGCCGTTTTTTGGCTCATTGTCCCCGCCTGTTCCTGAATCTTCTCCGCGCCGTCGCCCGCCGTCAGAGACTCAACTTCCGGCTTCAGGGATGGCTTAAGACAGCCGCCGACCCCGGCCAAGCCGAAAATTGACGCAGTGCGGCAGAACTGCATTGCGCCCGTCCCCGCAGGAGGCGGCCGCGCCGCGCGATAATACGCATCGAGCGCCGGCGCGGCCGCCCGACGTCCGCGTTCAAGGGGACCCGCCTTGAGGACGCCGCGCCGGGCCATGGGGGCGACCCGACGAGAGCGAAGATTAAGGCCGCGCGGAAAGACGGGGATAACTGTCCCGCAAAATTTAATGTTCGGGCGCCGGAACCCGCATGTTTCCTTGCTTTCAGGTTCGCCCGGCGCCCCAAATGGTTGTGAGGGAAGGCGGTGAAGAGGGCGGATTCCTCCCCCGTTTACGGGGGAAGTGGTCGAGCGCCGCAAGGAGCGAGACCGGAGGGGGTTTTTACTCTGTCATTCCGGGGCGCCGCGCAAGCGGCGAACCCGGAATCCAGTCCTGAGTCCGTCCCCACAATCAGCAGCGCAATGATCGCAAGCGGCGGCGCTCAGGTATGGATTCCGGATCGGCGCGTTCCGCGCCGTCCGGAATGACACCGGAGGCGAACGTCGCCCCCTACCCCTCAAGTTTTGAAAGGTCCGCGACTTCGGCCGTAGCGGCGCGGAAACGGGCGAGCAGCGCCAGCCGGTTGGCGCGGAGCGCCGCGTCCTCGGCGTTCACGGTGACTTCGTCGAAAAAGGCGTCGATGGGCTCGCGAAGGGAAGCAAGCGCCGCCATGGCGTCTTCGAAGCGTTCTTCGCTGACGGCGGCGCGGGCCTTCTCTTCCGCCGCTTCGAGCGCGGCGAAGAGAGCTTTTTCTTCGGCCTCGGTGAATTTTTTCGCATCGACAGCGGCAGGGTCGGCCGGCTTGCCGTCGGTTTTTTCCTCCGCCTTCAGAATATTCGCCGCGCGCTTATAAGCGACCGCGAGATTGGCCCCGTCATCGGTCTTCAGAAACGCTTCGAGCGCTTCGAGCTTACGGACGATGAGGACGAGATCGTCTTCGGGCGTTCCGTCCGCGCTCATGAGCACCGCATCGATGGCGTCGTA
>JBHHVZ010000064.1:0-16055 GCA_046756245.1 Parvularculaceae bacterium
CAAGCCGCAGCCATGCCCAGAAGGCGAAACACCCGCCGATCTCCGCCAATGCGGCCGCTGCGTAAACAAGGAAAGACGTCGGACCAGGCATCAGAGCTTCTGATTGTACGCGCCGACTTCCGGGTGGGCGCGCAAAACCGCGTCGAGTTCGGCGAACATGGCGCGCATGTTCTCTTCCGAAGTCGGACTTTCGACGACAACCACAAGCTCCGGCTTGTTGGAAGACGCGCGCACGAGCCCCCATGTGCCGTCTTCGGCCGTAATGCGGACGCCGTTCACGGTGACGACGTCGCGGATCTTCTGACCGATGATCTCGCCGCCCGCATCGGCGCGGTCGACGAAGGCTTTCACCACCTTGTCGACAACAGCGTATTTTTTCTCATCATCGCAGTGAGGCGACATGGTCGGCGACTGCCAGGTTTTTGGCAGACTCTTGCGCAGGTCCGAAAGTTTCCTGTCGGGGTTGCGGTCGAGCATCTGCAGGAGCGCGATGGCGGCGACGAGCCCGTCATCGTAGCCGCGCCCGATCGGTTTGTTGAAAAAGAAATGGCCGGATTTCTCGAACCCGGCGAGCGCGCCGAGTTCATGGCTCCTTCGCTTTATGTAGGAATGGCCGGTCTTCCAGTATTCGGTCTTCGCGCCGTTTTTGAGAAGGACCGGGTCAGTCATGAAAAGGCCGGTGGATTTCACGTCGACCACGAACTGTGCGTTCGGATGCAGCGCCGACAGGTCGCGTGCGATCAGGACGCCGATCTTGTCGGCGAAAATTTCCTCGCCCTCGTCGTCGACCACGCCGCAGCGATCGCCGTCGCCGTCAAAGCCGAGCGCTGCGTCGGCGCCGTTCGCCTTCACCGCCTCGCGCATGGCGTGGAGCATTTCCATGTCTTCCGGGTTCGGATTGTAATTCGGGAAAGAATGATCGAGCTCGGCGTCGAGCGGAATAACGTCGAGGCCAAGCCGGGAAAGCGTTTCGGGCGCGTAAGCCCCGGCCGTGCCGTTGCCGCAGGCGGCGACGACTTTCATTTTGCGTGAGAAAGAAACGCCCTCGGCCAGATCGGCGATATAGCGCTCGCGCATTCCTTCGATGCGGCGGTAGCGGCCGCCGGGCGCGTCCCTGAAGGCGCCCGTCAGCACGATCTTTTTCAAGCGCTCCATCTCATCCGGCCCAAAAGTGAGCGGCGCTTCGACGCCCATCTTGACCCCGGTCCAGCCGTTTTCGTTGTGGCTCGCGGTGACCATGGCGACGCAGGGGATGTCGAGAGCGAACTGCGCGAAATAGGCGACCGGCGACAGCGCCAGGCCGATGTCGTTGACTTCGATCCCCCCCGTCATCAGCCCGACCGTGAGCGCCTGTTTGATCGAGGCCGAATAGCTGCGGTAGTCGTGGCCGACGACGATGCGCGGGGACTTGCCCATTTCGCGGATCAGCGTCCCAAGGCCCTGACCGAGCGCCTGCACGCCGAGCAGGTTGATTTCCGGCCCATAGAGCCAGCGCGCGTCGTATTCGCGAAAGCCGGTCGGCTTGACGAGGGGCGTCGTCTCATAGTCAAGCGTGTTAGGCTCGAGATCGGCGCGGGGTGTGAGCGGCATCGCTGTCGTGCTCCTTCGGTCGCTTCGGGATCTTATTAGGCGCCGGGGCGCGATGCGCAACCGCCAGGACCGGCTCGGGCGAGGCGGACAGGAAGGAATCGATGACCGCAAAAAGCTGGAAACAGGGCGGATGCCATTGCGGCGCCGTCGAATGGGAAGTCGAAACCGGCGACGCTGTCGAGGTCGTCGACTGCAATTGCTCGATCTGCCGGATGACGGGCTTCCTGCACCTGATCGTTCCGAAATCGCGGTTCCTGCTCATCCGCGGCGAAGACCGGCTGAAGGAATACAGGTTCGGCACAGGCGTCGCCAGGCATCTCTTCTGCAAAGTTTGCGGCGTGAAGTCGTTTTACGTCCCGCGCTCGAATCCGGACGGGGTTTCGGTCAATCTGCGCTGCATGGATCGCGCCCAATTCCGTTCGGTCGAAAGCCGCCCGATTGACGGCGTCAACTGGGAAAAAAACGCGCCTGCGCTTGCGAATCTGTCGAGGGAAGATGACTGAACCGCTCGCGCCGCTTCTGCGCAAGATTCGCGCCTGCCGGCTTTGCGCGACCGATCCTGCCGGCGCGCCCCTGCCGCACGAGCCGCGGCCGGTGTTGCAGGCGTCGAGCACGGCTCGTATCGGCGTCTTCGGTCAGGCGCCGGGCGTGCGGGTCCATGAAAGCGGCCGGCCGTTCACCGATCCATCCGGCGCGCGCCTGCGCCAGTGGATGGAGGTGGGCGAGGAAGAATTCTATGACGAGGCCCGGATTGCGGTGATCCCGATGGGCTTGTGTTTTCCCGGCCAGGACTCAAAAGGCGGCGATCTGCCCCCGCGAAAAGAGTGCGCCGAAGCCTGGCGCGCGCGTCTGATGGCGGCGCTGCCCCAGCTCGATTGCTGCGTGCTGGTCGGCGCTTACGCCCAGAAATGGCATCTCGGCGCAAAAGCGGGCGCGAACCTCACGGAGACCGTAAAAGCCTGGCGGGACTTTGCGCCGCAGTTCTTTCCAACGCCGCATCCGTCCTGGCGAAACAACGCCTGGCTGAAAAAGAATCCGTGGTTCGAGGCGGAGCTTCTGCCGGCGCTGCAGGACCGCATTCGCAAACTGCTTACAAATGAAGGCCTGAGCGGCGCCCGGCGTTAACGCTTTTTCAGCCTCGAAGCGCGATGAAGGAAAGGTCGACCCCGCCGGGCGGGCGGGGCGATATTTCGCAATTCTGCGAAAGCGTGAACACGCATGAGGCGAAGGCGGGGCGGATGCGATCGCAGCCGGCGAAACTGAAAGGAATCATGGCGCATTTCGCCTATGCCGGGCGGCGGTTCAACGCCTGGTGGGAAGGCTTCGACTTCGACGAGACCGCCGAGCGCGCGAACATCGCCGCACGCTACAACAGGGACGATCATTTAAGTGACGCCGCGACTGCGCCAGAATATGCGGTTTCGGAGGCGATCTGGGGCGAGGGGCGGTTGGAGCCGGGCAATCCGGCCTGGACGCTCAATCTCGCGCGCACCCTCGCATTGCCGACCCGGGCGGACGTCATGGTGCTCGGCGCCGGCGCCGGCGCGCCGCTGCGCGATCTCAGAAACGGCTCCAAATGGAAGGTCAGCGGCCTCACCCGCGCCGAGCTCAAGCTGCGCGACGGGCGGCTGCGTTCTTACGAGCAGGCGCTGCAGCGATTGAACGCCGCCTCGGCCGACGGGCTGATTTCGTTTTTTGAACTGCACCGCGATCCCGATCCGGCCGCGTTTGCGCGCTTTGCGGGCGAATTGATGGTCGACGGCGCCAAGGCCGCATTTGTCGATTTTACCGTTGCGCGAAAAGGCGCGCGATTGCGCTCCTGCTTTTCGCCGCCGCTTTCCGGCTCGCCGCGTATGATGGGCGATTATGAACGCGCGTTGCGCGCGGCCGGCTTTTCGGTTTCAGAAGCCGCCGACGAGACCGCGGCGTTCCTGCCGCTCATTGCGCGCGGATGGGCGCGTTGGAAGCGCGTTTACGATATGATCCGTGAAGCCGCCGACACGCGTCGCCGCGTCGAATTAATACGCATGCTGAATATATTGGCCTATCAATGGGCCGAAAGGTTCGACGCGTTACGCTCCGGCCAGTTGCAGGTCACCCGTTTTCAGGCGACCCGGCGCTGACGCACGCTCCGCCGCTTACCGACGATAACGCATCCAGTCTTCAATGCGCGAATAGATCACGTAAACGACCGCGAGCACGATCAGGATCATCAGCGCAAGTTGAATTTGCGCCTCGGCGTCATGCCTTCTGGCCAGATCGGCGGCCATCTCCGATTCCGGCGCGATCGTGCCGGTTTCCTTGACCGACTCCTTAATATCCGAGAGGTCTTCGGCGCTGTTCTTGCCGAGCGTGGAGGAAAGCGCGCCGGCGCCGCCGGCCACCGTTGCGCCCTGAATCGTCCTGCTTTCAGTGAGCCTGGGGCGGCGCGGCGGATCCTCGATCGCAGAAAGGCGTGTATTCTCCTCGACCGCTTCCGGTTCGGTCACGATCGGCGGATTGGCCGGTTCGAGAAAGAGCGCCCGTTCGGCCGCACGCCGGCGAATCAGTCCCGCCACTTCACGCAGCACCCCGCCAATGGTCGCCTTGTTCCACCAGGTCAGCGCGTCGGCAGCGCCGAGTCGGTTTTCCGAATTGAGACGCTTGAGCGCAGTTGATTTCCGGAACTGGGAGCCGCCGATATTATAGACGAAGCTGACCAGCGCATCGAATTCGTTCTGATTGAGCGGCACCTTGACGCTGCGCGACACTGCGTCGGCGTGTTCTTTCACGTCGTGGCGCAGCAGCGCGTCGGCTTCTTCGTCGCTGATCCGCATCCCCGGCTTCACATCAGATCCGGTGTGGCCGTAGCCGATCGTCCAAATGCCGGCGATGTCCTGATACGCCTCCAGAACCTTGCCCTCGAAACGCTTGATGAGACTGAGGCCGTTGTCCGATATCTTCATAAGCCGATACCCCCTCGACGGCCCAGTCTAACGCCGAAATTGCGGCGAGAACAGGACGGCGGGACTGCGGGCTGGGCAGGCCCGGCTTTCATGCTAGGCTCGCCATTCTGCCAGCGTTGACAGTCGAGGGGATTATGTACAACTTGTTGAAATCAAAGGTTATTTTCGCTTTTTTTGGGGCTCTTGCGATTTTCGCGGCGCCGGCTTCCGCCCAAAACGGCGCCAATGCGCTCCCTGGCGCGTCGCCCGTAATGCAGGACATAAACGCGGATCTGGCTTTGTCGATCCTCGCCGGGCTCAATCTCAACGGCGAGTTGCGCAGCGACGGCGCGAGCGATCCCTTTGTCGTCGTGACGACCTCGGGCGGTGCGAAGTTCATCCTTCGCTTCATCGGCTGCAACGACCGGGTTCTGGCGACCGGGTGCGCCAGCGTCGTCGCTAACACTGCGTTCTCGAACGCCGGCGCCACTTACGATGAACTGAACGCCTTTAACGGGACTGCATCGGTCACCACCGTCATCAACAGCGCTTCGGACGGACTGATCATTTTCGGCCGTCACGTCATTGTGACCGGCGGCGTGACGACGAACAATTTCGGCCTTGAAGTGGCGCTTTTCCTTGTCGACGTCCAAAGATTCATCGATGCGCGCAACGCCGTGGGAACGGCGATATCGTTCGACCGGAGCCGGGGGCCAAAATCGAAGATCGACGGGTTCGCCGGGCCGGATGCGCAAGGGCCGTCGCCAGTCATGACATCGGAAAGCGGCGCGGCGGAAACCGGCGTCGCCGTCGTCAATCAATGGTCGGCGGAATTCGTCACCGATGCGGTGAAGGCGTTCGTGAAATAGACGGCGCCGACCGTTCAGGCGTTTTCATCAATGCTGACGGCGACGGGCTTGTCGGTCTTGCGGTCGTCATAGCCGGGCGCAGCGTCGGCGTCGGCCGCCTCGTCGGCGATCGCCCTGACGACGCCTTCCGCCGCCAGCCGGGCGCCGTCGAGAAGGGCGCGCTGCTCGCTGGCGCGGGCTTCGAAATTCGCGGTGATCGCGCGTAGTTTGCCGAGAAGCGCCGCGCCGGCGTTGTCGACCAGCCCGCGGTCGTTGGCGATATCGCGGATCGACTGGGCGTAGACGGCTGCAAGGTGCGCCTTTTCGGCCTGCAACGGCGCCAGTTCGCGCGGCCGGCGCGTCGCCAGGAGATCGTTTTCGCGCATAAAGATCGCCGTGAGCTTTTCGGTGAGATCGATCAGCGCTTCGACTCGGGCGGCGGCGTCGCGGGAAGGGGCGGACATGGCGCGTCTCCTCAGACGGTTGATGCGGTATCGGTCGCGGCTTGCATGCGAATGAGCGCCGCTTTCACCTGATCGGCGACGCCCAGTCCGCCGCGCGCGGCGATTGATCTGGCGTATTCCTCCTGCAGGAGGCTTTGGAAGGCCTCCTGCTCGGAACCGCCGCCGACAAGGCTCGGAGTTTTGACGGACTCGAACATCGGCTTGAGAAGCTCCGAGAGCACCATGGCTTCGAATTCCTGAGCGACGCGGGTGAGCCGCGCGTCCCGGGCGGCGGGCGAAAGCGCCGGATCCGGCGCGGCCGATGCGGAAAGGGCGGCGGCGTCCATTACATCACCTCGATGTCGGCCTGCAGCGCGCCGGCGGTCTTGATCGCCTGCAAAATGGCGATCATGTCGCGCGGGCTGACGCCGAGCGCGTTAAGCCCGTCCACAAGCTGGCTCAGCTTGACGCCGCCTTCGACGATGCGAAGTTCGGACGGCGGCTCGTTCGCGCCGACCGAGGTGCGCGGCACGACGACGGTCCGCCCGCGTTCGGAGAACGGGCTCGGCTGGCTCACCTGCGGCGTCTCGCTCACCGAGACGGTGAGGCTGCCCTGGGCGATGGCGATGGTCGACACCCGCACGTCGTCGCCCATGACGATGACGCCCGACGCCTCGTCGATAACGACCTTGGCTCGATGATCGGGCGTGACAGGCAGGACTTCGACGGTGGAAATCAGGGCGACCATGTCGCCTTGATAGTCCGCCGGTCGAGAAAGAAGCACCGTACCCGGATCGATTACGCTGGCGCCGCTGACGCCGAGCTCTTCGTTGACGGCCGCTGCGATCCGCCGCGCGGTGGTGAAATCGGGATTGCGCAGGGCGAGCCGGATCGACGAACGCGCGGCGATGTCGTAGGCGATCTCGCGTTCGACAACGGCGCCGTTTGAAATGCGGCCGTTGGTGGGCACCCCGCGGGTGAGCGAAGCGGCGTCGCCGCGGGCGGCGAAACCGCTCACGGCGACCGAACCCTGGGCGATGGCGTAAACTTCGCCGTCTGCGCCATGGAGCGGGGTGACCAGCAAAACGCCGCCGCGCAAGGATTCAGCGTCGCCGAGCGCGCTCACAGAAACGTCGACGCGGGTGCCCTGTGTGGCGAAGGGCGGCAGGTTCGCCGTCACCATGACGGCGGCGATATTTTCGGTGTCGAGCGTTTCCGAGCGGATGTTGACGCCCATGCGCTCGAGCATCGATACGAGGCTTTCGCGGGTGAACGGCGTGTTGCGGATGCGGTCGCCGCTGCCGTCGAGGCCGACCACGAGGCCGTAGCCGATCAGCATGTTCTCGCGCACCCCTTCGATATCGGCGAGATCCTTGATGCGGGACTCGCTCCAGGCCGGCCCGACGAAGAGCGCCAGCGAAAAGGCCAACGCACACAGAAAAGCGCGGATTGGCGGCGCGGCGGCGAAACAGGCGGGGCGCGGGTGTGATGTCACGAACGGGGCTTTCCTGGCGAACGAAGATGTCGCTGCGGTCCAAAGCGAAGCGCGTGCCATCCGGCCATTTGTGGTGAATCCAAAAAAATTATTGAATTAGAGTGACTTAGACGCAGAGATTGAAATCTCTCCGGTCCGCGAGCGCCCCGGTCCGGCCGAGAGCGGCGGTTTTTGCCGGGAAGATTTTGCACGCTTAACGAAACCTTTAACGAGGGCGGCGCAGTTTAAGCGGCGGCGGCGCGCAGCGCCGTTTTGAATAGGCGCAGCCATATGAAGATACGCAGCGCAGGAGAAACGCGGGCGACGGCGCCGACGCGAAAGCCGGATCGCGCGAAAGCCGCATTCTCCGTCAAGGACGCGCCGGCGACGACGCCGGCCAAAGGCCTGGCGGCGGCCGGCCCGGTCGCAGCCCTTGGCGCGCTCATCGACCTGCAGAGCGAAGGCGGCGGGCGGGCGAAGGCGCTGGCGGCGTCGCGCCGGGCGCTCGACCTGCTGGAATCGGTGCGTCTCGGCCTGCTTGACGGCAGGGTGCAAATAAGCGATCTCGACGCGCTGGCCCAGGCGGCCGAGATGCGCGCCGGCGTCGCCGGAGATCCCGCGCTTGAGGACGTCTACGACGAGATCGCATTGCGCGCGCGCGTGGAGCTCGCAAAATTCGGCCGCTGATTTCGAGCGGCGCGCGTCGGCGTGTCCGGCGTGCGCTGCGCAATCGCGCATCTTTACAAATAATTGAATTTTATTGAGTTCCCTTTGCGGTTGGTCGAACCAGATCCAGCTTGAGCAGGGCGGCGCGCCTCGTTATATAGGCCCGCGCAAACGCCCGGAAGAAGGCGGCTGGGGAACGGTACCGGTAGAGGGAGCGAAGCATGTCGGCGACTGAACTTGGAGATTATCGTCCGTCTGAAGACGAACCCTTCATGAATGACCGCCAAAAAGAATATTTCCGGCGCAAGCTGCTCAATTGGAAACAGGACATACTCAAGGAAAGCCAGGGCACGCTCAATCATCTTGCGGAAGACGACCATCATCTGCCCGACCTGGCCGACCGCGCGTCGAGCGAAACCGAAAAAGCGCTTGAGTTGAGAACGCGCGACAGGCAGCGCAAGCTGATCGCAAAGATCGATGCGGCGCTCAGGCGCATCGAGACCAACGAATACGGCTATTGCGAAGAAACCGGCGAGCCGATCGGTTTGCAGCGGCTCGAAGCGCGCCCGATCGCAATGCTTTCCCTTGAGGCGCAGGAACGCCACGAGCGGCAGGAAAAAGTGCACCGCGACGACTAGAGCGCATTCCGAAAAGTGGGAACCGGTTTTCGGATATAATGCGCGACAAAACAAAAACCTAGAGCATGTTCTCCGACTCGCATTTCGGAGAACATGCTCTAGGGCGGTTGTCCGATTAGACTTTCCGTATCGCCGCAAACGCCGTTAGTCTGCGTGAAGCGAAAAGGAGGGGGTGGTGGCGAGCCTGCGGGCGCGGCTTTACAATCAATTTCTGCGGTTGACGGCAAAACCGAAGCCGATATTCACGATGGACCACAGGATTCTGCGCGCGCAGGCGGAGGCGCGCATGCCCCGGAAACCGCCGGCCGGCGTTTCGATCCATAAGGTCGAAGACGGCGGCGTTCGCGGCGAATGGCATCGCCCGACCGGCGTGCGCGCGCAATTGACCGTTCTCTATCTGCACGGCGGCGGATATGTATTCTGTTCTCCGCGCACCCATCGTTCGCTGACCTGCGCGATGGCGCGCGAATTTCCGGCGGAACTATTCTCGCTCGATTACCGGCTGGCGCCGGAACATCCGTTTCCTGCGGCTGTGGAGGATGCGCGCGCGGCGTATGAATGGCTGCTCGACGGCGGCGTCGATCCGGCGCGGCTTGCGGTCGCCGGCGACTCGGCGGGCGGCGGGCTGGCGTTGGCGCTGCTCGTCGCATTGCGCGACGAAGGAAGATCGCTTCCATCCTGCGCGGTTCTTTATTCGCCGTGGACGGATCTTGCGATGACGGGCGCCTCGCTTGAGGAAAACGACGCATCCGACGTTCTCTTCAGAGCTGACGGCATCTGCGAGGCGCCGGCCAAATATCTGAACGGCGCGGATCCGAAAACGCCGCTCATTTCGCCGCTATACGCCGACCTGTCGGGTTTGCCGCCGCTGCTCGCATTCGCCAGCGCCAGCGAGGTCTTGCGCGACGATTCAACCCGGCTGGTGGAACGTGCGAAATCGGCGGGCGTCGACGCGAAGCTTGTCCTGCGCGACGGGCTCGCTCACGTATGGCCGGTGTTTCAGGGCTGGTTTCCCGAGGCGCGCGAGGCGTTGGGCGAAACGGCGTCGTTCGTGCGCAAGCATGCGGGCTAAAAAAAGCCCGCGGCGAAGCGCGGGCTTTGAGTTCGCAGGCTAGAGCGCATTCCGAAAAGTGGGAACCGGTTTTCGGATAAAATGCGCGACAAAACAAAAACCTAGAGCATGTTCTCCGACTCGCATTTCGGAGAACATGCTCTAGGAGGGACTGGCATCAATATCTGCGGTGCGGCTTGCGTTTCCCGTAGCGGCGGAAGGAGCCGTCCTCCCAATAGGTGTCGCCATATTCGGGATCTTCGTAATAGTAGCGGCCTTCATAACGGTCGTAACGCCGATAGCCGTGGTCGCGGGCCCGTCCGAAGCAGGTGCCCGCGCGCGAGCAGCCTTCATAGGCGCCGAGCGCTGCGCCCACGAGCGCGCCGTAGGCGGCGCCCTTGCCGGGCCGGCCTGCAAAAATCTCTCCGGCGACCGCGCCCGCCGCCGCGCCCGCCGCGGCGCCGTAGAGCGCGCTTTCGCCCGTCGTGCCGGTGGATGTGCATCCCGCCGCTGCGAGAGCCATGGCCGCCGATGCAATGATCATGTTTTTCATCGTCCTGTCTCCTTGCGATGAGGCTTCTAACTCTCGATGCGGGAATACGCCCCGCCGACGACCGGGAACGAGGCGTCGAGGCCGCCTGTCTATGAAGATTGTGCGTCACGAGGGCGAGAATAAGGCGCTGGGCGGGCCGAATTGAGCCTTCTGCTTCACGCAGTTGCGAGGCGTGCGCATTTCTTTAGGCTCTCCCCCAACTGAAGGAGCAGGATGATGAGCGCGCCCAGCACGAAAGCGGTCTTTTTGAAAGCCTATCCGGACGGCCTTCCGACGCCGGAGCTTTTTGAGATCAGGGACATTGAAACGCCGGCGCCTGCGGACGGCGAAGTTCTGCTGCGCACGGTGTGGATGTCGGTCGACCCCTACATGCGCGGGCGCATGCGCCCCGATATCAAGAGCTACATTCCGCCGTTCGCGCTCGACGAACCGCTCGACGGCGGCGCCGTCAGCGAAGTTGTCGAATCCAGGAACGACGCCTTTTCGCCCGGCGATTACGTCGTCGGCTTTCAGGGCGGCTGGAAGCAATATTCCGTCGCGCCGGCTGACGGTCTGCACAAGGTCGATCCAAATCTTGCGCCGCTGTCGGCCTATCTCGGCGTGCTCGGCATGCCGGGGCTTACGGTCTGGGCGGGATTGACGCAAATCCTGAAACCGAAGGAAGGCGAAACGCTGTTCGTTTCCGGCGCGGCCGGCGCGGTCGGTTCGCTCGTCTGCCAGCTCGGCAAGATCAAGGGCTGCCGCGTCGTCGCCTCGGCCGGCTCGCCGGAAAAATGCGAATGGTTGATGAAAGAAGGCGGCGCCGACGTCGCCCTCAATTACAAGAAATACGAATCCGCTTCGGCGCTCACCAAGGCGCTCGCCGAAGCCGCGCCGAACGGCGTCGACTGCTATTTCGAAAATGTTGGCGGCATGCATCTGGAGGCGGCCCTTAACTGCATCGCCTTCGGCGGCCGCATTGCGCTGTGCGGGATGATTTCCCAATACAATCTGACGAAACCCGAGCCGGGCCTGCCCAACCTTGTCAACATGATTGCGCGCGGGGTGATGGCGCAGGGCTTTATTGTTTCGAATTACATGCATTTGACGATGGAATTTGCAGCGGAGATCGCGCCATTGCTCGCTGGCGGCAAAATCAAGTTCCGCGAGTCCGTTTACGAAGGCCTCGAGAAAGCGCCGGAGGCGTTTATTGGACTTTTTGCCGGCGACAATTTCGGCAAGGCCGTAGTGCGGGTGGGGCCGGACAGGCTATAATCGCAAGCATCGGGGGAGGAGGCCTATGGGCAGAATCGGCGCCCTTATCGGCTCGACCGTTTTTTTCTTTATCGCGCCGGGAACGGTGGCGGGTTTCGGCCCCTGGCTCATTACCGGTTGGGAAACCGATATCGCCGCCGGCGTTTCGCCGCTCCATATCGCCGGCCTTGCGCTCGTTCTTGTCGGCGTCGCAGGACTGATTGACGCGTTCGCGCGCTTTGCGCTTGATGGGCTCGGCACGCCGGCGCCGATTGCAGCGCCTAAAAACCTGGTAACGACGGGCGCCTATCGCTTTGTGCGCAACCCGATGTATGTGTGGGTTCTCGCCGCGATCCTTGGCCAGGCGCTGTTCTTTAAGGACGCAGCGCTTCTTTTCTACGCCGCCGGGTTATGGCTCGCCTTCCACCTTTTTGTCGTTTTGGTCGAGGAGCCGGCGTTGCGGCGCGGCTTCGGCGCCGACTACGAACGATATTGCGCAAACGTGCCGCGATGGCTTCCACGGCTTAGGCCGTGGCGGTCGGATAAGACCGCCGGCGAACCGCGGAGCGTATAATCTGTTGACGCCGCCAGTAGGGCGACGACGGGGAGGCGTCAGCGCGCTTCCTGCTCAGCCTTGCGCTCCTCCACGATCTTGTCGGCGTCCTTGCCGAATAGCTCCTGGTAATGATCGAACTCGGCTTCGAACGTCGCCGCGCCTTGGCTGAGCGAGCGCAGCTCGATAATGAGATCCTGCAAGCCGGACTCCGGCATCATCGCAGTGACCGTATCCCAGCCGGGCCAGCCGTCGCGGGCGTCGAAGCCGAGGATTTGGCCGCGCCGGCTTGAAATCACGCCGTGCACCTTGTTGGTGTAATCGCGCGGCGTGTGGATCGACGTCATGAAAATCGGCTCAAGGAGCACCGGATCGCACTCAGGCAGCGCATCGCGGATCGCCTGCCTGCCGGCGAGCTTGAAGGACATTTCGTTCGAATCCACGGCGTGATGCTGGCCGTCGTAAAGCGTCACGGCGAGATCGACGACGGGAAAACCCAGCGGGCCGGATTGCAGCTCTTCTTTGACTCCGGCTTCAACGGCCGGGATGAACTGCTTCGGCACGACGCCGCCGTGAATGGCTTCGTCGAACTGAAAGCCGTCGCCTCGGTTCAAAGGTTTGATCTTGACCTTGATGTCGGCGAATTGTCCGTGCCCGCCGCTTTGTTTCTTGTGCCTGGCGTGGTGATCGGCCGGCGCCCGAATGGTTTCGCGGTAGGACGGGTGCGGCGTCGCCGTTTCGATCTCGACATTGAAGCGGTTTTTGAGTTTCGCTGCAGCGAGACGCAGGTGAACGTCGCCCTGGCCGTGCAGGACGAATTCGCCCGTATCCGCGCGCCGCTCGGTCGTGAGCGAGGAGTCCTCTTCGCACAGTTTCGCCAGCGACGTCGACAGCTTCACGTCGTCCTTGTCGTGCTTGGCGCGGATCGCCTGTGAGAAGACAGGCGACAGCGTTTCGCCGTCGAGATCGGCCTTGTTGATCTTGCCGTCGATGACGAGGTCGCCAGTCGCGAGGTCGTCAAAGCGAGGAATAGCCGCGATATCGCCGGGCCCGGCTTCGTTTTCTTTCGTGCGGGCGTCGCCGTTCAGCGACAGGAGGCCGGAAACGCGACCGCCGTTGATGGAATCCCCGTCTTTGATCACGTCTTTCCAGATGCGCGCAATCGAAATCTTGCCGGTATGGGGAACATGCGTGGTCCGGATGATCGAAGCGACGGTCTTGGCCGATGAGCCGTTGAGGCCCGTTCGTTCGGCGGCTTGGGCGACCTGCGGGGTTTCGTGACGCAACAGTTTGAGAAGGCGCGTGATTCCGTTGCCGCGAGCGGCGGAGCCGAGAAGCACGGGCACGACGACGTCTTCACCAAGCTCCTTGGCCATCAGATCGTAAATGGCGTCGCTCGGCGGGACCTTGTCTTCGAGAATCTGCTCCATCAGCGTGTCGTCGAAATCGGCCAGCGCGTCGAGCATGGCCTCGCGGGCTTCGGCTTCGATCTCTTTGGCCGTATCGGGAATTTCGATCAGTTCGGATTGCGCTCCCTCGCGATATTTCCACGCCCGCTCGCTGACCAGATCGATCGCGCCGACGACTGCGCCCTTGTCGCGGATCGGCGCCTGTCGCAGGACCAGCGGACGCTCCGAATAGGACTGGAGCGCGTCAAGCAGGTCGCGCACGCGGACTTCCGATTCATCGAGGTGGTTTACGAACAGGACATGCGGGATCTTGCGGTCGTCGAGAAACTTGAAATAGGGGCCGAGACTCGATGCGCGCCCGGGATTGGGCTCGGCGACGAGAACGACGATATCGGCGACGCACATGGCGTCATAACCGGCCTGAATAAGCTCGATCGAACCGGGGCAGTCGATGAACGTCCAGCCGTCGCCCAGATACTCGCAGCGCGCGAAATTCGGCTCCGTCGTCATGCCGAAATCCTTGGCTTCCTGGACGCTGTCGAGATGCGGCGCATGCCCTGCGGCGCGCGTGATTAAAGCGCTGAGAAGCGTCGTCTTTCCGCCGCCCTGCGGGCCGACGAAAACGGCGCATCTCACGGCGCTGCCATTCTCCTTCATGATGAATCTCCTCCTGCGGGGCGAAGCGCGCCGCGCGCCGTCGGCGTTTGTCCGTCTCGCCCGAGGAGGCGATGGCGAAGCGCCACGCTTCTCTTAAGCTTCTATCAAACTCTTTGGACGCGCGGGGCGCAATCCCCCGCAGCATTTTGCGCTTGACCGCGGTTGGCGGCGGCCCTAGAGATCACGCCGCCCAGGCGGCCCACGCGGCCGGCAACCTGCGGGTGTAGCTCAGTT
Organism: Parvularculaceae bacterium; assembly: GCA_046756245.1. GTDB lineage: Bacteria > Pseudomonadota > Alphaproteobacteria > Caulobacterales > Parvularculaceae. The sequence continues at coordinate 14,274 of JBHHVZ010000064.1, forward strand.
GGTTAGAGCGCCGGCCTGTCACGCCGGAGGTCGCGGGTTCGAGTCCCGTCACTCGCGCCATTTTCCCACTGTCTTTCGAAGCCGCGCACGCAGCCGCACGCCGCGATCCATTGCCCATGCCGGCGAATGGAGCCAGAGTAGGGCCCGCCGACCGCCAGCTGCGGTCGGACGAATAAGGAGCGACTATGCTGAAGCGGCTGAATCCTGCGGCGGCGGGCGCTGCGCTGTTCGCTATTGCTGCTTGCGGCGATGGGGGCGGCGAGTCCGTGCACGGTCTGGATGTCGTCCAGCGCGATCCGAACTCTTCGACCGGCCGCGAACTGTTCGTGCAGAAAGGCTGCGTGATCTGCCATTCGGTAAACGGGGTCGGCGGCAAGGCCGCGCCGTCGCTCGACGCGGGAATCGGCGCCGAACCCATCGACCCGCTCGATTTCGCAGCGCGGATGTGGTGGGGCGCGCCGGCGATGATCGAACTGCAGTCGGTCGAACTCGGCTACGCCATCCATCTCACCGCCGACGATATCGTCCATCTGGCCGCATTCGCCGGCGATGCGGCGGAGCAGAAGAAACTGGCGCTTGAACGGGTGCCCGAACCGATGCGCGACGCGTTTCTCGACGAACGGTTCTGGGAGGTAGAGGACTGGAACGAATTCCTGCGCCAGGGCCAGGAAGGCGTCGATCCGCCGGAGCCCGATGCTGATTTCACCGCCCCGGAGATCGATGAACCGGCGGACCCTGCGGAGCCGCGTGAGCCCTGATTAAAAGGCGTGCGTGAATTTCACGCCTTGCGACGCGAAAGCGCGTTGCTATTCGGCGCCGAAATTCCTAGTTTCGCGGCCGACTCAACGAAGCCGGGCGCGCCGGCGTCGGATAGCCGTCGCGCGCCTCTTAGGGAGCATATTCGTGGCGACCCCCGATTTCCTGCTCGATTACCTGCCGATTATCGTGTTTCTGGGTTTGGCGGTGATTTTCGGGATCGGATTTCTGGTCCTGCCGGCGCTGGTCGCGCCGGCCGATCCGGATCCCGAAAAACTGTCGACCTATGAATGCGGATTTAACGCCTTCGACGACGCGCGCATGAAATTCGACGTGCAGTTTTACATCGTCGCCATTCTCTTCATCATCGTCGATCTCGACGTGGCGTTCCTGTTTCCCTGGGCGGTGACGATTTTCAACCCGGAACTCGGCGCCGACCGCGGCTTCCAGATCTTCGCCTTCTGGTCGATGTTCGTATTCCTTGCGGTGTTCGCCATCGGCTTCCTTTACGAGTGGAAGAAGGGAGCGCTTGAATGGCGCTAGACCAGACCAAGTTTCCCTACGGCACGGCTGCGCGGGCCGGCGCAGAGGGCTATTCGCCCGACGCCGAGGATCCGTTCTTCACCGGGCTTTCGAACGAACTCGCCGACCGCGGCTTTTTCACCGCGCCCGCCGACGCCGTCATCAACTGGGCGCGCACCGGGTCGCTGATGTGGATGACGTTTGGGCTCGCCTGCTGCGCCATCGAGATGATGCAGGCCTCGATGCCGCGCTATGACGTCGAGCGGTTCGGCTTCGCCCCGCGCGCCTCCCCCCGCCAGTCCGACGTGATGATCGTCGCGGGCACGCTCACCAACAAGATGGCGCCGGCGCTCCGCAAGGTTTACGACCAGATGCCGAACCCGCGCTATGTGATCTCGATGGGGTCGTGCGCGAACGGCGGCGGTTATTACCACTACGCTTATTCAGTCGTGCGCGGCTGCGACCGCATCGTGCCGGTCGACATCTACGTGCCGGGCTGCCCGC
>JBHHVZ010000065.1:0-15945 GCA_046756245.1 Parvularculaceae bacterium
ATATTGAACAGCACTCAGATAAACCTACCGGCGCCAGCCGGTAGTGGTTTAGTTTGACTGAGCCCCGACTTTCGCCGGGGGGAGCGGAGTTTGAATTGACGCCCGTTTTAATACGAATGTACGCCGCTTGAGCGTCCATGCCTTCCTCTTAAAACCCTCCGCACACGCATAAGGCGAATTTCCGCGAACCAAAATCCAGCGTTCATGCGGGGTTGGCGAGAAAAACATTAAATTTTGAGGGATAGTTATCCCCGTCCCATCCGGCGGCCTTACCTTCTCCCGCGTGCATGAAACGCGAGAGATGAACCTCATGGCCGAGCACGATCGTAAAGCGGTTCCGGACGAAGATCCGACCCTGAATGAGCTTTATGAACGCGTCAAAACGCTGGCGCTCAGAAAAGCCCGGGCGATGGAAGGGGGCGACGACGACACGCCCGAATTCGACCGCGGCGCGCGCACGCTCGGCACGCTCCTGCGCACGGCTTCTCTCGCAAAACAGTTAAAGCATCAGGATACGGAGGAACGCCGCCCGGATGACGGAGACGATGAAATCCTCGAAATCACCGCCGAACAGATCCGCGCCTTCAAGCGATCCGTTGAAGAAAAGCTCGACCGAATTGAGGCGGAAGATCGTGCGGCTCAAGGTGATCGAGGCGGCGACCCGAACCTGGATAGCGAGGCTCACGCGCTATGACTGGGAGAAAAACGCCCGTCCCGATCAGCGTCCGCCCGAAGACGGCGACTGGACGACCTGGCTCTTTCTCGGCGGCCGCGGCGCGGGAAAAACGCGCGCCGGTGCCGAGTGGATTCGCGGTCTCGTCAAAGGCGCCGGCCCTGATGCTTCCGGCCTTGCCCGGCGCATCGCGCTCGTCGCGGAAAGCTACGCAGATGCGAGGGAAGTCATGATCGAGGGACCGTCGGGCCTGCGCGCGGTGACGCCCAATGAGGCGCGCCCACATTTTGAGACCTCGCGCCGGCGCCTTGTCTGGCCGAACGGCGCGGTGGGCTACTGCTTTTCGGCCGAGGATCCGGACGGGCTTCGCGGCTATCAGTTTGACGCCGCCTGGTCCGATGAGCTGGCGAAGTGGCGCTATCCGGACGCGACCTGGAGCAACCTTCAGCTTGCGTTGCGCCTCGGCGCGCGCCCGCGCCAGGCCGTCACCACGACGCCGCGTCCGACGGCTTTGCTCAAACGTCTGATGGCGGCCGAGACGACGACGCTCACCCGCGCCACGACTTACGCCAATCGCGCCAATCTGGCCGAGGCGTTTTTCTCGGAGATTGTGGCGTCTTATGAAGGAACAGCGCTCGGCCGGCAGGAGCTCATGGGCGAAATTGTCGACGATGTCGCCGGTGCGCTGTGGACATGGGCGCTTATCGAAGCCGCAAGGATAAGCGCCGCGCCGCCGCTCGACCGGGTCGTCGTCGCCGTCGATCCGCCGGCGAGCGCGGGCGCGGACGCCGACGCCTGCGGCGTCATCGTCGCCGGCGCCGCTTTCGTCGCGACCGAGCGCATCGGCTATGTGCTGGCCGACTGGTCCGTACAGGGACTGTCGCCGCGCGGCTGGGCCGAACGCGCCGTCGCCGCCTATCACGAATTCGAGGCCGACCGCATCGTCGTCGAGGTCAATCAGGGCGGCGAGATGGCGCGCGCAGTAATCGCCCAAGTCGATGCGGGCGCGCCGGTGCGCGCGGTTCATGCGACGCGCGGCAAGCGCTTGCGCGCCGAGCCGGTCGCCGCCCTTTATGAACGCGGATGCGTTCGCCATGTGGGCGCGTTCCCGAAGCCCGAAGATGAGATGACGTCGTTTACGGGCGAAGGCGGCAAGAGCCCCGACCGGCTTGATGCGCTGGTCTGGGCGCTTATGGAGTTGCTGCTGAGAGCGCCGGCGCCGCGACCCGGCGTGAAGCGGTTGAGTTAGGGAGAGCGTGATGGGTTTCGCTTTCTTGATGACGCTTCTTTCGTTCCTCCCGCGTTTACGGGGAAGGTATCGAGCGGCGAAGTCGCGAGACGGAGGGGGTGGACGCGCAAAACTCGATCTCCGCGCAAGCCCCCTTCGACCCGCGCCTTGCGGCGCGGATCACTTCCCCCGCAAGCGGGGGAAGAATAATCCGGCGCGCTTGGCGAGCGCCCTCATGACATGCGGAAGAGGAATACGCCGCGCGCCAGACGCCGACATCCTTTTCACAGGAGCCGCATGATGGCGTTTATAGATTCCTTCCGCCTGCCATGGTTTTTCGCGCGGCCGCCCGAGAAAAAGGCGAGCGCTGCGAAACCCTTGATTGCGCTTTCAAGACTCGGCGCGCCAGTATGGACGCCGCGCGATTACGCCTCGCTGGCGCGCGCCGGGTTCGAACGCAATGTCGTCGCCTATCGCTGCGTCCGGCTGATATCGGAGGCCGCCGCCTCGGCGCCGCTTAAGGCTTTCGAGGGCGAGGCGGTCTTTTGCGACCATCCGATCCTGACGCTTTTGAAAAAGCCTAATCCGGAACAGGCCGGCGCGGCGCTGTTCGAGGCGTTTTACGGCTTCCTGCAGACGGCGGGGAACGCCTATCTCGAAGCCGTAACGCTCGACAGCGCCGTGCGCGAGCTTTACGTCCTCAGGCCCGACCGGATGAAAGTGCGCCTCGGCGCCGACGGCTGGCCGGCGGCTTACGAATACGCCGCTGGCGGGCGCACGGTCTCTTTCAAGCGCGGCGACGGGAGCGCGCCGTCGCCGATCCTGCATCTGAAGCTCTTTCACCCGACGGACGATCATTACGGCATGTCGCCGCTTGAGGCGGCGGCGTCTTCGGTCGATCTCCACAACGCCGCGCTCGCCTGGAACAAGGCGCTTCTCGACAACGCCGCGCGACCGTCGGGCGCGCTCATCTATAAAGGCCCCGAAGGCGCCGAGAACCTCACCGGCGAACAGTTCGACCGTCTGAAGGGCGAGCTTGAAGACGCCTATTCAGGCGCGGCGAATGCGGGCCGCCCGCTCGTCTTGGACGGCGGGCTCGACTGGCGCGCGATGTCGTTGTCGCCGGCCGACATGGATTTCATCGAAGCCAAGAACGCAGCGGCGCGCGAGATTGCGCTGGCGTTCGGCGTGCCGCCGATGCTTCTCGGCATTCCCGGCGACAACACCTACTCGAACTATAAGGAGGCCAATCTCGCCTTCTGGAAACAGACCGTGCTGCCGCTTGTAAAGAAAACCGCAGCCGCGCTCACAGGCTGGCTCGGCGGTGCGTTCGGCGGGGTCGAGCTTCGCTGCGACGCAAGCGCCGTCGAAGCGCTGTCGGCAGAGCGCGAGGCGCTGTGGATGCGCGTTTCCCGCGCCGATTTCCTCTCCGATGACGAAAAGCGCGCCGTGCTCGGACTACCGGCGCGCGACGTGACGGATGACGCACACGACGGAGGCGGTCATGGCGAATGAGTTCCCGGTTCGCGGGCGCGTCAGCGAGATCCGCATCACGCTTGCGGTCGGCGCGGCCATCCTGGTTCAGACGGCGCTTGCGCTCATCTGGGCCGGCGCCGCAGCCGAACGCATCGCCCAGCTCGAGCGGCGCGCCGACGACACCTCGCAGCTTATCGAACGTACGGCGCGGCTCGAAGAACAGGTGCGCTCAGTGCGCGTAACCGTCGACCGCATAGAAGACAAGCTCGATCGTATCGGAACGGAGGGCCGGCGATGATGCGCGCCTTTCAAAAATTAAACCGTCATCCCGGATGCGCTGCAGCACGCAGTGATGCTGCGCTGATCCGGGATCGCCTTCCGTTTGCGCCGCCCTGCCTTGTCGACAGCGGTCCCGTGTCTGCGCAGCGGCGCCTTGCGCCGCAGCGCGCACGGGATGACGGGAGAGCGACAACATGATGAGCCAAACCGCCCTCATCGAAGGCTATGCGTCGGTGTTCGAAATGCCCGACCTCAACGGCGACGTCGTCGCGCCGGGCGCTTTTTCCGCCTCGCTCATGCGCCGGCCGGCCGCCGACGTCAAAATGCTTTATCAGCATGCGGCGGAAACGCCGATCGGACGGTGGGCGTCGCTCAGGGAGGATTCAACCGGGCTTTATGCGGTCGGCGAGATTCTTCTGACTTCCGAAACCGGGCGCGAGGTTTACGAATTGCTCGCCGGCGGCGCCATTGACGGGCTGTCGATCGGCTACCGGACCGTGCGCGCCGAGCGCGACAGGCGCTCCGGCCGCGCAGGCGGCCAAAATGAGAATGGAGCGCATTCGCGCTCCGGCCGGCGGCGCATTATCGAAGCGGATCTGTGGGAGGTGTCGGTGGTGACGTTTCCCATGGCCGACGGGGCGCGCGTCGCGCGTTTAGGCGCGCCGCGCAACGACGGCCCGCCGCGCGCCGGGGTAATCGCGCGCAATCCCCAAGGCGGCGCGTCGCTTGTCCCCGGCGAGGAACGCCTTTTCGCCGACGCCATTCGCGGCGCGGCGGACATTTTGTCTGTGTAACGCGTAACCAGGAGTAGACGATGACTATCGAAACCAAGGCAAGAGGAACGGAGCCGGAAATCCGCGCGGCGATGCGCGACTTTCTCGGCGCCTTCGAAAGCTTCAGGAGCGCCAACGACGAGCGCCTCGAAAAGCTTGAGAAAAAGCGCAGCGACGACGTCGTGCTGCGCGAAAAAATCGAGCGCATCAACAAGGCGGTGGACGAGCAGAAAGCCGCTCTCGACCGGCTGGCGCTCGAGAAGGGGCGCCCGCAGCTCGACGGACGGCGCGCCGCCGTTCCCGACGAACGCAAGGCGGCTTTTTTACGCTATATGCGCGCCGGCGACGCTTCAGCGATCCACGCCCTTGAGCAGAAGGCGCTCTCGGCCGGCGTCGACGCGGACGGCGGTTATCTCGCCCCGCGCGAGGTCGAGCGCCTGATTACGGCGGCGGTCAAGGACATTTCGCCGATCCGCCAGATCGCCAGCGTTCGTGAAATCGGCGCCAATGTTTACAGAAAGCCTGTGAGCATTGGCGGCGGCGCAGCCGGCTGGGCCGCCGAGACCGGCGCGCGGGCGGAAACGACGACGCCTACGCTGTCGGCCATCGACATCCAGACCATGGAGCTTTACGCCATGCCGGCGGCGTCTCAAACATTGCTTGACGATGCGGTCGTCGACGTCGAGCAATGGCTCGCCGACGAGGTGCAGACCGAATTCGCCGCCCAGGAAGGCGCCGCCTTCGTTTCCGGCGACGGCGTCGCCCAGCCCAAGGGCTTTCTGAGCTATCCGATCGTCGATGACGCAACGCGCGTCGACGGCGAGATCGGCTATATCGCGACCGGCGTCGCCGGCGGATTTCCCGCCTCGAACCCGGTCGATATTCTGTTCGATCTCATCTACGCGCCCAAACAGGCTTACCGCGCCAACGGACGGTTCGTTATGAATCGTTCCGTAGTCGGCCAGTTGCGCAAGTTCAAGGACGCCGACGGCAATTATCTGTGGCAGCCTTCGCTGCAGGCCGGCGAGCCGGCGACGCTTCTGGGCTATCCGGTGACGGAAGCCGAAGACATGCCGGATGTCGCGACCGACAGCCACTCAATCGTCTTCGGCGATTTTTCGCGCGGCTATCTCATCGTCGACCGGGTCGGCGTGCGCGTGTTGCGCGACCCCTATTCGTCGAAGCCGCACGTGCTTTTCTACACCACGAAGCGCGTCGGCGGCGGCATGCAGAATTTCGAGGCGCTCAAAGTCCTCAAATTCTCGCTGTCGTAGGACGGAAATGAGCCGCTTTTTCACCCCCTCCGTCTTGCCCGAACGACGTTCGGGCTCGACACCTCCCCCGTTTGCACGGGGGAGGAATTCCCCTCGCGTTCAGCGCGCATTCTTCCCCCGCTTGCGGGGGAAGTGGCCGCGAAGCGGTCGAAGGGGGGGAGGGCGGTCATTTTAACACATTCGCTGTCGGAATTATTCGTCAGCATAAAAACAAACCCGGGAGTGTTGCGTAATGTCCCTGATGCTGTTGTCGCCGCCGGCCGCCGAGCCGGTGACGCTCGCCGAAGTCAAGGCCCATCTCCGCGTCGATCTTCCCGACGAGGACGCGCTTATTACGGGGCTCGCCGTCGCCGCCCGTCACGCGGTCGAGGCGCGCGGGCAGATCGCGCTCATCGCGCAAGCATGGCGGTTTGCGCTTGACGCGCCGCCTGTTGTGGAATTCGCGCCTTTCGGGGCGGCCGGCGCCGGCGACATTACGGCGCCGCTGTCGCCGGTCGCAAGCATCGATGCGGTGAGCGTCGTCGACAAGGCGGGCGCGACAAAAGCCGTCGACCCGGCGCTTTTTGAGACCGCGGTCGGCGCGACGGGACGGGTGCGGGCGCTTTCGCCCTGGCCGGCGCCGGGACGCAAACTCGACGGCGTTCGGATCGATTTCACGGCGGGATTTCCGGATGCGGCTTCCGTACCTGACGACCTCAAACAGGCGGTGATGTTTCTCGCCGCGCATTTTTACGAAAACAGAGAAAAAGCGCAGTCTGAAAGAATCCATTCCATTCCAGACGCGGTCGACGCGCTCATCGCGCCATACAGACGGGTGCGGTTATGATCGGCGCGCTTCGTCACAGGATTGAGTTCCTCGCGCCTGTGCGCACGCCCGACAATGGCGGCGGCGCGACACTCGCCTGGGTTTCCGGCGCGATTGTCTGGGCGAGCGTCGAACGGCTTGCTTCGACGCGCGATTTCGCCGGCGACCGCTCGAACCGTTTAAAGCGCATCGCCGCGACCATTCGTCGGCGCGCCGACATCGTTCTCGGCCAACGGCTCAGATTCGACAATGTCGATTACGAGATTGTCTCCGTCGAAGACGCCGACGACCGCGGAAGGCGGCTCACGCTTGTCTGCGAGGAGGTCCGGCCATGAGCGTTGCTGCGTGGAATCTCCAGAAAGCGATCTTTGCGCATCTTTCGGCCGACGCCGGCGTCAAGGTCGAACTCGGCGACCCGGCGCGCATCCATGACGACCCGCCTCCGGGCGCGCCGTTTCCTTATCTTACGATCGGCGAGGCGCGCGCAAGCGACTGGTCCGGCGTTCCCGGCGGCGCCGAGCACGACGTCAAGCTGCATATCTTTTCGCGTTATGCGGGGCGGCGCGAGATCAAGCGGATCATCGCCGCCGTTTACGACGCGTTGCACGAAGCAGCGTTCACGATTGAAGGGCATCGGCTCGTCAATATCCGCTTCGTCTTCGCCGACAGTTTCCGCCGCGCCGACGGCGAAACCTATCAGGGCGTCATGCGCTTCCGCGCGGTAACCGAGCCGCTGTGAGGCGAATGGTGAGTGGTGAAATGGCGAATAGTGAAAAGCCGCCGTCATCCCGGATGCGATGCAGCATGAAATGCTGCGTCGCTGATCCGGGATCGTTCGCGAATGCGTGCGCAGCGGTCGCTGCAAAGATGCGCCGCGCCGCATCAGATCCCGTGTCTGCAACGCAGCGCTGCGCGCTGCGCCGCGCACGGGATGACGGTTCCTTCACTACTTCACCATTTCTCATTCCCCCATTTCGCTACTTCCCCATTCGTCCTTCCCCATTCCCAAAGGAGCTGAGCCATGCCTGCACAACGCGGTAAAGATTTGCTTTTGAAAATCGGCGACGGCGGGTCGCCGGAAGTCTTCACGACGGTCGGCGGGCTTCGAACCCGCACGTTGTCCTTGAACGCCCAGGCCGTCGACGTCACCCATTCGGAATCGGTCGGCGGCTGGCGCGAGCTTTTGGCCGGCGCCGGCGTCAGGCAGGCTTCGGTTTCAGGCGCGGGCGTCTTCATCGACGACGCCGCAGCCGAAGCCGTCCGCGCCGCATTCTTCGCCGGCGACATCCGCACCTGGCGGATCGTCATTCCCGATTTCGGCGAAGTCGAAGGCCCGTTCCTCGTCAACAATCTCGACTATTCCGGCGATCATGACGGCGAAGCGGCGGTGTCGCTGGCGCTCGATTCGGCCGGCGCGCTGACCTTCACGGCGGCAAGTTAGGAGAGGGCTAATGATGCATTCGCGTTTCCATAATCGAACGGGGCTTTGCATTTCCACGCGCTTCGGCGCGTTCCCCTCTCCCGCTTGCGGGAGAGGGGTTAGGGGTGAGGGTGGCGGCGCTTCGATGTCGCACAGATTTTGTTCGGTTTCGCGAGGGTTATCCCCCTCACCCCCGGCCCCTCTCCCCCAACGGGGAGAGGGGGGACTCGCGTGCGGCGATTCAACGCCGGAGGCCGCGTCATGACCCGTTCCGGCTGTGATGCGCAAATAAAAATCAACGGCGAAACGCGCCCGCTTCGCCTGACGCTCGGCGCGCTCGCTGACATTGAAGCGGCGTTCGGCGGCGATTTCGAGGCGTTGAAAGCGCGCCTTGAAAGTCCGCGCGTCGGCGATCTTCTTGTCATTCTGCACGCGCTCTTAAAGGGCGGCGGCGCGGCGCTGACGATTGAAGCGCTAAAGGCCGCCGACATCGATTTCGCCGAGGCCGGCGCGGCGATCGCGCGCGCTTTTGCTGCGTTCAGTGCAGAACAGGAAACGCCGCCGGGAAAGCCGCAAGGGGAGAAGGTGGCCTCCCCTGGCGCGACTGGTTCGCCGCCGGAGTCCTCGTCATGAACCTTTCTCCCGAGGCCTTCTGGAATTTGCGCCTCGCCGAATGGCGCTGGCTTTTAGAGGCCGCGTCGCCGGCGGGAGATTCTCTCACGCTTAAAGAGTTGAAGACTCTTGCCAATCTGTACCCTGATGAAACATTTGTGCGCTCCTACAGATAAAGAACTTCAAAACCGTTCATCCCGGCGAAAGCCGAGATCCAGTGCAGACTTAGTTCTGGGCCCCGGCCGGAGTTTACCCTCGGACCGGCCTTTGGCCGGACCCGGGGGCCGGGGTGAGCGGAGAAAGAGATTCGGAAGAAAAACATGCCCTCCAACATTCATACGGTCGATATCAGTTACTTAGCACAAGGAAGAAAACCATGACAGAACCTGTTAACGTGACCATCGGCGCCGCCGGCCTCGGCGAGGGCGTACGCGAAGCCGGCGCCGAAATCGACCGCGTTGCGCGTGAGCAAATCGCGCCGGCCGCCGCCCTTATCGAAGACGCTTTCACGGGCGCAGCCCGCGCCATCCAGTTTGAGCTTGCGCGCGCCGCCGAACGCGGCGGGCTGTCGATGAAGTCGCTCTCGCGTTCGATCCTCACCGATCTCCGCCGCATCGCCATCGACAGTTTCGTGAGGAAGCCCGTCGAGGCGCTTGTCACTTCTCTTTTTTCCGGCGCGTTCGGCGGCGGGCGCGCAGGCGGCGGCTTCGTCGCGCCGGGCGCATCGTTTCTGGTCGGCGAGCGCGGGCCGGAGATCTTCACGCCGTCGGCGAGCGGGCGGGTGAATCCGGTCTCGCCGGCGCGCGGCGTCACCGTCAACATAACGCTGCCAGGCGTTCGCGACGCCGAAAGCTTCCGCCAGTCCGAAACCCAGATCGCCGCAGCCCTCGCCCGCGCCGTCGGCCGCGGGGAGAGGAATTTGTGAGTGAGTAGTGAGTGCGATTCTGTCATTCCGGGGCGCTGCGAAGCAGCGAACCTGGAATCCAGTCCTTCCGCGCATCCGCTTACGCCGACCTCGCCGATGTATGCGGGGATGGGCTCAGGTCTGGATTCCGGGTTCCGCGCTGGCGCGCGGCCCCGGAATGACAGAATTCCTCATCCCTCATCCCTAATCTCTAAAAACGTTGAGCAACCATCATGTCCTTCCACGAAGTTTTGTTCCCCGTCGACATCGCCTTGAATTCCGAAGGCGGCCCGCGAAGAAAGACCGACATCGTCGCGCTCGTTTCCGGCCATGAGGAGCGTAATGCGCTGTGGGCCGGCTCGCGGCGCGGGTTCAACGCCGGCTATGGCGTCAAATCGATCGCCGACATCGAAGCGGTCGTCGCCTTTTTCGAGGCGCGGAACGGCCGGCTTCACACGTTTCGTTTTCGCGACCCGTTCGACCACAAATCCTGCAGCGTTTCGCAGACGCCGCAAGATGGCGATCAGTTGCTCGGAACCGGCGACGGCGCGACGGCCGCATTCCAGCTCGTCAAGCGCTATGACAGCGGCGGGGCGAGCTATGTTCGCACCATCGCGAAGCCGGTCGCGGGAACGACGCTCATCGCAATCGACGGTATCGCTCAGCAGGACGGCGCCGATTTCACCGTCGATACGACGACCGGGCTCGCGACTTTCACGACGGCGCCCGCCGCGGGCGCCGCAGTGACGGCCGGTTTCGTCTTCGACACACCCGTCCGCTTCGACGCCGACGAACTCCGGATCAATCTCGCCGCGTTCAAGGCCGGCGACATTCCCTCCATCCCGCTCACTGAGGTGCTGGTCTGATGCGCGCGCTTGATCCTTTATTCCAGGCCCATCTCGACGGCGGCGCGACGACGCTGGCGATCTGCTGGCGGGTTCTTCGCCGCGACGGCGCCGTCTTCGGTTTCACCGACCACGACCGGGCGATCACGTTCGACGGAACGGTTTATGAACCCGACTCCGGCGCGACCGGCTCGGCGGCGACGGCGAGCGCCGATCTTTCCATCGACAACAGCGAAATCGAGGGCGCGCTGTCGTCGGTTCGGCTGAAGCCGGAAGAGCTTGCGGCCGGCCGCTTCGACGGCGCGAGCGTCGAAGTCTGGCGCGTCAACTGGGCCGACCCGAACGAACGCGTGCTGCTCAGGACAGGCGTCATCGGCGAAGCGAAGCGCGAGGCGAATGCCTTTACGGCCGAAATCCGCGGACTTTCGCATTTTCTCGACCAGACCGTCGGCCGGCTTTACCAGCGTCATTGCGACGCGGTGCTGGGCGATGCGCGCTGCGGCGTCGACCTTACGGACCCGCAGTTCCGCACGAGCGGAACGGTGCTGCAGGTCGCCGACGACCAGAATTTCATCGCCGACGGGTTCGAGGGTTTCGAAGACAACTGGTTCGCACACGGCCTTTTGACCTGGACGGGCGGCGCCAACGCCGGAACGACGGCGCACATCAAGGCGCAGGCCGGCGGCGCCATCGGCGCGGCGGTGAGCCTGTGGATTCCAACCGGCGCGAGCGTTGCGGCGGGCGATACGTTCGATGCGACGGCCGGCTGCGACAAGCGGTTTGAGACCTGTCGCGACAAATTCAACAACGCGGTGAATTTTCGCGGTTTTCACCTGATGCCGGGCAATGACTTCATCGTCAGCTACCCCTTGCGCGGCGAGAAAAACGACGGGGGCAGAAGGTCATGACCAAACAAGCACAGCGATTTTCCCGCGCTCGCGCGGAAAAATCGCTCCGCATGTCCTTTCAACACTCTCCCCGCTCATCCCGGCGGAAGCCGGGATCCAGTGCAGACTTAGTTCTGGGCCCCGGCTTTCGCCGGGGTGAGCGGAAAGAGAATTCAGGCGATCAGGAAATCAATCCGCCGACCAGAGAAAAAATCGTCGCGCTCGCCCGGAGCTGGATCGGCACGCCTTACGTCCACCAGGCGAGCGCGAAGGGCGCGGGCGCCGACTGTCTCGGCCTCGTGCGCGGCGTCTGGCGTGAACTTTACGGCGGCGAGCCCGAAATCCCGCCGCCCTACACGCCGGACTGGAACGAGCGCCGCGGCGACGAACCGCTCTTGGCGGCGGCGCGGCGCAACATGACCGAACGCAAGGGCGGCGCGCCGGAGCCGGGCGATGTCGTCGTTTTCCGCATCGATCCGGCCGGGCCGGCGAAGCATTGCGGAATCGTCACGGTGCCGGCACGGTTCGTCCACGCCTACGCCGGAAGACATGTCTGCGAAAGCTGGCTTTATCGGTGGTGGCGGGCGCGGCTCGCCGGGATTTTCCTTTTTCCGGGAACGGACGAATAGGCAGTAGTGATGTCGTGAATGGTGAAATCGTGAATCGTGAATGGTGAAGTGAGGACACTGAGGAGGCCGTCCCGGAATGACAAAGTTTCTATTCACCGCTTCACCATTCACGATTCACCACTTCACCACTTCACCATTTCACCTAAAAATGCGGAGCATTTTCTCATGGCCCAACTCATTCTCACCGCCGGCGCAAGCGTCGCCTCCGCCGCAGGGCGGGCCGGAATCGGCGCGTTTTTGGCCCGCACCGCGGCGACGACGGCGGCGGCGTTTGCGGCCGGCCAGGCCGACCGGCTGATTTTCGGCCCGCGCAAGCGAAAAATCACCGGGCCGCGGCTTGAAAGTTTTCAGGTGCAGGCTTCGACCGAAGGCGCGCCGATCCTGCGCGTATTCGGGCGCGCCCGCGTCGCCGGGCAGGTGATCTGGGCGGCGAATTTCAAGGAGACAACGCAGGAAACGACCGAATCCTCGGGCGGCAAGGGCGGGCGCGCGCGGGTCAAAACAACGACGACCGAATATCTCTATTCGATTTCCTTCGCGGTCGGACTGGCGGAAGGCGAAATCGACCGTATCGGGCGGGTCTGGGCCGACGGCAAGCCGTTCGACCTTTCGAAACACACCGTGCGCGTCTATCGCGGGACCGAAGACCAGCCCCCCGATGCGCTTATCGAGGCGACAGAAGGCGCGGGCGCGACGCCGGCCTTTCGCGGACTCGCCTATATCGTCTTCGAAGATTTGGCGCTCAAGGATTTCGGCAACCGCATCCCGCAGCTTGCGTTCGAGGTGGAGAAATCTTTACGCCAGAACGACCCTGCCGCGCTCGAAAACGCCGTCAACGCCGTCAACCTCATCCCCGGTTCGGGAGAGTTCGTCTACGGAACGACGAAGGTTTCGCGCGAGGCCGGCGAAGGCGTTGCGGTTTCCGAAAACGTCCACAACAATTCAGGCCGAACCGATTTTCTGGCTTCCCTCGACGCGCTCGAAGCCGCGCTCCCGAATTTGAGCGCCGTGTCGCTCGTCGTCTCCTGGTTCGGCGACGATTTGCGCGCCGGCGCGTGCACGCTGCGCCCCGGCGTCGAAACGGCGGTGAAGACGACCGCGCCCTATGACTGGCTGGGCGGCGGCGCGAGCCGAGCTGAAGCGCATCTCATCAGCCAGATCGACGGCGCGGCGGCTTTCGGCGGCACGCCGGCCGACAAGGGCGTGATCGAGGCGATTGCGGAACTGAAAGCGCGCGGCCTCAAGGTGATGATTCACCCCTTCATCCTGATGGACGTGCCGCCGGGCAATGGGCTGCCCGATCCCTATGGCAGGGCCGAACAGGCCGCCTATCCCTGGCGCGGGCGCATCACGGTTGGCGGAAACGACAAAACGGCCGCCGCGGCAAGCGACATTGCGGCGTTTTTCGGCGCCGCCGGCGCGAACGATTTCACGCCAGGCGTCGACACGGTTTCCTATTCCGGCCCGGCCGAATGGTCGTTCCGGCGGATGGTTTTGCATTACGCGCATCTTTGTGCGATGGCCGGCGGGGTTGACGCCTTTCTTCTGGGCTCGGAGCTTCGCGGCGTCACCACGGCGCGCGACAGCGCCGTTAGTTTTCCCGCCGTCGCCGCGCTCCAAACGCTCGCCGCCGATGTGCGCTCGGTGCTGGGGCCTGCGACGCAGATTTCCTATGGCGCCGACTGGTCGGAATATTTCGGCCATCAACCTGCCGACGGAACCGGCGACGTCTTCTTTCATCTGGATCCGTTCTGGGCCGACCCTGAAACGGGTTTTATCGGCGTCGACGCCTATCACCCGCTCGCCGACTGGCGCGATGGATTTTCGCATTTGGATGCGCTGGCCGGCGCGAGCGGCCCGCACGATCGCACTTATCTCATGTCGAATGTCGAAGCCGGCGAAGGGTTTGACTGGTTCTACGCCTCAAGCGGCGACCGCGATGCGCAAATTCGCACGGCCATTGCCGACGGCGCCTATGGCGAGCCTTTCGTCTTCCGCTTCAAGGATCTGCGCGGCTGGTGGGAAAACGCCCATCACGACCGGCCCGCCGGCGTGCGCAACGCCGCGCCGACCGCCTGGGTTCCGCAGTCAAAACCCTTTGTCTTCACCGAGACGGGGTGCCCGGCGGTCGACAAGGGCGCCAATCAGCCCAACGTGTTCGTCGACCCCAAGAGTTCGGAAAGCGCGCTGCCGCACTTTTCGAACGGCGCGCGCGACGACCTCGCCCAGCGCCGTTATGTGGAAGCGCTATCCGATTACTGGCGCGACGCGGCCAACAATCCCGTTTCCTCTGTCTACGGCGGAACGATGATCGACGCCGACCGGCTTTATGTCTGGGCCTGGGATGCGCGCCCCTATCCGGACTTTCCGGCGCGAGCCGATGTCTGGGGCGACGCGGCGAACTGGGAAAAGGGCCATTGGCTCACCGGCCGCACCGGCCGCGCGCCGCTTGATTTGCTTGTAACCGCGCTCGCGGCGGAAGCCGATTTCACGTCGATTGAGGCGACCCGCCTTCAGGGCCTTCTCACCGGCTATGTGGTCGACCGGCCGATGAGTCCACGCGAAATGATCGATCCGCTGGCGGACGTTTTCCAGTTCGACATGGTCGAGGCCGGCGCCGTCATCCGCTTTCAGGCCCGGGCGAGCGAGCCGGCCGCCGTCTTCGCCGAAGCCGACCTCGCCGAGCGCAATGGCGCGGCCTTTTCGCTGGCGCTGACGCAGGAGGCCGATTTGCCCGCCGCTTTCCGGCTTGGCTTTCTCGACGAGGAGGCCGACTACGCCCCCGCCGTCGCCGAGGCGCGCGACCCCGGCGCGCGTCCTTCCCGCGAGGCCGGCGTCGAGATCCCCGCCGTCCTGCCGGCCGGCGAGGCCGAAGCGCGCGTCCGCGCCATTCTCGCCGACGCCTGGGTGATGCGCGAGACGTTGAGTTTCTCACTGCCGCCGTCGGCGCTGGAGCTCGAGCCCGGCGACACGGTCGATTTCACCGCCGCGGGGCTTTCGCGGCGCTATCGCCTCACCGAAATCGTCGACGCCGCCGAGCGCCGCGTCGAGGCCGTGCGCGTGGCGCCCTCCGTATACGAAGCCCCGTCCGGCGGGTTGTCGTTCAAGGTTCCGGCGGCGCCTTCGGTGTTCGCAGCCCCGATCTGGGAATTGTTCGAGCTGCCGCTTCTTGACGCCAACGACGACCCGGCGCGGCCGTGGCTCGCCGCGTTCGCCGAACCCTGGCCCGGCGGCGTCGCGCTTTACCGGGAGACCGGAACGGTCGGCGCGCCGGCGCTCTCCGCCACGGCGCCGGCGCGCGCGGTGCTCGGCCGGCTGGAGACGGCGCTTCCATCGGCTGCGTCGGGGCGCTGGGACAGGCGAACCGTCAGCATGCGCCTTTCCTTCGGGGCGCTCGCCTCGCGCGATCCGCTGGAAGTCTTCTCCGGCGCCAATGTCTTTGCGGTCGAGTCAGCCAATGGCGGCTTCGAAGTCGCGCAGTTCGAAATCGCAACGCTCGAAGCCGACGGGTCCTGGACGCTCGGCGGCCTTTTGCGCGGGCAGGCGGGAACCGAGGGGGAAGCCCTCGCCGGCGCCGCCATCGGCGCGCGGTTTGTGTTGCTCACGCCGGCAGTGACGCAGGCGGCTTTCGCGCTCGACCTGCGCGGAATTTCCTTCGACTGGACGGCCGGCCCTGAAGATGAGCTGCCGGGCGGCGCCAACTTCACCACGAAGACGAAGACGTTCAATGCGCGCGGACTCATGCCGCTCGCCCCGGTTCATTTGCGCGCAAAACCCGAAGGCGGGTCGATAAGGCTTTCCTGGATTCGGCGCACGCGCATGGGCGGCGATAGCTGGGAAGGCGAAGTCCCCCTCGGCGAAGCCTTCGAGCGCTACCGGGTGACGATCTATGACGGCGCCGGGGCGGCTTTACGCAGTTTCGACGCGGCCCCGCCCTTCGACCCGGACCCCGAGGGCCGGCCGAACGCGCTCTATGCGACCGCCGATATTACGGCCGATTTCGGCCCCGAAGGCCCGGGATCGAACATCACTTTCGGCGTCGCGCAACTCTCCGACGCGGTGGGGGAGGGGGCGGAGGGGAAATATTTAGTGAACATAACGTTATGAACTTGAGTATCAGACATATTGCGCGATCCCCCT